>NZ_JAOCQE010000099.1 GCF_025290915.1 Streptomyces sp. 15-116A | reverse complement strand
TCGGCATGCCGCCGACGATGCCGCGCGCCACCGGCCCGGTCGCACGCGGCGCTGCCTGTCCGGGTGCGACCGTACGCCCCACAGCTGCCGCGCGGTCGGGTCCGCGGCTTCCCATCGGTCCCTGTACGACGGGGCGCGGGCTCTGCCCCACAGGGCCCGGTCCCTTGGGTGGCACCGGACGGGCGCCCGTCGGAGCCCCGGCCCGGCCGGGGGCCGCCGACGGAGGCGTCCTCGTCGCCGGGGCGCCACCGGGCCCAGCGGTGCGTCCGCCTGGACCACGCAGCGTCATGGAAGGGCCGCTCGGAGCCAGGGGCAGCGGCGGGGCGGATCCCGAGGCGGCCAGAGGGCCGCTGGTCGATGGCGGCGTGACGTTGGTGGGCCTTACGGCTTCTTGAGGAGGCAAGGTACCGACGCTGTTGATCTCGGTGCCCGCCGGACGCGGAGCGAGTGCGTCAGCCGTGCTGCTCACCGGCAGTTGGGTGCCCGGCTGCTGCTCCCCCGCTCCGACCGATGCTGAGCTCCGGCCAGAAGGGCCTCTGTCATCGACCGGCGCCAACGACTGGTTTCCGGCGCCTCCCCCCTCTGTAACGGTGATCGGGGGTCTCTCGGTGACCGGCGGCGGCACTCCCACATCCGGCATTTTCGGGAACACCGGCTCCTCGGCCTGCCGCATGTACCCCGCCGACACCGTGTAGAACGACGCCAGCCGGTACATCTGGTTGATGGCCTCCTGGCGGTTCTTCTCCGCCTTGAGCGCCGCCGCGTACTCCTCGTTGCTCTCGTCCCGCTTCGCCTCGGGAATGTCCTCGACGGTCTTGCGCTCACCGCGCGTGTCGCGCGGGGGCATGGACGCGCGGACCGAGGCGAGGCCCTCTCCGGCGGCCAGGACCTGGGTGCCGATGGTGTCGGCGTAGTCGCCCACGCCCTCGGCGGTCTTGACAAGGCTCTTGGCCCAGCGGTCGAAGGCGGTGTGCGCCTCGCCCTCCCAGTCGATGCCGGGCAGGTTGCCCTTGAGTTCCTCGGCGGCGTCCTTGATCGCGTCCCGGGCGGCGACCAGGGCCGTGCCCGCGGACTCCAGCAGCTCCGGGTTGGCGGACTCGACGATGTCGATCATGTCGTTGAGGTCGTAGCCCTCGAAGTCCGTGCGGCCGAAGTGGAAGCCTCGGGGTGCGCCGAATGGGCTGAGGATCCTGCCCATCTGCATGACGGCGTCGAGTGAGCCGTTCTGCGCCTGCGCCTGCGTGGACGGGTCCGGCGTGTTCTTGTCCCCGCTCATCAGTACCCCGCGTCGGTGTGATCGGCGCGGTTGTCCCGCTTCAGGTGCGACTCCAGCACCTTCTCGCGCTCCTCGTTGACCGTGGTCCGGATCTCATGGAAGCGGCGGCGCTGTTCTTCCTCGAGATTGTCGAAGGCGACGTCCACGCCGTGCACGGCGATCTGCATGGCCTCGAGCTGGAGGCCCAGCGTCTTGGACAGCGCGGTGATCCGCTCGTGGACCCGCTCGTACTCCCGGTGCAGCATCGTGCCCTCGGGGAACGCGCCGCTGCCGAAGGCGGTGGGTGGCAGGCTGCACCTGCCGACACTGGATTCCCCGCCCGCCGATGCCTCGAATGCGGTCAGCAGGTCGTCGATGCGCTTCTTGAATGTCGAAAGCGCCATCACGCCGCGGCGCATGTCCGCGGCGCTGCCTCCGCCCCCGCGCCCGTCTGCAGGCAGCATCTTCTGCTGTTCCTCCCCGTTCCCCGTTGTTCCTCGTTGTCCCCGTGTTGTGTGCTGCGGCTGCTCCCCGGTCGCCGGTGTCGTCCGGCGGGTCACCCTGTGGCGAGCATGATCACAGCAGCACCACCTTAGTGACTGCCACCGACAGCCCCAACTCCCATATGCAATAACGCCGCTCCCGCACGACCGACGTCCTTCTCGCCTCTCACCGGGTCAGTACGTCCCCCACCTGTGTCATCGTTCGATCCTCAACAAGCGATCTTTCTCACATTGCAGAGTGGCCATTGCGAACATCGGCCCTACGGTGCCGCCTGCGCGCGTCCCTCAGCGCCACCGCAGCTCCCCCCAGACCCGCCACCAGCACCGCCGCGCCGACCGCCACGTACGTTGCGAGCCGCGCGTTGCGTTCGTCGGCGGTCTCGCCGAGCGGGAGTTCGGCCGCGGACGGCGCCTCGGCTCCGGCCAGGCCCTCCTGCGGCCGTGGCGACTCGATCGGGCGGCTGTCCTCCGTCAGAGCGCGCACCGGATCCACCACCCCCCAGCCGACCAACCGGTCCCGCCCGGCGATGGTGCGTTCCGCGGTCTGTTCGATCTGGGCGACGATCTGACGCCGGGTCCAGTCGGGGTGCTTCGCCTTGATGAGAGCCGCGAGGCCCGCCACGTACGGCGCGGAGAAGCTCGTGCCGTTGTCCAGGCAGTGGCCCCCTCGGGGGACGGTCGAGATGATGTCGACGCCCGGTGCCGCCACGTCGACGAAGTCGCCGGACTGGGAGAAGGACGCGCGTTCGTTGTTGCGGTCCGAGGCGGCGACGGCGAGGACGCCTTCGTAGGAGGCGGGGTAGGTCTTCTTGACGTTGCCGCCGAGTCCGCCGTTGCCCGCCGAGGCGACGACGACGATCTCCCGGGCCAGGGCTTCGTCGACGGCGGTTTTCAGGTCCGGGTCCGGTTCGGCGGCGTCCGCCGTGTCCTGGGAGATGTTGATGACGTCCGCACCGGCCTTGACGGCGTGGCGGATCGCGGCGGCGAGGGTCCCGGTGTCGCCGTGGCCCTCCGCGTCGTTCTGCTGGATCGGGATGATGGTCGCCTCGGGCGCCAGGCCCACGAAGCCGGTCCGGTCGTCGGGCCGGGCGGCGATGATGCCGGCGACCTTGGTGCCGTGGCCCACGGTGTCGGTGGTGCCGTTCTCGCTGCCCCGCTCGATGGGGTCGCCGTTGTCGTCCTTCAGGCCCTTGGGCAGGAAGTTACGGCCGCTCCTGACGTCCACCGCGGATTTCAGCTGGGGGTTCTTCACATCGACGCCGGTGTCGATGACGGCGACCCGCACACCCTTGCCCTTGGACTGGCTCCACACCTCGTCCAGTTGCACCCGCTGGAGGTACCAAGGACGGCCCGGGTACACGTCGTTGGGGTACTCGCACTGGTCGGCGAAGGAGTCGTCCGCAGCGGCGGCCGGCGACGCGAGGGGCAAGGGGGCGAGCACGACGACGGCGGCCACCAGGAGCTGCTGGTGCCGCGCGCCTCGCCTGAAGCGTGGCATGAGTCGCAGGAACCTCATGAGGTGCATCCCCGTCACGAGCCCTGCGGCTGCCGTGCCGCAGCCGTCGACAGACGGGGACCGGTGGGCAGGAACGCGGACCAGGCGGCGGGAATCGGCGCCGGGTCCACGTCGGCGTAACCGAGGCGGGTCTGGGCCTGCTGGGCCTCCTGATCCAGCTCCTTCTTCTCCTTCTGCGACATGCCGATCCCGGCGTCGTCGGTGGCGCTGTCGGCGTTGGACTGCAGGACGTAGCGCAGGCCGGTGTCGGTGACCAGGAAGACCGGGCCCGCCTTCGTCTGGGTGCCCTGGAACTGGCGGTAGAGCTGGCCGGAGCCGGGCGTGACGTAGGCGCTGGTGGACCCGGCGGGGAGGTCGGCGGGGAAGCCGGTGCCCGCCCAGGTGCTGAGGGTGGTGCCGCCCTTGCCGCCGACACCGCGCAGGACATTGCAGACGGTGTTGCGGCTCCCTTGGTCGGCCGAGGCCTCGTTGACCGCCTCGGGTGTGCCCGTCGGCCAGTCGTACCCGGTGCCGAAGGGCTTGCCCGGGACGATGGCGCCGGGGCTCGTCTCCAGCGCCTTGCCGGCCTGGCCGACCTGCGCCAGTTCCTTGCTGAACAGCAGCAGTTGGGCGACGAAGGCGGAGACCGGGGCGACGCGCTCGGGCAGCACGACGTAGTACTGCTCCTTGTTGTTGTCGAACGCCTTGAGCACCGTGCCGACCCGGTCGGCCGACGCATCGAGCCCACCGGGCGCGTTCGCCGGTGCGCCGGGGGTTCCCTCGATCTCCGGGAAGGTGATCGGGTCGCCCTGGTGGAGGGTCGCGAGCCACTCGCGCGAGACCCGCTGGGGCTCACGTCCGGAGCCGACGACGGTACGCAGCAGCAGTTCCAGGTCGGAGCCGGTGTCCAGCCGGTCGATCCGGTACGCCGTTCCGCCCGCGTCCACGACGAAGCGCTTGCCGTCGGGATCGGCCACGTACAGCAGTTCACCACCGGTCAGCTTCTGCGTGCCTTCGGTCAGTCGGCGTTCACGGTCTGCCAGCACGAGCGCGGCCTTCTGGATGGACCGGCCACCGGCGCCGGGACGCTCGCAGACGGCCCACCGCTTGGCGGAGCCCGCCTCCTGCGCGGAGGGCAGGCGGTCGGGCGCGTAGGGGATGCCGATGGTGACGCCGTGCGGGATCTTGCCGCTGTCGAGGACCGACTCGCTGACGGTCACGACGTCCCCCTTGCCGGGTGCGAGGAGGAGCTTGGCCGACGCCATGTTGAGCACCGGGTGCAACTGGACCTCGTCGCCGGTCTTCAGGACGACGTAGCGGGTGGTGGACTTGCTGGCGATGATCACCTTCTCGTTGGGGGTGTCCCAGCCCTTGGGGGCGGTCGGCTTGAACATGCCCCAGGCCCCGAAGACGGCCATGACGACCACGCCGACGACGATGCCGGGCACGACACCGCGCAGAGGGCGCGGTGCTCCTTCCTCCGAGCCGTGCGGGAACGACTGGACGAAGGCCGCGAGCAAGCGGCGCTTCGCGAAGGTGTAGGCGTTGAGCTGATCCCGCCGAGATGCCATTGGTGCGTGTCTCTCCCCGTGTCCCGCACTGTCCGTCCGGCTTCCGGCTGCGCGACGCCGAGGTCGCCGTCTCCCGCCCGCCGATGTCAGACGCGGCCCCTACTATGCCTGGTGTGGGGAGTGGCCTGCGGAGCGGGTAGGGTGCCTGGGCCCTGTGCGGCCTGGGGTTCGTGCGGGAACTCCTGCGAGTTGTGAGCAAATTGGGGGGAATGGAGCAATGGCTTCCGCAACGCGCACCCCGCGCCGTGACCGGACCGGGGCACGCGCTTCCGCGGGGCACGGGCGGCCGGCGACGCGGCCGTCGTCCGCGCCACCGGGCGGCGGGCAGGAGGGCGGCCTCCACCTCAGGCTGCGCGCGGGCCGGCCGGGTTCGTTCCGGTTGCAACGGATCGTTCTGCTGGAGCTCGCCGCCGCCCTCCTTCTCGTCGGCTGGGCCATCGGCCCTCTCGCGCTGGGCAGCACGGCCGCGGTCGCCGTGGGACTGGTGCTGCTGGCCTTCGTGCGCCGCCGGGGCCGCTCCCTGCCCGAATGGGTGGCCACGGCACGCGCCTTGCGCGCCCGGCAGAAGCACGCCGCGGAGCTGGTGATTCCGCCCGGCACCGAGCCGGGTCTCGCGCCCGCCGTGGAGTGCGACCCGACCCTGCGCACGTACGCGTACGGAGGCCGGGACCGGCGTCCCGTCGGACTCGTCGGGGACGGAACGTTCGTCACCGCCGTCGTCCAGGTGGAGGCCGACGCCACCGCCCTGCGTGCCGAGCGCGGCAGACGCCCGCTGCCGCTGGCCCTGGTACGGGACGCACTCGAAGTGGACGGCATCCGCCTGGAGTCGGCCCAGGTCGTCCTGCACACCCAGCCCGCACCCGCCCTGCATCTGCCGCGTCAGTCCGTCGCCGTCAGCAATTACGCGCCCCTGCAGGAACAGACCGGCGCGCCCGCGGTACGCATCACGTGGATCGCGCTGAAACTCGCCCCGCAGCTGTGCCCGGAGGCCGTGGCGGCCCGGGGCGGCGGCCTCGTCGGCGCGCAGAAGTGCGTGGTGCGGGCCGCCGACCACCTGGTCAGCCGTCTCACCGGCGCCGGGTTCCGCGCCACCGTCCTCGACGAGGAGGAGCTGACCTCCGCCATCGCCACCTCGGCCTGCGCCAACCCGCTGGTGACGGCCGAGGCAGGACGGACGGACCGGCAGGAGCGGCGCACCGAGGAGTCCGGCCGGAGCTGGCGCTGCGACAACCGCAGACACACCACGTACTGGATCCGCAGGTGGCCCCAGCTGGGCGGCGGCAGCGGGGCCTCGCTGCCCCAGTTCGTCGCGCTGCTCACGGCGATCCCCGCGCTGGCCACCACGCTCAGCCTCACGCTGGCGCGCGAGGACGGACGGGACCTGTCGCTGCGCGGGCATCTGCGGGTGACCGGGCGCAGCGCCGAGGAACTGACCGCGGCACGGCGCGCGCTGGAGGACACCGCCCGGACCGCGGGTGCGGCGCTGACCCGACTCGACCGCGAGCAACTGCCCGGCGTACTGGCCACGTTGCCCCTGGGAGGTGTGCGATGAGGACACCAGCGCTCAGCCCCACGCAGGGTGCACAGCCACCGGCCACCGGGTCACCGCAGCCGGCCTCCCGGCGGACCCGCGACCTGCTGCGCACCGGTCTCGGCCTGCTCGGTCCGCGCCACGGCCGGCACACGCTCTCCGCGGACGAGCTGGACACCCTGTCACTGCCCATCGGGGACGACGGCGTCATCATCGGCGTGGATGCCGAGGGGCAGCCGGCCGTGCTGGGCCTGAACCGGCCCACGCCGTACGAGGTGGTCCTCATCGGAGGTCTGTGGACGGCTCAGGTGCTCGCGCTGCGGGCCGCGGCGACCGGTGCGCGGGTGGCCGTCGAGACCGGCCGGGCCCCCGCCTGGTCCCAGCTGGTGCACGCCATGGGCGGCGGGCAGAACGGACTCGCCGTCTACGACGTGGGCAGGGTCCCGCCGCTCGGCGCGTCGGCGGGCACACCGGTGCTGGTGGTACGGGACTGCGGTATGCGTCCGCCGCACGGCCGGGTGGTCTCAGGACCCTGGCGGACGGTCCTGACCCTGCTGCCCTATCTGAGCCCGGTCGCACCCCGGCTGGTCCGGCAGGCCCGGCTGGTGGGGGTGCAGCGGATATCGCCGGACGAGTCCGTGGAACTCGGCCGTGCGATAGCACTGCCCCGCAGCGACGTGGACGCACTGCCGACCCTCGCCGACGGCATCACCCTGTGGTGCGCCGACCGCGACCGGCAGTACGTGATGACCCAACCGACGGACCCGGAGCTGGGGTTGCTGGGCACACCGCGCCGGATGGACTGACGCCCGGGGCTGCACCGGGGGTCATTCGGCGGGGGCGGCCGTCCAGTTGAGGAAGGCGGAGAAGGCGGCGGGGGCGAGGGTGAGGATGGGGCCTGTGGGGGTTTTGGAGTCGCGGATGGCGATGGTGGGGTGGGGGGTTTGGGCGATCTCTACGCAGTTGCCGCCCTGGTCACCGCTGTACGTCGACTTGCGCCAGGCCAGGGGGCCTATCGGCGCGCACTCGACGCAGTTGCCGCCCTGGTCGCTGCTGTAGCTGGACTTACGCCAGTTGATCTCCATAGCGTTCCTCCATCACTCGCTGGATCAGCTCCGCCGAATCCTTGAGCGGGAGTGCGGCAGCCTGAAGATGATCGTAACGGAGCGAGCAGTCTTCGACGGTGTCCGGATTCGCAGTCGGGTGCCCGCTGCCGTAGCCCTCCGTATAGACGATCGTCGGATCGTTCGCGAAGCGGTAGAGGTCGAATGAGCCTGTCATCCCCGCGTGCGCTCCGGCGCTGAACGGCAACACTTGGACGTTGATCAGCGGGTTCCGCTCGAACGACAACAGGTGGGCCAGTTGCTCGCGCATGGTTGCGGGACCGTCGATCTCCAAGTACAGGGCAGCTTCGAAAAGGATCACCCAGTAGAGCGGAGGCTCCTCCCTCTCGAAGATGCGCTGACGATCCAACCGCACGGCGGTGCGGTCACCGAGGTCCCTTTCGTCCAGTGCACCGAGCACGGCACGCGCGTATGCCCTGGTCTGCAGGAGACCTGGCACCATGCCCATCTCGAAGCAGTACATTCCCGTGGCCCTTGCCTGCAGCTCAGCTACCTGCTGGAACCAGCCCGGAAGTTGACTCCGCATGACCAGCGCGACGAGCCGGGACAGCAACCCACCCGTCCCCAACGCCGCATCCACCCGCTCGCTGAACTCCTGCGTCGGCAGTTTGCGGGCCGTCTCGATCTGCCCGATGAGCGAGCCGGTATAGCTGACGATCTCCCCCAGCTGCCGTTGCGTCAGCCCGGCCGCTTCTCTCAGGCGCCGCAGCTCGAAGCCGTAGTAGTCCAGAGGTGAGGCGCCCGGGTCGAGGGCGTTGATGTGAACCACGCGGGGTCCCCTCTCGCGCAACTCGGTCCACGGCGGGACCAGTTGTATTCGATCCGTAGCCCAGCGTAGTCACGGCAGGCCAGCCTCGTAGCGTGAACGAATACATTCCCCCCACACTGCTGGCCCCCCGCGCCGCCCAGTACACAATGCGACTGAGGGTCGGCGAGCACAGTCCCCGGCACGTCCGCCGCATCGTCCGCTCGTTCCTGACCGAGTGGGACATGCCGCAGCTCGCCGACGCCGTGGAACTCGGGGTGACAGAACTGCTGAGCAACGTCGTACGCCACGTCCCGGACCGCCGCTGCACGCTGCGCTTGCTGCGACAGTCGGCGGGGGTGCGGGTGGAGGTGAGCGACGGGAGCGATGAACTGCCGTGCGTGAGGGCGAGGTTGGCCTTGACGGAGGAGAGCGGAAGAGGATTGGTGCTGCTGGATGCGGTGGCCGCGAAGTGGGGGGTTGCTCCCGAGCCTCGCGGCGGGAAGACCGTGTGGTTCGAGTGTGCGGTGGGCCCGAGCCGGTGAGGTGACCGGCGGTGGCTTTTCCGTGGCCGCGCGGTAAACGTCCTCGCCCCGTTGCACGTCTACCTCACCGTGCCCCCTGCCGAACTCGCCCTCGCCGCCCAGCAAGCGGACACGGTCGACGCACGTCAGCGGAATCGTCCCCTCCGCCGCTTCCTCCGGCGCCAGCGCGTTCCGGTCCTCGCCACCCTCGCCGTCCTCCCCCTCTACGCGCTCTGGTGGGCCCTCCTCGCCACCGGCGGTGGTGATCTCGCGGCCCAGGAAGCGTGGGCCGGGTTCGCCGAGCGGCACGGGGACTCGGCGTACAGCCTCTTCTGGTACGGCGGGATGCACACCGCCAACTACAGCCTGATCTCGCCGTACTTGATGGCTGCCTTCGGTGTCCGTACCGTCACCGTCGCGTCCGGGATCGCCGCCACCTGGCTCGCGGCCCTGCTCCTTCAGCGCACGCCCGTCCGAAGACCCCTCGCGCCCGCCCTCCTCGCCTCCCTCGCCCTGTGGTGCAACGTCGCCTCGGGGCGTACCACCTTCGCCCTCGGTGTCGCCTTCGGGCTCGCGGCCGTCCTTCATCTCGTACGGGACGGACAGCTCGCCCTCGCCGGCGCCTACGCCGTCCTCGCCACCATGGCCTCCCCGGTCGCCGGGCTGTTCCTCGCCGTCGTCGGGGCCGGGTTCCTGCTCAGCGGCCGCCGGTACACCGCCCGCGCGCTCGTCCTCGCCCTGCCGCCCGCCTTCGTCGTCGGGGCGACCAGCCTGCTGTTCCCCTTCCGGGGTGAGCAGCTCATGCCGGCCTCTCGCATATGGCCTCCCGTCCTCCTCGGTCTCGCCCTCGCCGCCCTCTCCCCACGGCGCTGGCACGTCGTCCGGTGGAGCGGGCTCGTCTACGCCGCCGGGACCGTGCTCGTCTACCTCGTGCCCTCCCCCATCGGCACGAACATCGAGCGCTTCGCCGAGTACGCCGCCCCAGTCGCCCTCCTCGCCGCACTCCTCGCCCAGCCGTCCCCACGCACACACCCCGTCCGCCGCGCTCTCCTCATCGCCGCCCTCGTCTTCTCCCTGGCCTGGGTCGGCCAGAAGACCGTCGACGATCTGAAGGTGTCCACCACCGTTCCCGCCTGGGCCGCGCACACCCACGGTGTCGTCCGCGCCCTCGACGGGCTCGGCTCCGACCGTTCCCGTGTGGAGGTCGTGCCCGCCCGCAATCACCGTGAGGCCACCGCCCTCGCCCCCCACGTCCATCTCGCCCGCGGCTGGAACCGGCAGCTCGACATGGAGCGCGCCCGCCTCTTCTACGACGGGTCCTTCTCCGCCGCCACCTATCGCGCCTGGCTGGACCACTGGGCGGTCGGCTTCGTCGTCCTGCCGAACGGCAAGCCCGACGGGTTCGCCGAGGAGGAGGCCCGGCTGATACGGGACCCCCGCACCCGGCCCGACTGGCTCCTCCCGGTGTGGCACGACGACCACTGGCAGGTGTTCCGGGTGCGCGACGCCGTGCCCCTCGTCTCCGCCCCGGGCACCGTCGTCCGCACCTCCGGCGCGGAGGTCGTGCTTCGCGTGTCCCGGCCGGGCGAGGTGACCGTACGGATCGCCTACTCGCCCTGGCTGCGCAGCGACGGCGGCTGTCTGAGCCGGGCCGGTGAGTTCACGCGGCTCACCGTGTCCGCGCCGGGCGAGTACCGGATCAGCTCGGAGTACGGTCCTTCTCCGGCACCGCCGGCTCGCTGCTGAGCTCGGCCGCCGCCGTGACCGTCCGGGCGCGCGGCCCCTGCAGCACGTACGTCAGGCCGAACCCGGCGCCGACCACCACCGCCCCACCCACCGCGTCCAGGATCCAGTGGTTGCCGGTCGCCACGATCGCGGCGGCCGTGAACGTGGGATGGAGCAGTCCGAGCGCCTTCATCCAGCCCTTCGGCGCGACGATCGCGATGACCACCCCGCACCACAGCGACCAGCCGAAGTGCAGCGACGGCATCGCCGCGTACTGGTTGGTGAGGGCGGTCAGCGTGCCGTAGTCGGGCTGGGTGAAGTCCTGCACTCCGTGCACCGTGTCGATGATGCCCAGCTCCGGCATCAGGCGCGGCGGCGCGAGCGGGTAGAGCCAGAAGCCGACGAGGGCGAGCAGTGTGGCGAAGCCGAGGCTCGCGCGGGCCCAGCGGTAGTCGACGGGGCGCCGCCAGTAGAGCAGGCCGAGGACGGTCAGCGGGACGATGAAGTGGAACGACGTGTAGTAGAAGTCGAAGGAGTTCCGCAGCCAGTCGATCTTCACCACGGCGTGGTTGACCGCGTGCTCGATGTCGAGGTGGAGGACGCGTTCGAGGTCGAGGATCTGGTGGCCGTGCTCCTCCGCGCGCGCCCGTCCCGCCGAGTTGCTGCCGCCGGTCGCCGCGAGCCGCACCTTCGCGTACGCGGCGTAGGTCACGCGGATCAGCAGCAGTTCCAGCAGCAGGTTCGGGCGGGTCA
The DNA here is from genome assembly GCF_025290915.1 of Streptomyces sp. 15-116A. GTDB lineage: Bacteria > Actinomycetota > Actinomycetes > Streptomycetales > Streptomycetaceae > Streptomyces. The sequence continues at coordinate 9,727 of NZ_JAOCQE010000099.1, read as the reverse complement.
GCACCCTGCGCAGGAACGGCAGCAGCGGGATCCACGAGAAGCGGGCCGGGACCGGGGCGGCGTACCGCGTCGGGACGGGTGAGCGGTAGTAGGGCGAGGTGCGGGACAGGAACGGTACGGCCGTGGCGGCGGCCAGCGCGGTGAGCAGGACGATGTTGTCGCGCAGCGGGTGGAGCACCGCCAGGTTCGGCAGCATCATCTTGGCGGGCAGCGTCATCACCAGCACGACGGCGACGGGCCACACCGGCCGGTCGGAGGCGCGCCGGCCGACCCGGCCGACGACGGTGAGCAGCACCCACAGCAGCTGGTGCTGCCAGGCGGTCGGGGAGACGGCGATGACGGCGCAGCCGGTGATGCCGACGGCGAGCAGCAGCTGGCCGTCGCGGGCGTAGCGCACGGCGCGGCGCACCGCGAGGGCGGCGACGGTGGCGGCGAGCAGCAGGAAGAGGCCGATCTCCAGCGGGCCTTCGAGGCCGAATCGGAGCAGGGCGCCGTGCAGGGACTGGTTGGCGAGGTCGTCGGCGGGTCCGCCGAGGCCGACGCCCGCCATGTGGTGCACCCAGTAGGTGTAGGAGTCGTGCGGCATCGCGGCCCAGGCGAGCCCGGTGAGGCCGGCGAAAGTGGCCCCGGTGGCGAGGGCCGCCCGGCGGCGGCCGGTGAACCACAGCAGCGGCGCGAACAGCAGCAGCGTGGGCTGCAGGGCGGCGGCGACGCCGATGAGGGCGCCGCTGACGCGCTGCCCGTGGGCGGCGAAGCAGCCGAGCAGGACGAGCAGCACCGGGATGATGCTGGTCTGACCGAGCCACAGGGCGTTGCGCACCGGCAGGGACAGCATCAGGAGGCTGATGGCCACCGGGGCGGCGAGCAGCGCGGTGCGGCGGCCGACGGGCTGGGGCAGGGCGCGGGCGGCGACCAGGCCGAGCGCGACGACCAGCAGCAGCGAGCCGAAGGTCCAGCCCCAGCCGAGGGCCTGCTCGGCGGAGCGGGTGAGCGGCTTGAGGACCAGCCCGCCGAAGGGCGTGCCGGTGAAGCGGGTGGAGTCGTAGAGGGAGCCGCTGACGTGCAGCACGCCCTCGGGTCCGACCCAGGTCTCCAGATCCGTGAGCCGTTCCCCGCGCGGGGTGCTCAGGACGACGGCGACCTGCCGTACGGCGAGGACCGCGGCGACGAGCCACAGTCCGAGGCGCGCCGCACGCAGCCGTGCGTGGGCGCCGCCGACGGCCGTCGCCCCGAGAGCCTCCGCCGGTCGTCCGCTGTGCTCCGCATTCGCCACGCCTCGTCGGCCTCCCGCCCCGCTCGTCCCATGCGCTGTGTGCACGGATGGTCACTCTGCGAACCCTACGAGTTCACACCGCCCCTGAGCCAAGACGCAGGCCACCCCCGATTCACCTGACGTCGTTTCCCCATTTGTCCGGTCGACGATAGACGTCCGGGGCGCCGGTTGCGCGCCCCCGGCGCGAGAAGGATCACATCGGGGTGCCGCCGGGCGGGCGCGCCGGGGGTGCTGCGCGCCTGCACATCTCGCATTTATGTGCACACTGCAACGACTCGCATACCACCCGTACAGGGACAGGCGGCGCCTATCGTCGTTTGCTCGGTCCGCCCGACAGCGCCGCCGCGCGGTACCCGCCCCCCTGTCCCCGTCGAAAGGTAGGCGAGCGTCGTTTTGTCGACCGCCCACGTCGCCGCTCCCCCGAAGAAGTCCCCGCCGCGGACCGTCGCCGCGCAGGCTCCCGGCCCCGCCGCCCCCGACCCCACCGTCACCGACCCCGCGCTCGTCCGGCGTGCCGTGAAGGCGGCCGCCCTGGGCAACGCGATGGAATGGTTCGACTTCGGTGTCTACAGCTACATCGCGGTCACCCTGGGCAAGGTCTTCTTCCCCTCGGGTAACCCCACCGCCCAGCTGCTGTCGACGTTCGGCGCCTTCGCCGCGGCGTTCCTCGTGCGCCCGCTCGGCGGCATGGTGTTCGGCCCGCTCGGCGACCGGGTGGGCCGGCAGAAGGTCCTCGCCCTCACCATGATCATGATGGCGGCGGGCACCTTCGCGATCGGCCTGATCCCCTCCTACGCCGCGATCGGCGTCGGCGCCCCGATCCTGCTGCTGGCCGCCCGCCTGGTGCAGGGCTTCTCCACCGGCGGCGAGTACGCGGGCGCGTCCACCTTCATCGCCGAGTACGCCCCCGACAAGCGGCGCGGCTTCCTCGGCAGCTGGCTGGAGTTCGGCACGCTCGCCGGATACATCGCGGGCGCGGGCCTGGTCACCCTGATGACGGCACTGCTGTCCTCCGAGGACCTGCTCTCCTGGGGCTGGCGCACACGTTCCTGATCGCGGGCCCGATGGGCATCATCGGCCTGTATCTGCGCATGCGCCTGGAGGAGACCCCCGCCTTCGCCGCCGAGGTCGAGAAGGCCGAGGCGAGCCGCCCGAAGGTGCCGCTGCGCGAGATGATCACCGGCCAGTGGCGTGCGCTGCTGCTGTGCGTGGGCCTGGTGCTGGTCTTCAACGTCACCGACTACATGCTGCTGTCGTACATGCCGAGCTATCTGACCAGCGAGCTGCACTACGACGAGACGCACGGTCTGCTCGTCGTCCTCGGTGTGATGGCGCTGATGATGCTCGCCCAGCCGTTCGTCGGCGCGCTGACCGACCGCGTCGGCCGCCGCCCGGTGATCGCCACCGGCTGCGCCGGCTTCCTGCTGCTGTCCGTCCCGGCGCTGCTGCTGATCCGCGACGGCTCGCTCCTCGCGGTCGCCGCCGGCATGGGCGCCCTCGGCCTGCTGCTGGTGTGTTTCACCGCCGCCATGCCCGCCGCGCTCCCGGCGCTGTTCCCGACCCGGGTGCGCTACGGCTCCCTGTCGATCGGCTTCAACGTCTCGGTGTCCCTCTTCGGCGGCACCACTCCCCTGGTGGTCACCGCGCTGATCGGCGCGACCGGCGACATGATGATGCCCGCCTACTACATGATGGCCGCGGCCGTGATCGGCGGGATCGCCGTGTGGCGCATGGCGGAATCGGCCGGACGGCCGCTGCCCGGTTCGGCACCGTCGCTGGAGGCGGGGACACTGGAAGCCGGGGCGGCCGGGACCGCCGACTCCGCCTGACCCAGCCGACGAAAGGTACGGGGCATGAGCGACGCGCGGCTCTGGCACGAGGTGGACGACTACTTCACCGACCGTCTCGCGCCCGGTGACGACGTCCTGGACGCCACCCTGCGGGACAGTGAGGCGGCGGGGCTGCCGTCCATCGCCGTCGCGCCCAATCAGGGCAAGCTGCTTCAGCTGCTCGCCCAGATCCAGGGCGCCCGGCACATCCTGGAGATCGGCACGCTCGGCGGCTACAGCACCATCTGGCTGGGCCGCGCGCTCCCGCCGGACGGGCGGCTGATCACCCTGGAGTACGACCCCCGGCACGCGGAGGTCGCGAGCCGCAACCTCGCCCGCGCCGGGCTGGACAAGCTGGTCGAGGTGCGGGTGGGCGCCGCCCTGGAGTCGCTGCCGAGACTCGCCGACGAGAACCCGCCCCCGTTCGACCTGGTGTTCATCGACGCCGACAAGGCCAACAACGCCCACTACGTGGAGTGGGCGCTGAAGCTCACCAGCACCGGCAGCCTGATCGTCCTGGACAACGTCGTACGCGGCGGCCGGGTCGCCGATCCGGACAACACCGACCCGGACGTGGTCGGCACCCGGGCCGCCCTCGAGCTGATCGGCAGCCATCCGCGGCTCAGCGGTACGGCGATCCAGACGGTCGGTGCCAAGGACTACGACGGGTTCGCGCTGGCCAGGGTGCTGGCGTGAGCCCGCGCGGGGTCCTCACACCTCGTGGTAGAAGCCCACGTTGATGCTGCGCGGGGCGGTGCGGTCCTGGACGACGATCTCGCCGCTGCCGCCCCGGGGCAGCGCCACGGTGCCGCCGTAGGGGACGGGCTGGACGTACTCGCCGACGGTGAGCCGGACCTCGGAGGACGGCTCGGGGAGCGAGCCGCGCAGCCAGGTCAGATGCCAGGTGCCGTCCTGGCCGCACTGGAACTCCAGGTGGACCCGGGAGACGAACAGCCAGTCGTCCGGCGTGACCAGCCGGCACGCCGACCGGTCGCGGCCCACCCGCAGCACCGCGCCCGGCTCGCTGGGCGCGTCGGCCATGTGCATACCGGCCGTGGCACCCGCTTCCGCCGCGGACACGGCGGCCATGGTGAGTTCGAGCACGTGCGCTCCTCCTGAGACGTCCTGGCGGGCCTGCAAACCCGCCGAATGATAAAACGCCCGGCTGCGCGGCGTCCGGCACAATGGCCTCATGACCGAGCGAAAGCCACCCGGCGTCAGCTTCGAGTCGTTCGCCGACAAGCAGATCCGGGACGCGGAGGCGCGCGGGGAGTTCGACCGGCTGCCGGGGGCGGGCAAGCCGCTGCCGCGCGACGTGGAGAGCACCTACGACGAACTGTGGTGGGTCAAGCGGAAGATGGCCCGCGAGGGCCTGTCCGTCCTCCCGCCGGCGCTCGCGCTGCGCAAGGAGGCCGAGGACGCGCTGGACGCGGCGCTCGCGGCGCCCTCGGAGCGGCTGGTGCGCAAGATCCTGACCGAGATCAACGCCAGGATCCGCGAGATGATGTTCAAGCCGCCGCCCGGCCCCCCGCTGGGCAAGAAGCCGTACGACGTCGAGGACGTCGTACGGCAGTGGCGGGAGCGCCGGGAAGCGGCGGGCGGGTCGGCGGTCTGACCGCTCACACGTGCAGCAGGCGTTCCGCCAGCTCCCGGTAGTCCTTCAGGGCCAGGCGCAGCTGCTCGGTGTCGGTCGCGGCGGTGGTCCCGCCCTCGCCGGTGTCGGCGGCCTGCCAGGACCGGCGCAGGGTGCGGCGCCGCTCGGTCACCGCGTGGGTGACGCGCTCGGTGAGCTCCTGCAGTACCTGGTCGGCCTCGCGCACGGCGTCGCGCGGCGTGTCGACGAATCCGGCCACGGCGTGCTGGAGCTGCGCGGCGAGCTTGTCGCAGTCGTCGCGCGCGAGCAGCCCGTGCGCGGACGCCGCGGAGTCACGGCCGCCGGTCCGGTCGCCGGGGGCCGCGCTGTCGCCGGCCCAGGTGTCACCGGTCCGGTTTCCGGTGGCGGGGGTGTCGCCGGCCCAGGTGTCACCGGTCCGGTTTCCGGTGGCGGGGGTGTCGCCGGCCCAGGTGTCACCGGTCCGGTTTCCGGTGGCCGAGGTGTCGGCGGCCCGCCTGTCACCAGCCCGGGCTTCCAGGGCCTCCGTGTCGTGGGCGCCGGGTGTGCCGGATGCGGCCGGGGTCTCGGTCGACTGCGGATGGGCCGCGACCAGCGGGCTGTCGCCGCCGTTGTCGGCGGGTCCGCCACGGCCGGTGGGGTTCTCGGGGCGCCGGGTCGCGTCGGTCATGGCTCAGCTCTCCTTCGTCTGGCGCCGGTGCAGTAGCGACGGCGTGTGGGAGCCGCGGGCGGTCCGCGAGCCGCGCTCGCCGTCCGGGCTGGTGCGGTGGCGTCCGCCGTCGTGCCGGGACGGGCGCAGCAGGTCGTCGAACAGGGCGCGGGCCTCGACCATGGCCTCGCGCATCTCCTCGGTTCCGGCCCCGCCGTCCTCGTGAGCCCGCGTCACCCGGTGCACGCGCCGGTAGCCGTCGACGTGGTGGGCGTGGTGCACGGACAGGGCGGCGAGCTGCTCCTCGTACTGGCCGCCGTCGGGGAAGCCGCGGGCGCCGGCGAGTTCGGCGATCAGCCGGTCGGCCTCGGCGAGCGCCTCCCGCGGCGACTCGACGAACCGCTCCTGCGCGGCCGTCCAGCGCGCCTCGAACCGCTCCCGCTCGGCCGGCTCCAACTCCCGCTCGTGCAGGGCCCCGTGGCGTTCCACGCGCTCGGCGAGCTCCCGCTCGGCCGCCTTGGTGTCTCCGTCGTGGCGGGCGACGGTCCGGTCGTACTCGGGCCCGAAGCGCCGCTTGAGGCTCATACCGTGCCGCGGGCCGCGGGCGCGCAGGATGACGACGGCCGCGACGGCCACGAGGACGGCGACAATCACGATCAACGCAATGATCAGTCCAGTGGACATGAATGCCTTCCGGTTCTCGTCCCAACCGGCACTCCTCGCGAGCCGGTTCGCGAAAACGGGTAGCCCCGAACCGGCCCCGCAAACAGAATGCGCCCATGACCTGGACCGTCGCCCCGGAGCCGTACGACTCCCCGACCGCCGCCGCGCTCTGGCGGGCGTACTACACGGAGGTCAGCGACCGCTGGTACCTGCTGCACGAGGGCCGGCGGACCGATCCGGCGGAGCTGGAACGAGAGATCGCCGCGCACCCGGGCGCCGAACTCGCGCCGCCCGGCGGCCTGCTGCTGGTCGCGCGGTACGCGGGCGAACCGGCCGGAAGCGCCGGGATCCGGCTGTCGGCCGACGGCACGACCGCCGAGCTGACCCGGGTGTTCCTGTACGAGCGGATGCGCGGCCGGGGCGGTGCGGCGCTGCTGGTGCGGGCCGCCGAGGACGCGGCGCGGGAGCGGGGCGCCACGCGGATGATCCTGGACACGCGCGGCGATCTGGTCGAGGCCCGCGCCCTGTACGCCCGGCTCGGCTACGCGGAGACGGAGCCGCACAACGCCGACCCGTACGCCGAGCACTGGTTCGCCAAGCCACTCGGCTGACGGGGGCCCCGCGAGCGACTGACGGGCGGGCCCGCGCCAAGCCAGACCGCGCCCAGCCAGCCCCCGCTGAGCCGGGCTGGTCCGCGCCCAGCCAGCCCACGCCGAGCCTGCCCAGCTCCCCCCGCACCGCCCCTCGGTCTCACCCCACCCGCGTCCCCGGCCGTTCCGCCTGCGGGCGCTCCCCCCGCGAACCGCACAGCTCGCCCGACAGCTCGTGCACCAGCTGCACCAGGTCGGTGGGCCGGTCCGGCCCCCACCAGTCGCCGAGCAGCTCGGCCAGGGAGTCCTCCCGGGCCCGCGCGAGCCGTTCCGCGACCTCGCGCCCCTCGTCGGTGAGCACCAGGTCGAGCCCTTCCCGTGTCGCCAGGTGCCGTATCTCCACCTGGCGGGCGGCCTCCATCACGACGTTCAGCGGGATGGTGCTGCGTTCGGCGAGCACCGCCGGTTCCACCGAGCCGTACTTCCGGATCCGCAGCAGCAGCCAGCTCGCGGCGGGCAGCAGGTCGTAGCCCGCCCGTGCGGTGATCGTCCGGTAGATCTCGCGGCGCCCCTCGCGGGTGCCGAGCACGGACAGCGCGCGGCACACCTCGTCGTACGAGGACCGCTCGACGGGGTTGCTGGCGAGGGTCTCGGTGACGTCGGGCGCGGTGACCGAGGCGCGCAGCCGGTCCTCCTTGAGGAACCAGGCCAGCACGAAACCGGCGAGCGCGACCGGCGCGGCGCACAGGAAGACGTCGGTGATGGCGGTGGCGTAGGCGTGGACGGCGTCCGGGCGCAGCGCGGCGGGCAGGGCGTCGATGCCGCGCGGGTCGGCCTCCAGCGCGCCCGGGGAGACGCCGGGCGGGAGCTGGGCGCCCCGGAAGGCGGCGGCGAGTTCGTCGCCGAGCCGGCCCGCGAAGATCGTGCCGAAGATGGCGACGCCGAACGAGGCGCCGATGGAGCGGAAGAACGTCGCGCCGGAGGTGGCGACGCCGAGATCCTCGTAGGAGACGGCGTTCTGCACGATCAGGACCAGCACCTGCATCACCAGGCCGAGTCCGAGGCCGAAGACGAAGAAGAAGGCGCTCATCTCGCCGGTGGGGCTGTTCTCGTCGAGCTGGTGGAGCAGCAGCAGGCCGAGGGTGGTGACGGCGGTGCCCGCGATCGGGAACACCTTCCAGCGGCCGGTGCGGCTGACGATCTGGCCGGAGCCGGTGGAGGCGATCAGCATGCCGGCCACCATGGGCAGCATGTGCACGCCGGACATGGTGGGGGTGACGCCCTGGACGACCTGGAGGAAGGTCGGCAGATACGTCATCGCGCCGAACATCGCGAAGCCGACGATGAAACTGATCAGGGCGGACAGCGTGAAGGTGCGGATGCGGAACAGTTTCAGCGGCAGTACGGGTTCGGCGGCCCGCCGCTCCACCGCCACGAACGCCAGAGCGAGCACGGCGGCCAGCACTGCGAGACCCACGATCTGCACGGACCCCCACGCCCAGGTGGTGCCGCCGAGTGAGGCGACCAGCACCAGGCAGGTGGCGACGGCCGCGATGAGGAAGGTGCCGAGGTAGTCGATGACGTGCCGGGTGGACCGGCGCGGGATGTGCAGCACGGTGGCGATCACGGCGAGCGCGACGATCCCCACCGGCAGGTTGACGTAGAACACCCAGCGCCAGCTCAGATGCTCGGTGAACAGCCCGCCCAGCAGCGGCCCCAGCACACTGGTCGCGCCGAACACGGCCCCGAACAGCCCCTGGTAGCGCCCCCGTTCACGCGGCGGCACGAGATCGCCGACGATCGCCATGGACAGCACGATCAGCCCGCCGCCGCCGAGCCCCTGCAACGCCCGGAAGGCGATCAGCTGGGACATGTCCTGCGCCGCCCCGCACAGCGCCGAGCCGATCAGGAAGATCACGATGGCGGTCTGGAACAGCCGCTTGCGCCCGTACTGGTCGCCGAGTTTGCCCCACAGCGGCGTCGCGGCGGTCGAGGCCAGCAGATACGCGGTGACCACCCAGGACAGGTGCGCGAGGCCGCCCAGCTCGCTGACGATCGTGGGCAGCGCGGTGGACACGATGGTCTGGTCGAGGGCGGCCAGCAGCAGTCCGAGGAGCAGGGCGCCGATGGAGACGAGCACATTGCCGGACACCTGCTCGCGGGCATCGGCCGGCTGCACGGCCGGCGACCCGGCACCGGGCGAGGCCCCCGCGTTGCTCACCTTCCCCGTCCCGCCATGCGCGTCGTCGGCCATGAAGACCTCCACAGAATCCCGTTTCCCCCTCCATCGTGATCGGTGTGACCCGTTATGGCCTGTCGAGTCCTGCCGGAAGTTCTCATTCCGGGGGCGTGCGACCGAGGGTGTGGAGAAGATCTGCATAATCTCTGGAGTTCGCGAGGGGAGGGACGACGCGTGGAACAGCCAGTGGGGACCCCGTGCCCGGAGTGCGGCGCGCCCAGAAACAGCGACAACACCCCTTCGTGCGCCTGCACGGCCCGCGCCGCCGACGCCCTGCGCCACGCCCGCTCGGCCGAGGCGGCGGCGGCCGAGGACTTCGACCCGCTACGGATACGCCCGTACGTCGAACTGGACGGCAGCCCCGCGTCCGATACGCCGGACGGCCCACAGGGGGACGACACCCCGGCCGACGCGACCATGCCCCTGCGCGCCGTCCCGCCGGACACCGCCGTCCTGCCCACCCCGCTGGCCCCGCCGACCAGCCGCCCGAACGCGGACGACCTCCACCTCTTCGAGGCCGCACCCGCGACAGGAGAGCCCCGCCCCACCCCGGCCGACGACACCCTCACCACACCCCCGCGCCGACGCCGCCGTACGGCCCTGCTCGGTGCCGCGGGAGCCGTCGTGGCGGTGATCGGCGCGGCCGGCTGGGCGAGCGGCCTGTTCTCCTACGAGCCCCCGACCCGCGACAAGGCCCTGCCGGACGAGGTCCGGGCGAGCGTCCCGGACGTCACCCCGACGGAGCCGTCCCCGGAACCGAGCACCAGCGCGCCCTCGGCCTCACCGTCGACATCACCGTCCGCCTCGGCGTCACCGAGCACGAGCGCATCGCCCTCGCCGTCCCCGTCGGCGTCCAGCGCGACCCCCACCCC
>NZ_JAOCQE010000098.1 GCF_025290915.1 Streptomyces sp. 15-116A | reverse complement strand
CGGCGCGGTGCCGCCCGGCGCGGTGCCGCCCGGTACGCCCCCTCCCGGCGTCCCCGTGCCGGGGCAGCCGGCGGCGTACGGGTATCCGCAGCAGCCCACCGGGCAGCCGACCGTCGGCCCCGGCTACCAGGCCGTGCTCCGCTACCGCGCGCAGGACGGCTCCGAGCAGCAGCTGATCCGGCGTTCCGCGCCGGGTACGCCGCACCCGGAGTGGCAGATCTTCCACGAGCTGCGCGCGATGAACGTGCCGCCGGACCAGGTGCTCGAGCTGCACACGGAGCTGGAGTCGTGCGAGCTGCCGGGCGCCTACTGTGCGCGGATGATCCGCGAGCAGTGGCCTCAGGCGCGGATCACGTCGATCGCCCCGTACGGCACGGACCATGCGAGCCGGCAGCAGGGTATGCAGCAACTGCTCGTTCACCAGGGTGAGTTGCACCAGGTGGCCGACGGCCCGGCGCGTCCGGCGCCGGTGCGGGTGCCGGTGCCGCCGGTGCCTCCGGCGCCGCCGATCCCGCCGGAGGGAATCGCGCAGGAGCTGGCGGCGGCGTTCGGTCCTGGCGTGTTCCGCTTCGAGCAGGCGGCGGTGTCCCGGCAGGGTGTGCCGCCGGTCGTGGCGCACACGCTGGTGGCGGCCGGACTGCCGCTGGACATGGGCCCGTTCTTCTGGGCGCAGGCGCAGCCGGGCCGTCCGGTGCCGACGCTGGCGGAGCTGGCGGCCGAGCGGGGTGTGCAGCCGGCCTCGGACGCGGGCTCGTACCTGGTGATGGGCAGCGACTTCGGCAAGGCCATCTGCGTGCAGTACGGCACGGCGAACATCGTCGCGGTGCCGGTGGAGGCGGGCCCGGGTGGTGCGCCGGTGCCGCCGCAGTTCGTGAACACGGGTCTGCCGGAGTTCGCGCGCTGCCTGGCGCTGCTCGGGCGGATGTGGCGGCTGCGGTTCGGGCTGAACCAGGAGCAGGCGGGCCGCTGGACCGTCGACTTCCAGGCGCAGCTGGCCGCGCTGGACCCGGCGGCGCTGGGTTCGCCGGAGAGCTGGTGGTCGGTGCTGCTGGAGCAGATGTGGGACGGACTGCTGTGAGGCGCTGACGCCGAAAGGGCGTCAGGAAAGGGGCCGGCCCCGGTCGTACGACTGGGGCCGGCCCCTTTTCTGTCCCGCACGTCCGGTCTTATGTCCGGAGTGTCGCGTTATGCACCCTCATGTGCCATACCTCAAGATGTGCGCGAAATCATCATGTCGCATCCGTCCGGAGGAGAGAGGTCGAGGATGAGCAGCGCACCGGAGTCGTCGCAGGGCTTCGTGGCCGTGCGGGGGCGCGGCTACCGCCCCTTGCAGGTGATCGCGTACGTCGAGGCCCTGTCCCAGGAGCGGGACGCCGCCTGGGAGCGGGCCGCCCGGCTCACCGTGCTGGCGAGGGAGATGGAGGAGGAGCTCCAGCTGCTGCGGGAGCGGGTGGCGACGCTGCCCGAGCAGACGTATGAATCGCTCGGGGAGAGTGCCCGGCGGCTGTTCGAGCTGGTGCGGCAGGAGGCGGAGGCCGTGCGGGACGGCGCGCGCCGGGAGGCGCGGCGGGTCGCCGAGGAGGCGGACGCCGAGGCGGACGGCGTACGGCAGTCGGCGCAGGCCTACGCCGACTCCGTGCGCGCCGAGGCCGACGAGGCGGCGCGGCAGCGGAGGTTGACCGCCGGTGCGGAGGCGGACGAGATCCGGGTCGCGGCCCGCTGTGAGGTGAAGGAGCGGCGCGGCGAGGCGCTGGAGGTGCAGCGGGAGATGCGCCGGCGGGTGGCGGAGATGCTCGCGGAGATGGCGCGGGAGCAGGCCGGACGGCTGACCGAGGTGGAGGACGAGGAGGCCGGGCGGGCGGCGGAGCTGGAGGCGCGGCACGCGGAGGCGGTGGCCCGCGCCGAGAGTGAACTGTCGGAGGCGAAGCGGGCCTTCGCCGAAGCGGAGGAGGCCGCCCGCCGCCACGAGGAGGAGGCGCGGGAGCGGGCGGCGGAGATCCTCGCGGCGGCGCGGGCCGAGGAGGAGGCGATCGCGGCGCGGACCGAGCGGCTGCTGCGCGAGCACGAGGAGATGCGGGACGACGTACAGGCCCACATGGACCATGTGTGCAGCAGCCTGACGGCGCTGACCGGCCGGGCGGTGGAGTGAGAACGCGGTCCGTCCCTCAGCTTCTCCTGCGGGTGGCCCCGGCGAGGATCCAGCCCTCCACCGCCTCGTACTGCCGGCGCTGCTCCTCCGCCTTCGCCCGCCCGCTGGCGATGGTCCCGAGCCAGCCGCACAGGAAGCCGACGGGGATGGACAGCAGGCCGGTGGTGGTGAACGGGAACCAGTTGAAGTCGGCGTCGGGGAAAGCGGAGACGGGCGAGCCGGAGACGAGGTTGGTGCCCGGCATCAGCAGCAGGACGGCGAGGGTGCCGCCGATGAGGGTGGCGAGCATGCCGGTGCGGGTGTAGCGGCGCCAGAACAGGCCGTAGACGAGCGCCGGGGCGATGGCGGAGGCGCCGATGCAGAAGGACAGGGTGACCAGCGGCTGCAGGCTGTAGTGCTGGACGAGGGTCGCCAGCAGGATGGTCGGGACGCCGACCGCGAGCGCGGAGGCGCGGGCCAGGGTCATCTCGCGGCGCGGTGACATCTCCTGGACGCGGGCGGCGAAGACGTCGTGGGCGAGGGAGTTGGCGCAGGCGAGGATCATGCCGGCGACGGAGGCGAGGACGGTGAGGAAGATCGCCGTGGTGACGGTGGTGAACAGGAAGGTCTCCGCCGTGGTCACCTCCGCTCCGAACGCGGCCTGGGAGCCGAGCAGATAGGCGGTGTTGCCCCGCGGGTCCGCCTGGGCGATCGCGGCCCGGCCGATCAGAGCGGTCGCGCCGAACCCGATGACGGTGATGACGAGGACGAACAGGGCGACGATCGACACCGCCCACGACATGGAGCGGCGCACCTGGCGGGCGCTGGAGGCGGTGTACATGCGCATGGTGACGTGGGGGAGGACGGCGCCGCCGAGGACGACGGTCAGCTGCGAGCTGATCATGTCCAGGCCGGGACTGGCGCCGCCGGCGAACTGCAGTCCGGAGGCGAGGAAGTCCGAGCCGACGCCGCTGTTGGCGGCCGCGGCGTTGAACAGCGCGCCCGGGTCCCAGTCGAAGCGGTGGAGGACGAGGGCGGCGACGACGATCCCGGAGCCGAGCAGCATCACGATCTTCAGGATCTGGATGAGGGCGGTGCCCTTCATGCCGCCGATCGCCGCGTAGCTGATCATCAGGGCGCCGACGCCGATGATGCAGCCGGTCTGCATCGACTCGCCGTCGAAGCCGAGGATGAACCCCATCAGCTGGCCGGTTCCGGCCAGTTGGACGAGCATCATCGGCAGCAGCGCGGCGAGCGTGACGACGCAGGCGGCGATCCGCACGCTGCGGCCGGGCATCCGCCGGGCGAGCGCGTCGCCCATGGTGAACCGGCCCGCGTTGCGCAGGGGTTCGGCCAGCAGGAACATCAGCAGCATCAGCGACAGGGCGGTGCTCAGCGCGAGGACGATGCCGTCGTAGCCGAACAGGGCGATGACGCCGCCGGTGCCGAGGACGGTCGCGGCGGAGATGTAGTCACCGGCGATGGCGAGGCCGTTGCGCATGGGGGACAGGGAGCCGTAGCCGGTGTAGAACTCGTCGAGGTCGTCGCGGTCGGGGCCGGTCATCACGCACAGCAGGAGGGTGACGGTGGCGACGGCGGAGAAGCCGACGAGGGCCATGGCCTGGGCGTTTCCGCTGAACTCGGGGTTCATCGCGCGGCCTCCCGCTTGGCGTCGAGTTCCGCCTGCTTGCGGATGAGGGCGGCCAGGGGGTCGACGCGGCGGCGGGCGGTGCCTTCGTACAGGGCGATCGCCAGCCAGGTGACGGGGACCTGGAACAGGGCCAGCAGCAGCCCGGTGGGCAGGCCGTCGGTGACGGTGCCGGTCATGAAGGACGGGGCGTACGCGGACAGGATCAGGAAGAGGGTGAAGTAGCCGAGCGCGGTGAGGGTCGCCACGCGCCGCTGCCAGCGGTAGGCGCTGCGCAGGATCCGCAGGTCGCTGTGGTGCCCGAGACGGGCGTGCGGCACCGTCCGCCGCGGCGGCTCGGGCGGGGCGGGCGGCTGCCAGGGGTAGGAGGCGTAGGGGGGAGAGGCGTCGCGGCGCGGGGGAGGCGCCTGATACGGGTCGTAGGACATCCCGTACTCCTTGCGTGGCTCGGGTCCGGTGCGGCGGACCGCAGGGAGGTGGGGGGTGGTAGCGGAGGACGCACGCTACTCGGGAGTTCAGGACACCGCTGCGTTTTGGCCAAACTGATCGGTCGGTCCGAGGAAACGGCTCTGACCAGGGGTGTTACCGCCGTTAACTTGCGGCGCTCGTGTGAGCCTCGTGTGGAGAAGGCGCCCCGAGGAACCGGAGGTAACCGACGCCGGGACGGCCGCCGACCACGGTGTCGCGTACCCGGATGAAGCCGCTCCGGGTCAGCACCTTCATGGAGGCGGGGTTGTCGAGCGTGGTGACCGCCGTCAGGGATGTCAGGCCGTACGACGTCCACGCCAGCCGGCACATCTGCGCCACCGCCGCCGTCGCCACGCCCCGGCCCGTCGCGGACTCGGCCACCCGGTAGCCGAGTTCGGCCGAGCCGTTCGTCACGTCGATCAGGTTGATCCGGCCGATCAGCCGCCCCTCCTCGTCCAGCACCACGTGGAAGTGGCAGACGCCCGCTTCCTGTTCGGCGCGCAGCGACGCGAGACGCGCGGCGAAACCGGTCGGCGTGAAGAACGCATCGCCGCGGTCCGGCACCGTACGGGCGAAGTACGCGCGGTTCTCCCGCTCGAAGGCCAGCAGGGCATCGGCGTGCTCCGCGTGGAGGCGTTCCAGGGTCACCATGCCGGGACCGTAGGCGCACTCAGTCCTTCAGCACCGGGAATTTCCGCGGCGCCAGGAGCAGCAGGACCAGGAAGGCCAGGGCCGCCGCGCCCGCCGCGCCCAGGTAGACCGCGTGCACGGCGTCCGCGATGGCCCGGCGGGTCGATGCGGCGGCGGTGCCGGAGTCCAGGGCCCTGGTCACCGAGTCCAGGTCGCCCCCGCCACCGAGCCGGGCCGCCAGGACGCCGTTGGCGACCGCGCCGAACACGGCCGCGCCGACCGTCTGGCCCGTCTGGCGGCAGAAGAGGATCGACGCCGTCGCCGTACCGCGCTCCGCCCAGTCCACCGTCGACTGGACGCCGACGATCAGGGGGAGTTGGAACAGGCCCAGGGCCGCGCCCAGGAGCAGCATCAGCAGGGTTGGCTGCCAGGCCTCGCCCGGGTAGGGGAGGAAGGGGAACGCGAACAGGATCAGCGCTGCCGTGCCGATGCCGAGCATGGCCGTGTTGCGGAAGCCGATCCTGCGGTAGACGTGCTGGCTGAGCGCCGCCGAGATGGGCCAGCTCAGCGTCCAGACGGAGAGGACGAAGCCGGCCGCCACCGGAGCGAGGCCGAGGACCGACTGGGCGTAGGTCGGCAGGAAGACCGTCGGCGCCACCATCAGCAGACCCAGCGCGCCGAGGGCGAGATTCACCGCGGCGATCGTGCGGCGGCGCCACACCCAGCCCGGGATGATCGGCTCCGCCGCCCGGCGTTCCACCAGGAAGAACAGCACCAGCAGCGCAACTCCCGTCCCCAGCAGGGCCAGTGACGGAGCCGACAGCCAGTCCCAGGCGACCCCGCCCTGCACCAGCGCGGTCAGCAGCGCGCCGCCGCACGCGAACACCGTCAGCGCGCCCGCCCAGTCCACGCGCGCGCGTGCCGCCCGCTGCCGCTGCGGCTCGTGCAGATGACGGACGATCAGCCACAACGCCACCGCCCCGATGGGCAGGTTGATCAGGAAGATCCAGCGCCAGTCGGCGTACGCGGCGAGCACGCCGCCGAGTCCGGGTCCCGCCACCGCCGACACGGCCCACACCGTGGACAGCCGGGCCTGGATCTTCGGGCGCTGCTCGAGCGGGTACAGGTCGGCCGCCAGCGTCTGCACCGTGCCCTGCAGCGCGCCGCCGCCCAGGCCCTGCACGATGCGGAAGGCGATCAGCGCGGCCATGTTCCACGCCAGCGCGCACAGCAGCGAGCCCAGCAGGAACACCACCGCGCCCGCCACGAGGACGGGTTTGCGGCCGAAGGTGTCGGAGAGCTTGCCGTAGACGGGCAGGGTGACGGTCACGGCGAGGAGGTAGCCGGAGAACAGCCAGGAGAAGACGGAGAAGCCGCCGAGGTCGCCGACGATCTGCGGGACGGCGGTGGAGACGATGGTGGAGTCGAGCGCGGCCAGCGCCATCGCCAGCATCAGGGCGGCGACGACCGCCCCGCGCCGGTCGGGTGTGCTCCGCTGCTCCGCGATCCCCTGTGCCGCCGCCGGTCTGGTGTCGCCCACCGGAATCCTTCCCTCGCCGTTACGTGCCCCCTGCACCTGTCTGCCGCCGCTCAGCATCCCACTTGCCCCTGACGCAGCGGGAGGGTGCAGGCTGACTGCACCGGCGGAGGGAGCCGACCCCGAGAAGGGCTCCTCCCCCCGGGGGAGGGCCCTTAGGGGGACCTCCGTACTACGGCTCGGGGAGGGTTCGTACCGGCGGAGGACGAGACGGCCCCGAGGCGTTCTTAACCTGGCTTTACGCCGCTGGGGGGCGGCTGAGCCCAGCAACGGGGGTGGGGTTTTCCTCAGTACAAGACTGCGCTGAGCACCAGCGCGCTCGACCCCTCCGCGCCGCAAGACTGAGCACGTCAACAAGCAAGCCCCACCGGAACGCACTCGCCGAGTGCACCGCACGTTCATCTGCTGACCGACATAGGAGACATACCGTGACATCGGCTGTGACCATTCCCAGGCACGGGGGTACTGGAAGTCGTACGGCCGTTGCCGCGCGGGCGCGGCAGGTCGTCAAGGCCTACGGGTCGGGCGAGACCCGTGTCGTCGCCCTGGACCACGTGGACGTGGACATCGCCCGCGGCCAGTTCACCGCGATCATGGGCCCCTCGGGGTCCGGCAAGTCCACCCTGATGCACTGCCTGGCCGGGCTCGACACCGTGACGTCCGGGCAGATCTACCTGGACGAGACCGAGATCACCGGCCTGAAGGACAAGAAGCTCACGCGGCTGCGCCGGGACCGGATCGGGTTCATCTTCCAGGCGTTCAACCTGCTGCCGACGCTCAACGCGCTCGAGAACATCACGCTGCCCATGGACATCGCCGGCCGCAAGCCCGACAAGGCGTGGCTGGACCGGGTCGTGGAGACCGTGGGCCTCGCCGGGCGGCTCAAGCACCGGCCGACCCAGCTGTCCGGCGGCCAGCAGCAGCGCGTCGCCGTGGCGCGGGCCCTGGCCGCCCGGCCCGAGATCATCTTCGGTGACGAGCCGACCGGAAACCTCGACTCGCGCGCCGGCGCCGAGGTGCTCGGCTTCCTGCGCCGCTCCGTCGACGAGCTGGGCCAGACCATCGTGATGGTCACCCACGACCCGGTCGCCGCGTCCTACGCGGACCGCGTGCTGTACCTCGCCGACGGCCGGATCGTCGACGAGATGTTCAAGCCGACCGCCGAGACCGTCCTGGACCGCATGAAGGACTTCGACGCCCGGGGGCGGACGTCATGACCGTGCTCAAGACCTCGATGCGCAACTTCGTCGCGCACAAGGGCCGGATGGCGCTGTCGGCGATCGCCGTGCTGCTGTCGGTGGCGTTCGTGTGCGGGACGCTCGTCTTCACGGACACCATGTCCACCACCTTCGACAAGCTGTTCGCGGCCACGTCGTCCGATGTGACGGTGAGCGCCAAGAACTCCTCCGACACCGGTGAGACGACCTCCGGCAACGGCAAGCCGCCCGTGATCCCGGCCTCGGTGGTCTCCGAGGTGCGCAAGGCGGAGGGCGTGAAGTCGGCCGAGGGCACCGTGTTCTCCACCTCGGTGACCGTCGTCGACGCCGACAAGGACAGCCTCTCGCCCACGGGCGGCGGCCCCACCATCGTCGGCAGCTGGAACGGCAACGACGCCCGCACCATGGACGTCACCGAAGGCGCGGCGCCCAAGGGCGCGGGCCAGGTGATGGTCGACGCGGACACCGCCGACAAGCACGGCCTCGGGCTCGGCGACGAGATCCGCTGGATCACCGCCGTCGGCACCCACACCGCGAAGATCTCCGGCATCGCCGACTTCACCGTCACCAACCCCGGTGCCGCGATCTTCTACCTGGACACGCCGACCGCGCAGAAGACCCTGGTCGGCGAGAGCGGCGTCTACACCAACGTCAACGTCACCGCCGCGGCCGGCGTCTCCGACGCGCAGCTGAAGAAGAACGTCGCGGCCGAACTCGGCGCCGAGTACAAGGTGCAGACCGCCAAGGAGACCGCGGAGGCCAACCAGAAGGACGTCGAGGGCTTCATGAGCGTCATGAAGTACGCGATGCTCGGCTTCGCCGGGATCGCCTTCCTCGTCGGCATCTTCCTGATCATCAACACGTTCTCCATGCTGGTCGCCCAGCGCACCCGGGAGATCGGCCTGATGCGCGCCATCGGCTCCTCCCGCAAGCAGGTCAACCGCTCGGTGCTGGCCGAGGCGCTGCTGCTCGGCGTGGTCGGCTCGGTGCTCGGGGTGGGCGCGGGCGTCGGGCTCGCGGTCGGGCTGATGAAGCTCATGGGCCAGATGGGCATGAAGCTGTCCACCGACGACCTCACCATCGCCTGGACGACCCCCGTGGTCGGCCTGGTCCTGGGCGTCGTCGTCACCGTCCTCGCCGCCTACCTGCCCGCCCGGCGGGCCGGGAAGATCTCCCCGATGGCCGCCCTGCGCGACGCCGGCACCCCGGCGGACGGCAAGGCCGGCTGGATCCGCGGCCTGATCGGTCTGGTCCTCACCGGCGGCGGTGCCTTCGCCCTGTACCTGGCGGGCGCGGCGGACAAGGCCACTGAGGGCTCCCTGTGGCTGGGCATCGGCGTGGTGCTGTCGCTGATCGGCTTCGTCGTCATCGGTCCGGTGCTCGCGAGCGGAGTCGTACGGGTCCTCGGCGCGGTCCTGCTGCGGGCCTTCGGACCGGTCGGACGGATGGCCGAGCGCAACGCCCTGCGCAACCCGCGCCGCACCGGCGCGACGGGCGCCGCGCTGATGATCGGCCTCGCGCTGGTGGCGTGCCTGTCCGTGGTCGGCTCCTCGATGGTCGCCTCGGCGACGGACCAGCTCGACAAGACGGTCGGTACGGACTTCATCATCCAGAACGACCAGGGCCAGCTGATCACCCCGCAGGCCGTCGAGGCGGCGAAGAAGGCGGAAGGCCTGGAGCACTTCACCGAGTACAAGGTGCTCGACGCCTCGCTGACCACGCCGGACGGCAGGACGACCAAGAAGGAGACGATCAACGCGGCCGACCCGACGTACGCGACCGACCTGCGCACCGAGACGGTGGCCGGGAACCTCGCGGACGCCTACGAGCCCGACTCGATGTCCGTCTTCGAGGGCTTCGCCGAGGAACACGGCATCGAGATCGGCTCCACCGTGAAGGTCGACTTCGAGGACGGTTCGACCGCCGACCTGACGGTCCGGGCCATCACCAGCGACGAGGCCGTCATCGACAAGGGCGCGATGTACACGTCGATCGCGACGGTGTCCCGTTACGTCCCCGCCGACAGGATGCCGCTGGACGTGCTGCTCTTCGCCTCGGCGAAGGACGGCCAGGAGGCGGCCGCGTACACGTCCCTCAAGGCGGCCCTGGACGAGTACCCGCAGTACACGGTCCGTGACCAGACCGACTACAAGGAGGCGCTGAAGGACCAGATCGGCCAGCTGCTGAACATGATCTACGGCCTGCTGGCCCTGGCGATCATCGTGGCGATCCTGGGCGTGGTGAACACCCTGGCCCTGTCGGTCGTCGAGCGCACCCGGGAGATCGGCCTCATGCGGGCGATCGGCCTCTCGCGCCGGCAGCTGCGCCGCATGATCCGCATGGAGTCGGTCGTGATCGCCCTGTTCGGCGCGCTGCTGGGCCTGGGCCTGGGCATGGGCTGGGGCGCCACCGCCCAGCAGCTGCTCGCTCTGGAGGGCCTGAAGGTCCTCGACATCCCGTGGCCGACGATCATCGGCGTCTTCATCGGCTCGGCCTTCGTGGGCCTGTTCGCGGCCCTGGTCCCGGCGTTCCGCGCCGGCCGCATGAACGTCCTGAACGCGATCGCCACGGAGTAGCCACCGCATACGGGGGTTGCGGGGGAAGCCCCGGTGCCGGGAAGTCCTTGGGGGGACTTCCCGGCACCGGGCTGTTTGCGTGCCGAACTGTGTCACTCACCGAGTCGGGTGGTGGGTGGGCATAGGCCGGGGGTCCAGGGGGCGGAGCCCCCTGGTACGTCGCCACGAACACCGGCGCCCCGGCAACAGACGTACGCTGGATACCCCCCGGCCGCGACACCCGTCGGGATCTTCGTGTTGCCCACCCTTGGATGGAAGCGCCCCTCCATGAGCCTGCACGGTCTGCTCGACGCCGTAGTCAAGGACCCCGCCCTCGCGGAAGCGATCACCGCCGCCAGCGACGGCAACCGCATGCACGTCGACCTCGTCGGTCCCCCGGCGGCCCGCCCCTTCGCGGTCGCCGCCCTCGCCCGGGAGGCCGCCCGCCCCGTCCTCGCGGTGACCGCGACCGGCCGTGAGGCCGAGGACCTCGCCGCAGCCCTGCGCTCCCTCCTCCCCCCGGAGGGCGTCGTGGAGTACCCCTCCTGGGAGACCCTCCCGCACGAGCGGCTCAGCCCCCGCAGCGACACCGTCGGCCGCCGCCTCGCCGTCCTGCGCCGCCTCGCCCACCCCCGCTCCGACGACCCCGAGACCGGCCCGGTCTCCGTCGTCGTCGCCCCCGTGCGTTCCGTCCTCCAGCCCCAGGTCAAGGGCCTCGGCGACCTGGAACCCGTCGCGCTGCGCACCGGCCAGACCGCCGACCTGAACGAGGTCGTCGAGGCCCTCGCCGCCGCCGCGTACGCGCGCGTGGAGCTTGTCGAGAAGCGCGGCGAGTTCGCGGTGCGCGGCGGCATCCTCGACGTGTTTCCGCCCACCGAGGAACACCCCCTGCGCGTGGAGTTCTGGGGCGACGACGTCGAGGAGATCCGCTACTTCAAGGTCGCCGACCAGCGCTCCCTGGAGGTCGCCGAGCACGGCCTGTGGGCCCCGCCCTGCCGTGAGCTGCTGCTCACCGACGACGTACGGGAACGCGCGCGTGTGCTCGCCGAACAGCACCCCGAGCTGGGCGAACTGCTCGGCAAGATCGCCGAGGGCATCGCGGTCGAGGGCATGGAGTCCCTCGCGCCCGTCCTCGTCGACGACATGGAGCTGCTGCTGGACGTGCTGCCCAAGGGCTCCATGGCCGTCGTATGCGACCCGGAGCGGGTCCGCACGCGTGCCGCCGATCTCGTCGCCACCTCGCAGGAGTTCCTCCAGGCCTCCTGGGCGGCCACCGCCGGCGGAGGCGAGGCCCCCATCGACGTCGGCGCCGCCTCCCTGTGGTCCATCGCGGACGTACGGGACCGGGCGCGCGAGCTGGACATGATGTGGTGGTCGGTGTCGCCGTTCGCCGCGGACGAGGAGCTCGACGCGGACACGCTCAAGCTCGGCATGCACGCCCCCGAGACCTACCGCGGCGACACCGCGCGGGCCCTCGCCGACACCAAGGGCTGGCTCGCCGACGGCTGGCGCACGGTGTTCGTCACCGAGGGCCACGGCCCGGCCGCCCGCACGGTCGAGGTGCTCGGCGGCGAGGGCATCGCCGCCCGTCTGGACACCGACCTCGCCGAGATCACCCAGTCCGTCGTGCACGTCGCCTGCGGCGGCATCGACCACGGCTTCGTCGACCCGGCGCTCAAGCTGGCCGTGCTCACCGAGACCGACCTCACCGGCCAGAAGGCCTCCGGCCGCGAGGGCGCCCGGATGCCGGCCCGGCGCCGCAAGACGATCGACCCGCTCACCCTGGAGGCGGGCGACTACATCGTCCACGAGCAGCACGGCGTCGGCCGCTACATCGAGATGGTGCAGCGCACCGTGCAGGGCGCCACCCGCGAGTACCTGGTCGTGGAGTACGCCCCCGCCAAGCGCGGCCAGCCCGGCGACCGGCTGTACATCCCCACCGACCAGCTGGAGCAGATCACCAAGTACGTCGGCGGCGAGGCCCCCACCCTGCACCGGCTCGGCGGCGCCGACTGGACCAAGACCAAGGCGCGCGCCAAGAAGGCCGTCAAGGAGATCGCCGCCGACCTGATCAAGCTCTACAGCGCCCGGATGGCCGCCCCCGGCCATGCCTTCGGCGCCGACACCCCCTGGCAGCGCGAGCTGGAGGACGCCTTCCCCTACGCGGAGACGCCCGACCAGCTCACCACCATCGCCGAGGTCAAGGAGGACATGGAGAAGTCGGTTCCCATGGACCGCCTGATCTGCGGCGACGTCGGCTACGGCAAGACCGAGATCGCGGTACGGGCCGCGTTCAAGGCCGTCCAGGACGGCAAGCAGGTCGCCGTCCTCGTCCCCACGACGCTCCTCGTTCAGCAGCACTTCGGCACGTTCAGCGAGCGGTACGCGCAGTTCCCGGTGAACGTGAAGGCGCTGTCCCGCTTCCAGAGCGACACCGAGGCGAAGGCCGTCCTGGAGGGCCTGCGCGAGGGCTCGGTGGACGTCGTCATCGGCACCCACCGCCTGTTCTCCTCCGAGACCAAGTTCAAGGACCTGGGCCTGGTCATCGTCGACGAGGAGCAGCGCTTCGGCGTGGAGCACAAGGAGCAGCTGAAGAAGCTCCGCGCCAACGTCGACGTGCTGACCATGTCCGCCACTCCCATCCCGCGCACCCTGGAGATGGCGGTCACCGGCATCCGCGAGATGTCGACGATCACCACCCCGCCGGAGGAGCGCCACCCGGTGCTCACCTTCGTCGGGCCGTACGAGGAGAAGCAGATCGGCGCGGCCATCCGCCGTGAACTGCTGCGCGAGGGCCAGGTCTTCTACATCCACAACCGGGTCGAGTCCATCGACCGCGCGGCGGCCCGCCTGCGTGAGATCGTCCCCGAGGCGCGGATCGCCACCGCCCACGGTCAGATGTCGGAGTCGGCGCTGGAGCAGGTCGTCGTCGACTTCTGGGAGAAGAAGTTCGACGTCCTGGTCTCCACGACGATCGTCGAGTCCGGCATCGACATCTCCAACGCCAACACCCTCATCGTCGAGCGCGGCGACAACTTCGGCCTCTCCCAGCTGCACCAGCTGCGCGGCCGGGTCGGCCGTGGCCGCGAGCGCGGCTACGCCTACTTCCTCTACCCGCCGGAGAAGCCGCTCACGGAGACCGCGCACGAGCGCCTGGCGACCATCGCCCAGCACACCGAGATGGGCGCGGGCATGTACGTGGCGATGAAGGACCTGGAGATCCGCGGCGCGGGCAACCTGCTCGGCGGCGAGCAGTCCGGC
This sequence comes from Streptomyces sp. 15-116A, assembly GCF_025290915.1. Classification (GTDB taxonomy): domain Bacteria; phylum Actinomycetota; class Actinomycetes; order Streptomycetales; family Streptomycetaceae; genus Streptomyces. The sequence goes on along the minus strand of NZ_JAOCQE010000098.1, from coordinate 7,605 downwards.
CACATCGCGGGCGTCGGCTTCGACCTGTACGTCCGGATGGTCGGCGAGGCCGTCGCGGACTACCGGCGTCAGCTGGAGACCGGCGAGATCGAGGAGGAGCCGCCGCTCGAGGTCAAGATCGAGCTGCCGGTCGACGCGCACGTCCCGCACGACTACGCCCCCGGCGAGCGCCTGCGCCTGCAGGCCTACCGTGCCATCGCCTCCGCCAACTCGGAGGAGGACATCAAGTCCGTCCGCGAGGAACTCGTCGACCGCTACGGCAAGTTGCCGGAGCCGGTGGAGAACCTGCTGCTGGTGGCGGGCCTGCGCATGCTGGCCCGGGCCTGCGGGGTGGGCGAGATCGTCCTCCAGGGCACCAACATCCGCTTCGCGCCGGTGGAGTTGCGCGAGTCGCAGGAGCTGCGCCTGAAGCGGCTGTATCCCGGCACGGTGATCAAGCCGGCGGTCCACCAGGTGCTGGTGCCGCGCCCGAAGACCGCGAAGGTGGGCGGGAAGCCGCTGGTCGGGCGGGAGTTGCTGGGCTGGGTCGGGGAGTTCCTGACGTCGGTGCTGGGCTCGTAACCACAGCGTGACGGAAACGAGGGAAGCCGTCCACGGACGTACGGCCGTGGACGGCCCCTGAGTCGGTTCTGTTCGATCCGGTCGGCGCGAGGGCTACTGCTGGTCGGGGCGGTCGCGGTCCATGCCGAGACGGTCTTCGACCTGCTGCTGCCCGGCGTCGACCTGCTTCTCGTACTTGCCGCCGGTCCTCTCGTTGATCTTCTGCTCGGCGGTGTCGGAGCCCTTGTGGGCCTTCTCGCGCGCCGCCTTGTTGCTCTTGAACTTGTCGAAGATGCCCATCCAGAGCTCCTTCCGGAGGTGACTCGACTCAGAACCGACGATACGCGCGGCTTGCCTCGAATGCCCGTTTGGCGGTGATGTGGTCTGGACCTCTCGCTCGCTACGGTGGGACCGGACGGACCAGGGGAGGGGCGCGGTGACGCGACACAAGGGGCGGATCAGGGCGGCGGCGCTGCTCGCGGCGGCGGTTCTCGCCAGCGGCTGCGAGGGCCTTCCGGCGGAGGACACCACCGGCGGGGGCGGGGGCGGCGCGGGCGCGGGCCGGCCGGAGCGGGACGCGCGAGCCGTGAGCCCCCTGAAGAACCCGGACGGCACCGCACCGGGCCTGGCACCCGTCACCGGCGACACGAACCGCGCGGCGGCCGTCGACCTCATCGAGCGGCTGACCACCAAGGGCCGCGGCCCCCGCACCGGCTACGACCGCGAGGACTTCGGCTACGCCTGGATGGACACGGCCGACGGCGTACCGCTCGCGAGGAACGGCTGCGACACCCGCAACGACCTGCTCCGCCGCGACGGCCAGAAGCTGCGCTTCCGCTCCGGCTCCGACTGTGTGGTCGTCGCCATGACCCTGCACGACCCCTACACCGGCAAGACCATCGAGTGGCGCAAGCGGGACGCGGCCGAGGTGCAGATCGACCATGTGGTGCCGCTGAGTTACAGCTGGCAGATGGGCGCCGCACGCTGGCCGGAGAGCAAGCGCGAGCAACTGGCCAACGACACCCTCAACCTGCTCCCCGTCGACGGCCGCACCAACTCCGCCAAGTCAGACTCGGGCCCCGCCTCCTGGCTCCCCCCGAACAAACAGATCCGCTGCGCCTACGCGGTCCGCTTCGCCCAGGTCGCGCTCAAGTACGAGCTGCCCGTGACCACCGCCGACAAGCGGATGATGATGCGGCAGTGCGGCGGTTGAGCCGCCGTCAAGCGCGCGGCATGTCCTTGACGAAGACGATGCCGTCGATGGTCTCCAGGTGGGACGGGTCGAGCGCGGCGTAGCCGAACCAGGGGGAGACGCGGGGCGTGGGGCGTGGGTCGGCGAGGGTGGTGGCCAGGCGTGGGGCGTCCACGAGGCAGGGGTTCTCGGGGAGGGCGTACAGGTGCCCCTCGACGGTGTCCGGCGGCGGGGTGTCCACGCCCCGGTGCCGGATCGTGCCGAGGGCCGTGGCGAGGAAGGCGTACCGCTCGCCGAGCCGCGCGCTCACCAGCGCACCGGCGCTCCACCACTCCACCGGCCCCTCCCACATCCGCATCGTGCTCTTCTCCCGCTGGAGATGGGAGTTGTGGGCGTGGGCGAGCACCGGGCCCCGTGCGGCGAGGGCGAGGAGGTTGTCGGCCATCATCGCGTCCCGCAGGGCGCACAACCGCGTCATACGGGACGGTGAGGGGTCCGCCATCGCCGAGTGGTAGCGCAACAGGCCGGTGGCCGTACGCCCGTACAGGCGCGCCCGGTCCAAGGCGTCCCGCGTGGTCCTCGCGAGGAGGTGGGGTGTCTGCGCGTCGAGCAGGGCGACGAGGTCGTCGGCCAGGAGGCGTAGCCGAGCGGCCTCGGCGGACCGCCCCACGGACCGGTTCGGGTCCGTCATCGCGGCGGGATCGGTCCACCGGTCGTCGGGGCCGAGGAGGCGGTCGAGGGTGTCCGTGGTGCAGGGGAGCAGGGGCGGGTCCACATGGGCGGCGAGGTAGCTGTGCAGTGCGGTGAGGGCCTGCCGGGGGCTCGCGGCGTGGGTGATCTCCAGGGGGCCGTCGATGCCGGCGAAGCGGAGCTGTTCGGAGGCGGGGCGGCCGTCGTTGTGGGCGCGCATCCAGCGCACCAGCTCGTGGTTGGCCGCGGAGGTGCCCAGCCCCAGGTCGGGGTGGCTGAATCCGTGCTCCATGACCTCGTCGAGGGTGCCCGTGCCCGAGGTGACGTAGTCGTCCACGATCAGTGCCTTCAGGCAGTCGCTCTCGATCGCGATCGTCCGGTAGCCCTGCTCCTCGACGAGCTGCCGGAACAGTGCGTTGCGCAGGTCGAGCAGCGTCTCCTCGCCGTGGGTGGGCTCGCCCAGGGCGAGCACGCGCGGCCGGGAGGGCAGCAGCCTCATGACGGCGGCCGACTCGACGGCCTGCACGGTGTCCTTGATGTCCGTAGCCATGCGTTCAACGCTATCGTTGAACTTTCGATTGAAACTTCTGCGCGACCATCACCGTTTTATCCTCAGTGGTATGGCGCAGAACCTTCAAAACAGGGGTCGACTCCGGCCGGTCGACCTGGCCCGCGCCCACGGTCTGTCCACGCAGGCGGTCAGGAACTACGAGGAGGCCGGCATCCTCCCCGCCGCCGCTCGCTCCCCCCACGGCTACCGCGCCTACACCCCCCTGCACGCGGCGGCTCTGCGCGCGTTCCTCGCCCTGGTGCCCGGTCACGGGCACGGGACGGCGGCGTCGATCATGCGGGCGGTGAACGAGGGGGAGGACGGGGAGGCGTTCCGGCTGATCGACGTCAGCCATGCCCAGCTCCTCGACGACCGCCGGACGCTCCAGGCGGTGGAGAGCGCCTTGCGCGACCTGGAGGGCACGGAGGTGTCCGGAGCCGAGCCGAGGGGCGGCGGCACCCACATCGGGCCGCTGGCCCGCCGGCTCGGCATCCGGCCCGCGACCCTGCGCAAGTGGGAGCACGCCGGACTGCTGAGCCCCCGCCGCGACCCGCGCACCGGCTACCGCGTCTACACGGAGGCCGACGTACGGGACGCCCGGCTCACCCACCAACTCCGGCGCGGCGGCTACCTGCTGGAGCAGATCGCCCCGCTGATCGCCCAAGTGCGGGCGGCAGGAGGACTTCAGCCGCTGGAGTCCGCCCTGCGCGACTGGCACACCCGCCTGTCCACCCGCGCCCGCGCGATGCTCACCGGGGCCGCCGAACTGGACGCGTACCTGCGCGAACGCGGCTGAACCAGGGGCCGAAAAGCGGTTTCCCGCCCCGCGGCGGCCTGTTTACGGTGATGTCATGGAGTTCAAGGTGTCGACCCTCGCCGAACGTCCCGACGCGGCGGAGCGGATGTGCGCGATGGCGGAGACCTGGCCGGTATTCGTGACCGAGGACTTCGTGGGAGCCGCCTGCTTCCCGCGGATCCGCGCCGAACTCCCCGAGTACGTCCTGTTCGCCGAGGACGACCGGGGCGAGATCGTCGCCCAGGCCTACAGCGTGCCGTTCGCGCTCCACACCGAGGGCCGGGGCGAACTGCCCGCGCGGGGCTGGGACCAGATGCTGGTGTGGGCCTTCGCCGATCTGCGCGGCGGCGTCCGGGCCGACACCGTCAGCGCGGTCTCGGTGTCCGTCGCCCCGCACGCCCAGGGGCGCGGCCTGTCCGCGCTGATGCTCACCGCGATGCGGGACAACGCCCGGGCACGCGGCTTCCGCGAGGTCGTCGCCCCGGTGCGGCCCAGCGCCAAGCACCTCGAACCCCGCACGCCCGTCGAGGAGTACGTCCGCCGCGTCCGCCCCGACGGCCTGCCCCAGGACCCCTGGATGCGTGTCCACGCCCGGGCCGGCGCCACCGTGGACCGCGTGGCGCCGGCGTCCATGACGGTCGCCGCGTCCCTGGAGGAGTGGCGCCGCTGGACGGGCCTGCCCTTCGACACCGCCGGCCCCGTCGAGGTGCCCGGGGCGCTCGTGCCGGTGCGCTGCGACGTCGAGCAGGGGTACGCCGTCTACGTCGAGCCGAACGTGTGGATGCGGCACCCTCTGTGAGTCGCCGTCAGCTCAGGGCGTCCAGGTCCAGGATCTCGCCCTCGGGCTCCTCGGCCGGGACCGGCTTCTCGTAGTCCGTGAACGTGATCGAACCCGGGTCCGCGGCGGAGGTGCTGTCGATCCGGAGGAGGTACGGCTTGCCCTCGGTGGCGACGTAGAAGGTGTAACGGTCCTTGCCGTCCCGCTCGTTCAGCACGATCGCCGGGGTGCCGTCGACGGTCGTCGCCCTGCCCCGGGTGGCGTCCGAACCGCCGTCCTTGGCGTCGCCGAGCACCTCGTCCAGGTCGCAGAAGCCCGCGATCTCGTCGGCGTCCGCGCCCGTGGCGGACATCTTCGTCCACTTCCCGGCCAGCATCTCCACGGCCGCGTCGACGTCGGCCTTCGGCTCGCCCTTGCTCTGGGCCCGCAGGAACGCCTCGTCGTACTTGAGGTAGAGGGTGTCGCCGGTCTTGATCAGCTCGGCCTCGCCCTCGTCGCCCATGCCCATCGTGCCGGCGCAGTCGCCCTTCTTGTCGAGGGCCATGTCGATGTGCAGGGTGCCGCCGCTCGCCTCGTCGGGGACGTCGCCCTGCATCCGCAGGGACGAGGCGCCGGTCGTGGCGTCCAGGGCGCGCTCGGTGATCTCGCCGCCGGTCAGCCCGGCGAACGGCCCCTCGCCTTCCTTCGAGTCCTTCACCTCCTCCGACTGCCGGGAGGTCTTCGACGCCTTGTCCTCGCCGGGCAGGCAGCCGGTGAGTCCGGCGCCGGCCACGGCGGCGAGGCAGAGGGCGGCGAGTGCGGTGCGACGCATGACGGTGTCCTTCGTGATCCTGGGTGAGCGGCGGGTGAAAGGGGGCGGCAGTACGGGTCAGAACTCGCCGTTGCCGAGCAGCTCGCCGTTGGCGTCGTAGACGGTGACGAGACCGTTCTCGCTCTGCTTCCAGTCGGCGAACGCGGAGGCGATGAGCTTGGCCGGGCCCGTGCCCTCGCCCATCAGCCCGCCGGTGAAGTCGGTGTAGACGTCGGCGGCGTCGAGGATGTCGTTCTGCTCGTCGGCGCCCTGCACCTTGGTGACGTGCGAGACCGCCTCCTTCTCCTGAGGCGAGCCGTTCTTCCGCACGAACGCCTTGAACTGCTCGGCCTGGGAGGCCTTCTGGGTGCCCTTGTCGGCCTGGTCGGTCTTGCCCTTCTTGGCGCCCTTGGCCGTCTGGCCGCCCTTGCTGTCCTTGCCGTCCGCCTTCGTGTCGCCGGACTGGCGCTCCGCGGACGCCGAGGAGCCCTTCCCCGTCGATCCGCCGTCCGTGTCACCGGAGTTCGCCGAGACGGCCCCGATGACGACGATCCCCACGACGGCACCCAGCGCGACCTTGGTCTTCATGCCCATGGCTGTGTCCCTCCCCGAAACGGCGACCGCCGCCCTTCGGCGATCGCTCATTCACGCGGTCAATCACAGCATGAGCTGTGAACCGAGTCAACACGATTCACGCGATGACTCTCGTACACGGTCGTGAACTCCTCGATCCGGCCTACGTCGGTATGCTCGGCGCCACACGGGCGGGATCACGCCGACGAGGGGAGCCGGGCGCGTGCAGGAAACGCGGGACACGCAGGACACACAGGACACGCACGACAGCGCCACGGAAGTCACCGCCGCCGGGATCGCCCGGCTGGCCGGCGTCGGCCGTGCCGCCGTCAGCAACTGGCGGCGCCGGCACGCCGACTTCCCCAAACCCGTCGGCGGCACCGAGACCAGCCCCTCCTTCGCCCTCACCGAGGTCGAGGACTGGCTGCGCCGGCACGGCAAACTCGCCGAGGTCCCCCTGCGCGAACGCGTCTGGCAGCACCTCACCGGCCACCCCGAGGGACCGGTCACCGCCCTCCTCCACACCGGCTGCGTCCTGCTGCTGATCCACGACCGGCCCACCGTCTGGCTCGAGGTGAGCGCAGGCTCCGACGACCACCTCGCCGGGGCACTGCCCGAAGCCCTGACCCAGGTGCTCACCCGCCCCGCGCTCCCGCAGACCCCGGCCCCCGAACAGCTGCGGCCCTCCGCCCCCCTCCTGCGCGGCGCCGCCGAACTCGCCGCCGAGCTCGGCGCCCGGGGGACCTTCGAGTTCCTGCTCGGCCGGCACCTCGACGCCAACCCGCGCCAGTACACCCTCACGCCCGCCGACCTCGCCGGGCTCATGGCGGACCTGGCAGGACCCGCCCGCACCGTCCTCGACCCCGCCTGCGGCACCGGTGCCCTGCTGCGCGCCCTCACCCCCCGCCCCGGTCAGGAGCTCTACGCCCAGGACGCCACCCCCGAACTCGCCGCGCTCACCGCACTGCGCCTCGCCCTGCACACCCGCGCCCCCGTGCACGCCGCCGCCGGCGACACCCTGCGCGCCGACGCCCACCCGCGGCTGCGCGCCGACGCCGTGCTGTGCCACCCGCCGTTCAACGAACGCAACTGGGGCCACGACGAACTCGCCTACGACCCGCGGTGGGAGTACGGCTTCCCCGCCCGCACCGAGTCCGAGCTGGCCTGGGTGCAGCACACGCTGGCCCGGCTGAAGGACGGCGGCACCGCCGTGCTGCTGATGCCGCCCGCCGTCGCCTCCCGCCGCTCCGGCCGCCGCATCCGCGCCGACCTGCTGCGCCGGGGCGCGCTCAGGGCCGTACTCGCCCTGCCCGTGGGCGCGGCACCGCCGTACAACCTCCCGCTGCACCTGTGGCTGCTGCGCCGCCCCGAACAGCCGCCCGCGCAGCCGGAACTGCTGCTCGCCGACGCGGGCCGGTTCAGCGGCGAGGGGCGGGGCGGGCCCGACTGGCAGGGCGTGCGGGAGACCCTGCTCGACGCCTGGCACACCTTCGACCGGACCGGCCACCTCGACGAACGGCCCGGACTGGCTCGCTCCGTCCCGGTCATCGACCTGCTCGACGACGATGTCGACCTCGCCCCCGCCCGCCATCTGCCGCCCCCGGCCGCCGCCGACGGCCCCGGCCGGCTCACCGGCGTACGCGAACGCCTCGACGAGACCCTGCGCCTGACCGCCCGCCTGACCCCGCCGCCCGTG
>NZ_JAOCQE010000097.1 GCF_025290915.1 Streptomyces sp. 15-116A | reverse complement strand
TCGGCGCCGCCCAGCAGCCGCGCCGGTGCGCCGACCTCGACCAGGCGCCCCTCGACGGTGGCCTGCACGCCGACGCCGGGCGTCGAGGCGAACTCCTCCACCGGCTCGGGGACGAGTCCCCGATCTCGGGCCGCGGTGACGATCGCCCTGGCCAGAGGATGCTCGCTGGGGGCCTCCGCCGCGGCCGCGAGCAGGAGCAGCCCGTGCTCGTCCAGGCCGGTGCCCGGCAACGGGCAGACATCCGTGACGCGCGGCGTCCCCTCGGTCAGCGTGCCCGTCTTGTCCAGCGCCACCGCGTCGACCTGGCCCAGCCGCTCCATGACCACGGCCGATTTGACCAGCACTCCGTGACGTCCGGCGTTGGCGATGGCCGACAGCAGGGGCGGCATGGTGGCCAGCACGACCGCGCACGGCGAGGCCACGATCATGAAGGTCATGGCCCTCAGCAGGGAGTCGGTGAGATCGGCGCCGAGGGCGAGCGGGACGAGGAACACGCCGAGGGTCGCCATCACCATGCCGAGCGAGTAGCGCTGCTCGACCTTCTCGATGAACAGCTGGGTCGGCGCCTTGGTCTCGGACGCCTCCTGCACCATCCGTACGATCCGGGCGATCACGGAGTCGGAGGCGTCCCGCTCGACCCGCACCCGCAGTGCGCCCGTGCCGTTGAAGGTGCCGGCGAAGACCTCGTCGTCCTTCTCCTTGGCCACGGGCAGGGACTCACCGGTGATGGTCGCCTGGTCGACGTCACTGGCCCCGTCGAGGACACGGCCGTCGGCGCCGATCCGCTCCCCGGGGCGCACGAGGATGACATCACCGACTACCAGATCGTCGACGGCCACGACGGTCTCGCTGCCGTCGGCCTCGATGCGGGTGGCGCCGGCGGGTGCCAGATCGAGCAGCCCCCGTACAGAGTCGGCGGTGCGCGCAGTGGCCAGCGCCTCCAGGGCGCCGGAGGTGGCGAAGATGACGATCAGCAGGGCGCCGTCCATCACCTGCCCGATCGATGCCGCGCCGAGCGCGGCGACGATCATCAGGAGGTCGACGTCGAGCGTCTTCTCCCTCAGCGCCCGCAGGCCGGCCCACCCGGGCTCCCAGCCGCCGGTGGCGTACGTCAGCGCGTACAGCGGGCCCCATGCCCAGACCGGGGCACCGGCCAGCTGGAGCGGCAGCGCGAGCAGGAAGCAGGCCGTGGCCGCGGCTGCCCAGCGCACCTCGGGCAGGGCGAAGACCCGGGTGCGGCGCCGCGCGTGGTCGCCGGTGTGTGGAGGTGCGGCACGGTCGGCCCTGGGGGAGGTGAGGGTGGATGTCATCGGGGCGGAGATCCTTCACGACGGCATGACGAAGGGACGGCAGCCCGAACACTCGGCAGCCGCTCCCTCACCATACTGGATCAGATGAAGACTCATTCATGCATTCATGTGTTCATGGAAGGCTCTCCGTAGGATGGAGCCCATGGGCCACGGAGCTGACGCCAAGACCACCGCCACCGCTCGCCAACGCCTGGAGACGGTAGGCGCCGCCGATGTCGCCGCCACTCTCCAGGCCCTGGCCACGCCCTCCAGGCTGCGCATCCTCGCCCGCCTGCAGGAAGGTCCCTGCGCGGCCACCGAGCTCGCGGACGCCGTCGGCATGGAGCAGTCGGCCTGCTCCCACCAGCTGCGCCTGCTGCGCAACCTCGGCCTCGTCACCACGGAACGCCGGGGCCGCTCCGTGATCTACGCCCTCTACGACAACCACGTCGCCGAACTGCTGGAGCAGGCCCTCTACCACGTGGAACATCTGCGCCTCGGCTTGCGCGACGTCACCGTCCCGGCGGCCGTGAACGGGACGTCCTGAGCGGAGGACCGCCCGACGACCGAGACGCGCCACTGCCTGGTCTCAGGCGGCCCGAAACCCCGGAGCCGCGGACCTCCCGCCAGGTCACCGCGCCACCTGGGCCGAGGCCCCGGCACCGCGACTTTCAGCGCCGGAACCGCGATCCGCACCGGCACCCTGCCCCGCAGCGTCGTCATCGGACACCTCGAGGACGGCCCGAACCTGGTGTCACTGGCCATGAACGGATGGGGCGAAGGCGAACCCGCCTGGTTGCTCAGCCTCCAGACCCACCCCGATGCCATCGCCCACCTCACCGACGGGACCAGACCGGTCCGGGCACGCGCGGCGATGGGTGAGGAACGCACACGCCTGTGGGCACGCCGGCGGGAGACCGACCCGAACCTCGACGCCCTCGCACAGCGCAGACCGACCCCACCGCAGTCGTCGTACTCGAACCCGGCTCACATCCCTGAACAGCAGTCATCGGGCAGGGCACCAGTACTCGGAGGAGCCGGTGGTTCGACTGGCGCCAGGGGCGTTCGTGCCGGATGCGGGTGTGGGCAGTTCGCCCTGGCTTGCCTTCCGTCGAGCGGGCGGGCTGTCAGTCCGGTACCAGATCACAGGTGAGGTCGAGTTCGGTGGCCGTCATCATGCGGGCCCACCAGGAGGCCGCGAGACCGCGGGAGTTGGCGACGTCGTCGTAGGCGGGGCGTTCGGCCAGGAGCGCCGCCTCATCGGCGTCGTCCTGATCGGCGCCTCCTTCTGGTCCTCCGTGCGCCGCAACAAGGCGCTCGCGGCGGCCGAGGGAGCGGATCACAGCGTGAGCGGGAAGACAGGGATCACGGCCTGAGAGGGAAGGGGGCGCAGGGGCCTTCAAGGGGTGCGGAATCCCCGGAAGGTCACCGGCTTGCGGGTTTCGAAGCCCCATCGCGTGTACAGGTCGATGGCGCCCGTATTCGTCTCTGCCACGTGCAGGAAGGGACGTTCGTCGCGGGCCGTGATCCGCTCGACGAGTGCATGGACGACACGCGCCGCATGGCCTTGCCCGCGCGCTTCGGGGGCGGTGCAGACGGCGCTGATCTCGGACCAGCCCGGAGGCCGCAGCCGCTCCCCCGCCATCGCCACCAGTGTGCCGTTGTCACGGATGCCGAGGTAGATGCCGAGTTCGCGGGTACGCGGCCAGAACGGTCCCGGCTGTGTTCGTGCGACCAGGTCGAGCATCTCGGGCACGTCGCCCGCGCCGAGTTCGACCACTTCGGTGCCGGGGCGGGCAGGAGGGTGATCGAACCGGCCCGTACCGCACCAGATCATCTGACGGCCCTCGAGACGGAAGACCGGTTCCCAGCCGGACGGCGGAGTGGCGGGGCAGCTGAACACGTCGGCGAGTTCGCCCGGACCGAGCAACTCGGCCAGGTCGTCCCACGCCGATGTGTTCGCGTCCGCGGGCACCACGGAGAAGGTCGTCACCTCCGGCAGGTAGGTGGCAGCCTGACCGAGTCGCCGGGCGAAACATGCGTGCGGGCCACGGAGTGATCGACCCACCGGGTCGTCGAGCACCGAAGTGTCATGCATCATCGCGGCGTTGCACCTCCCCATGTGCGCACAGCTCTGTGCGGCCCGACCACCTCCTGTGAGTCGGTGAGGCTTGTGATCATAAACGTGCGTCGCACGGGGCATGAGGCGGGTGCGCTCGGGCCGAAGAACGCCCGGACGACCGGGTCGTCGGCCGCCAGGATCGACGACCGGAGGCGGTCCACGTCGGATGAGCAGACCCAGGCCGTCACCGACGCGTCACGTGTCTACGCCGAATCCGTGCCCTCGGGTGCGGTGTCCCCCCGGCTTCCTGACGAGATATCATCTCCGCGAACTGGCGTGCAATTCCCTCCCGGCGGCGTACAGCATTGGAACCGTCCAACTGCCCCGCGAAGGTGACCAGGGCCGCGGAGATCAATGCGTTGGGTCCCACAGGGATTCCTCGGTCTCCATGTCGAAACCCTGATGGTTGACGAAGCCGCTGGCTCCCATGGGCTTCCCTCCCTATCGGATCTCGTCGGCTCCTGCTGCCGTCACTGGGCGTTCTTGTACCGCGTCAGCTGCGTCGCTCTCGCGAGAGATGGAGATTGATTCCGCACAGCACGAACCCCGCGACCCCACGAGCTGGAGCCGGAAGCGGCGGCCACGGATCCTGGAGACGAGCAGCCAGAACTTCACGCTCCTGAGACGGCCCGGGGGTCAAGGCTGGCCCCGGGGCCGTTGCCCGGGAAGCGAAGCGGGCCGCGCGGGGCAGCCTGGTCAGGTAGGCGAGTCCGATGGGCCGTGGACGGCGCGGAACGCGCGGCCGAACGCCTTGGTCGAGGCGCATCCGTGCCGGCCGGGATGCCCAGCAGGTCACCCCCGCCCCGGACGACGGCAACGGCGGCAGCGGTCATGCACCGTCGCCGCACGTACTCGGACTCGGACAGCGCATGCCGCCAACAACGAGAACCTCCCACACAGGTGGTACCCAGACGTGGCCCGAGGTCATGAGGCCCCCTCATCGATTCCAGACTCGGCAGCAGGCACCCCGGCTGTACTCGATCGCTGCGATCCGGTCGGGCGCCTGGACCGGGCATGCCCAGCCCGAGAAGTCAGGAGAAGCGAGAGGTGAGACCCCTCTCGATCGCCGTGGTGTCCGCGTTGTCGGATGCCCACGCCACGTATCCGTCGGGCCTTACCAGGACGGTCGTACGGCGGTCGCTCGCCCAGTGTTCCACGGCCGGCAGGTCCTCGCGGTCGTCCCGGCTCTCGTACGGCTCCTCCAGGGACCGCGGGGTGATCAGCACGAAGCGTCCGCCGCGCAGTGCCTCGTACAGACGGCGTCCGCCGGCCAGTTCCACGTCCGGGACGCGGGTGCCGGTCAGGCGGTGGGCGCCGCGCGGGGCGGGGTAGGTGAAGCCGATGCCCGAGATCTGGGCCAGGGCCTTGGTCTGGGCGGGGCGGGCGGCGTTGACGGCGGCGGTGACGAGGGCGCGTACGGCGCGCAGGGCCGGGTTCTGCGCGCGGGCCAGCCGGACGAGGCCGCCGCTGCTGCGCAGGACCGCCTTGCCGACCGGGTGGCGTTCGGTCTGGTAGGTGTCCAGGAAGGTAGCGGGCGCCTGGCCCTTGATGACCGCGGCGAGCTTCCAGCTGAGGTTGGCCGCGTCCTGGAGGCCGGTGTTCATGCCCTGACCGCCGGCCGGTGAGTGGATGTGCGCGGCGTCCCCGGCGAGGAAGACCCGCCCGACCCGGTACTCGGGCGCCTGCCGCTCGTCGCTGTGGAAGCGGGAGAGCCAGCGGGCGTCGTGCATGCCGTAGTCGGTGCCCAGGGCACGGCGGGTGACCTCCCGGACCTCCTCCAGGTCGAGCGGGGCGTCGTCGGGGACCTCGTGGCGGCGGTTCCAGCCCATGACGCGGTACCAGCCGTCACCGAAGGACGCGATCATCGCGAAGGCGTCGCCCGCGCCGTTGACGGTGAGCACGCTCTCGGGCCGCTCGGCGAGCCGGACGTCCGCCAGGAGCAGGGACTTGATGACGGAGACGCCGGGGAAGGGCTGGCCGACCGCCTGGCGTACGGCACTGCGGTGACCGTCGGCGCCGACGACGTAGGCCGCACGGCGGGTGACGACCGTCCCGTCCGGGCCTCGGACGTCGAGGTCGACGCCGTTGTCGTCCTGCCGCAGTCCCACGACCTCGTTCTCGAAGAGGAACTCGACGCCGAGGTCGCGCGCCCGCCGCTCCAGCAGCCGCTCGACCTCGTACTGCGGGGTGATGAGCAGGAACGGGAAGCGGGACGGCAGCGTGCTCAGGTCGAGAGACAGCCGGCGGAAGAGTCGCAGGCGGGTGATGGTGCTGCCGGTGGCGAGCAGGTCGTCGGCGAGGCCGCGTGCGTCGAGCTGCTCCAGGGTGCGGGCGTGCACGCCGAAGGCGCGGGAGAGGTTGCTGATCTTGTGGGGGCGCCGTTCGAGGAGGAGGACGGGGACATCGGCGGCCGCGAGGTCACCGGCCAGGAGGAGGCCGGTGGGGCCGGAGCCGACGACGATCACGGGGTGCGTCGGGCCGGCGTTCTTGCCAGTGCCGGTGACGGTGCCGTTCATGAGGACCTCCTGCGTGCCGACGTTTGTTGGCCAACAAGCGTTGGTCAACGTGTGTTGGCAAGCGTAGGCGTGGCGACCGAGGGACGTCAACAGTTGTTGGCCTACGAGTGTTGGCATACGATCGTTGGCATGAACCACAGCACGCCCCCCACCCCGCCCCGCCGCTCCGACGCCACACGCCAGGCGATCCTCGACGCCGCTCGTGAGCGCTTCGCGGCCGACGGCTACGAACGCTCCACCATCCGCGCCATCGCCAAGCACGCGAACATCGACCCGTCGATGGTCATGCGCTACTACGGCAACAAGGAGGGGCTGTTCGCGGCGGCCGTCGCCATCGATCTGAAGCTGCCGGACCCGGCGTCGCTGTCCCGCGACGAGGCCGGCCGGGCGCTCGTGACGCACTTCCTCGACATGTGGGAGGAGAACGAGGTGCTCACGGCCCTGCTCCGGGTCGGCGTGACCAACCAGGCAGGCGCCGAGCGCATGCGGGGCATCTTCGCGGACCAGCTGCTGCCGCTCGCCCGCCGGGTGTGCCCCGACCCCGAACAGGCCCCGGCGCGGGCCGCCCTCGTGTCGTCGCAGCTGCTCGGGCTGGCGCTCACGCGTTACGTCCTGCGCTTCCCACCCGCCGTGGACCTGCCCCTCGAGGAGGCCGTGGCATGGCTGACGCCCACGGTGCAGCGGTATCTGACCGCCCCGTATCCGGCTGTGTGACGACGCCTGGCGGAGCACACGCCGCGGTCCCGAGACGCCCGGCCTTCCGGCTTCCGCCGCGGCCACCTCCCGGTTGCGGGAGGTGCCGGACGGTGTAGAGCCGTCAGGTCACCGGACGCCGCGTGATCGTCAGCAGCGCTTCCTCTTCAGGCCCTCGGCGACGAGGGAGAGGCCGATGCCCAGGATCCAGACGTCCTTCGCCAGGGAGATTCCTTGCTCGGTGGGGCGCAGGCTTCCCTCCTGCCGCATTCCCGGGGTCCGCAGATAGAGGCCCAGAGTGCCGACGGAGAACGCTGTCACCGCGGTGCCCGCGACCGCGGCGGGGACGACCGGCAGGAGCAGCGACGCGGCCACCGCGATCTCTCCCGCGGAGAGCAGCCGGACGAACCGCTGAGCCTCGACCTTGTCGAGGAACGGGTAGGTACCGGCGGCGAATTGGTGGAGCCCTTCGGCTGTGGCTTCGTCCGCGTCGCGTTTGGAGAGTCCGGAGTTCAGGAAGAACGCGCCGGTGGTGAGCCTGAGCGGAAGCTGTCGCGCTGTGGAGCGCCATGCTGGTCCGAGTGCCATGCCACGTCTCCTAACGACGTCTGTCCACGTCCACCAGGCTGCCACCCGTTCGAAGCGTGTCAAACGGAGGGAGAGGCCGCCGGCGGATGGCGGCACGGTGTGACCAGACGCGGCTGCGCGCGCCGGACGGGTCGGGCATTGCCGGACGCGGTCTCAGCCGACGCGCAGGATCCGCGGTGCGAAGGTGCCCAGCGGCCCGTCGGCGCGGCCGACCGACCACACCGTCGCCGTCCCCGGCACCGGCGCCAGCCGCAGGGTCCGGGACTCCCCCTCCCCGGCCACCGCGGGTTCGCTGTACCCGGTGAACGACTGTCCGTTCCAGGCAAGGAAGTCCGGGCCGGGAACCAACGGCGGAGTACTGCCCGGCGGACCCCACTTCTGCGACCCTGCCACCGACACCCAGGCCAGCGCGCCGGGCTCACCGGGTGCCAGTGAGCTGACCGCACCGAAGTCGGTGGGCACGCTCACCCGATTCCACGCCTGCCCGTCCCAGCGGACCAGCAGGGGCGGAATCGGCCGGCCCGGAGGACCGCCGACGAAGCCGGCCGTGCCTCCCGCCCACACCTCCGTCGGCGAGACCGCCAGCACACTGCCCACGGCCGACCGGGGGAATCCGTCCACGATCGTCTGCTGCCACGTCTGCCCGTCCCAGTGCGACACGGCCGCACCCGCGTCGGTGGCGCCCGCGGCCCAGACGTCGTCGGCGGCCAGGACGTGCAGCCCGTACACCGATCCCGGCGGCACCGGCACCTCCCGCCAGCCGTTGCCTTCCCTGCGCAGCAGTACCCGTGCGCCGTCCCGCGAACCGATCAGCCAGGTCTCACCGCCACCGGCCACGACCCTGGTCAGTGCCGCACCGCGCGGCACGCGGCTCTCGGACCAGGCGATGCCGTCGTAGCGGAGCAGCCGGGAGCCACCGGCCGCGTCACGGCCGACGGCCCAGAGAGCGGTCGGTGAGGTCGCGGCTATGGACAACAGCTCTCCCTGCCATCCGATCCCGCGCAGACTCTGGCGCTGCCAGACGGTTCCGTCCCAGCGCAGCACCAGCGGGAAGCCCGGCGCCTCGCGCCCCACCGCGTCGGCACCCACCGCCCACGCGCGGTCCGGCCCGAGCGCCACGGCCTCGTTCAGCGCGGCCTGCGGACGCACCTGAGCCGGGACCGGAACCTGTTGCCAGGACTGGAGTGGTGCTGCCGCAGAGGTCATGAGGGATACGACGGTCATGGCGACGGCGAGGGCCACGACGAGGAGTCGGCGTGCCATGGTCAGCCTCCCAGCCTCTCGCTCATCGGCTGCGGTTGCGAACCGTAGAGCTCGACGGTCCCGAACGACATCAGTGAGAGCCCGGCCCTCGCCATGGCACGCGGCTTGACGTCGATCGCGTTCGTGCGCTTCGGGCCGTAGGAGAACGTGGTGCGCGAGCCGTCCACCCGGGCGTACTTCGACTGGAACGCGCGGTCGCTGCGCACCGGCAGCCACAACGCGCCGTCCGGGCCGCGCACCATGCCCCCTGTGTGGGCGCCGCCGAGCGGCGGGTAAGTGGTGCGCCAGGTGGGCCCGTTCCGGGTCATCAGGTAGGTGCGGGCCACACCGTCGGTGTACCGGCTGCCGCCGATCGTGATCCGGCCGGACGGATCGAGCAGGATCGTATGCACGTTGCTGTCCGGCGGCAGCGGCACCTGCGCGTCCCGCCACACCGTGCCGTCCCAGCGCAGGACGGTGGTCCCGGTGCCGGTGTCCGCCCATGCCCAGGCGTCGGTGGCGGTGCGGGCGGTGATGCCCATCAGGAACAGCACACCGTCCGGGGCGGATTGTGCGGTCCAGCCGGAGCCGTCGTAGTGCAACACCTTCAGCCCGGTGTCGTCCTCACCGACCACCCATGCGGCGCCCGGCACCGCGGTGAAGTCCTGGTAGGTCCACAGGGTCTGCGGCAGCGGTACGGCACTCCACTGCCCCGCGGATCGGCGCAGGATCTCCCCCGCTCCCCCGCGCTGGTGGAAGATCCACATCTCGTTGCCGACGAACTGCACCTTGCCGAGCCGGCCGGCCTCACCGGCGCCGGGGAAGGTGGTGTCCCGGGACCACTCCGTACCGTTCCACCGGTACAGCACCGGCCGGGGCCCGTCGGGGGCGTGCTGATATCCGGTTGCCCAGACCTCGTCCGGCCCGCGGGCGGCCACGTCGGACACGGTCACCGGCCCGGCCGCCGCCGGCACCGGCAGCGCCGACCAGCTCGGCGTCACAGCAGCGGCCGGCGGCATCGCCACGGTGCACGCGATCACGAGGCAGACGATGATCGCACGGAGACCGTTCACGAGACCCCCAGAACGACGCGAAGGTCGCACAAGGTATTGGCGTTCAAGCACCGTGAACAGTCGGCATTCGGCCGAACGCGTAGGGGTCACAGGCTCATGGGCCCGTGAAGCGTGCAGCGATCATCAGGGACGAGCGATCGGTCCGCCGAGACGGCATTCGCTGGGCCGGCTCACGGCCTGCGGGCAGAACCCCGTGTCTGCTTCCCTTCGTCGCGGGCCTGCTGGAAGGCGTCGGAGATCGTCTGCGCGGCTCCGGACAGAACGCCCTTGGTCTTGCCTCGCGCCCCGGACTCGGTGATCCGTTCCGGGAGTTCGGTCAGTCCGGCGGGCTTGCGCGGCCCCGCCTCCAGGTCGAGGCGATTACATGCCTCGGCGAAACGCAGGTAGGTGTCGACACTGGCCACCACGACCCGTACGTCGATCTTGAGTATCTCGATTCCGACGAGGGACACCCGCACGAACGCGTCGATCACGAGCCCTCGGTCAAGAATCAGTTCCAGTACGTCGTACAGGCCGCTGGAGCCTCCGCCGCCGCCCTGATGCGCGACCACAGTCATCTGAATCAGCCCTTCCCCATTCCTTTCCCCGTTCCTCGTGACGGCCTTTCAGCGCCCAAGTCCCGAGGCCGTTGCAAAACATGTGCCGTCGGTCGGACTCTGCTGCGGCATCTGGTTCGTCACGCAGGCCACCGGAGTTGCCGGCCGTCCTGCCAGGTGGACAGGGCAGGACAACCAGGACAACCTCCTACCGGCCGGACCGTAGGTCCCTGCGGCGGATGCCCACCGTTCGGGCCGTCACGGCTGCCGCCAGCAGCACGCAGGCCACCACGCTGTACGCCCATCCCGTCGTGCCGCGTGCCCAGCCCACGAGGCTCCAGAGCGCCCACAGGGCCAGCACCACGCACAGGGCCAGCAGAGCTATGTCGACGACGCGGGCGCGTAGTTGCGCGCGCTGGCGCGTGCCCGGTTCGAGATCGCCGAGTTGTCCGCCACCGCCACCCTGCCCCTGACGCACTCCCATGACCCGTCTCCTCGTTGGGCGTTTGCCTGGTCCAACCCCTGGGAGATATCGGTTACCCCCAGTCCGGAGCACCAAGCGGCGCCAGGAACGGAAGAGTTGAGGTGACGCGGACGAATCACGCCGGTGGCTGGGTCAGGCCCGCGACCATGAGGAATGCCATCGCCGGCGCAGGCTACAGCCGTCCACGGGCCAAACTGGCAGGCTTCGGAGGCTGAGCCGGCGGCGACGGTGCCGTTCGTCAGGTCCCCTGGTCTGTTCGCAGTCGTCGGACGTCCCGTACGAGCGTGCACACGGCGCTGAGGGAGATCACAGCTCCGGCCGCGCCCCAGAGAGCCGATGCCCCGGAGCGGTACTCGTGAACGGCGCCGGCGAGCAACGCCGTGCTGACAAGAACGCCGAAAGCCGAGATCAGAGCGCTGATGCGGTTTGTCACACCGGCCATCATCACCGACGACCTGGCCCAGCGGGAGTGATCCGAATTTCCGGCCGGTCCAAGTGGTGTGGACGAAACAGCGATGTGGCTGGTCTGTCCGTCCAGGTCACCATCGTGCCGCTCATGGGGCCGGAAGGTCGGGCGGAGGGGCGGGGCGGAGGATGGTGCGGGCCCTGGCGGTGTGCCGGTAGTGCACGTGGCGGCCGTCGCGTTCGCGTTCGACCAGGTCGGCGGCCAGGAGGCGGGAGAGGTGGAAGGAGACCGTGGCCGGTGCCAGATGGTGCAGCGTGGCGAGCGCCGTGGTGGTGCGCGGTTCGGTCAGGCTGCGCAGGATCGCCAGCCGGGTCGTACCGAGGACCGGGGCGATACGGGGAGTGGTGTGGCCTGAGGCGCCGATGGGGATGGCGAGTTGAGCCTGCCCGGGGCGGAGTGGTGCGTGCAGGCCCACGCGGTGCAGGAAGAGGCTGGGGATGAGTGTGAGGGGGTGCTCGCCTCCTACCTGCCCGTCGTAGTCCGAGGCGACCTTCAACGCACCGTCCTGCCAGAGCAGTGAGGAGTGCAGGGCCGCGAGGGCGTTGCCGAGCCCTTCACGGGCCGCGACCGCGCCGTGCCGTTCGACGAATCCCTCGAAGCCGGCGGTGATCTGGGGCCAGTGCGGCGCCATCGCCTTCGACCAGAGCCAGTGCAGCTCGCAGGCGAGCCGCTCCCGCAGTTCGCTTTCGCCGACCTCTATGTGGGGACGCACGCTTTCGTCAGCGCTTGCGAGCTGCCCGTCCCTCAGCCAGGGACAGCGGCTGCTGCGCGCCTGTCCCCCGCTGAGGAACGCCGTGAACTGGGTGCCTACCGTGCCCGCCGGTGCCGTGGCCACGGCATGCAACTGGTCCTCGACGGCCGGCAGGAAGGTACGGGGTGCCGGGGTGAGGAGTTCCGGGAGGTAGGTGCTGTATCCGCGCGCGACGGCCGCGAGGGTCGGCAGGCGCCCCGACGACAGCAGTGCCCGGATGGGGCGGTGCGTGCGGGATGCCTTCGGCGCCTCGGTGGCGGCGACCAGGGCGGCTGCCAGCTCCCCCACCGGTGAGATCGCCCAGCGCAGGCCGGCCAGCCGCGCGGCGGGCATGTGCAGGTCGATCACGGATACGCCTCTCTCCTTTGCACAACTCCGTTGCGCGGCCAGGTCACAGATCAGCTTTCGAGCCTGATCGAATCAACGCCTGGGAGAGAGTTTCGGTTCCTAGAGTCCAGAGTGCGGAGGCCATGGGCGGTGCGTCACCCCCGGTGGGCCCATTTCCGACCAGCCTCACAGCCGTTCGTCCTACCGATCAGGAAAGGCACAGCCTCGTGAATCAGCAGATGATCTTCGTGAACCTCGCCACTCTTGACCTCGACGCATCGAAGAAGTTCTTCGCCGCGCTGGGGTTCTCCGCCAACGACGAGTTCAGCGATGACACGACCGCCGCCATTCCTCTCAGCGACACCGTCAGCGTGATGCTCCACACCCACAAGAAGTACGCCGAGTTCACGAAGAAGCAGATCATCGACTCGAAGACGTCGAGCGAGGTGCTCCTCGCACTGAGCGCCTCCAGTCGTGAGAAGGTCGACGAACTGGTCGACAAGGCGATCGCGGCGGGCGGCTCACCCACCGGTGAGCCCCAGGACCACGGTTTCATGTACGGCCGCGCCTTCGACGACCTCGACGGGCACACCTGGGAGGTCATGTGGATGGACCCGACAGCGGCGCAGGGATGAGCAAGTCGCTCCGATGACGGCACGGCCCGCATCGACGCAGGCCGAGCGCCGGGGACTGGCTGCGCCGGGCGTTCGGGGCATGAGCTGTCGGCACCGACCGGACACCCTGTCGGTGCTGGCAGCGACAGCCGCCTCAGTCTGGGGCGCCTTCGACGGCCACGGTGTCGGCCGGCGCCGTGCACAGGAGCGGTGAGGCTGAACGCCGCGCCATTCGGAATGCGTTGCCACCGGACGACACACGCCGTCGCGCAATGAGTTCAGGACGTTGGTGGTTGGCCGCCCTCACCCACAACAGGTGTTCCGCAGCAGCGTGTTGATGCGCTTGCCGTCCGTCTCGGTCACCCGGTTCTTGTCGGTGCTGAAACGCTTGGCGGCGACCCGGTCCGGCGCGGAGACGTTGCGTGCGAGGTCGGCGCACTGCGCGTCGGCCTTGGTGATGTCGTCCGGTGTGCCGAGTGCGGGATCGATGTGGGCCAGGTTGCTCTGGAGGGCGACGACGCGGGCAGCGCGGAACGCCTCTTCGACTGCAGAGGAGGCGCCCGGCGCGGGACCTGTCGGCAGGCCGTTGCCGGAGTCGGAGGGCGAGGCGCCGGCGTCCGCGCCGGGGGTGGCGGTTTCAGGAGCCGGTGCGGAAACAGTCGTGCCTGATGACGCGCCACCGCAGAACTCCGCTATCGCGCACACCAGTTCACTCCCCCCCCGCCGTCAGTCGTCGAAGTGGTGGCGGGCGGCTTCATGGGAGCGAGGTACCGGTGGGTCCAGTCGCACAGGCCCCAGCGCTCGTCACTCCCAGGTCCTCAGAGGCGCCCCGGAGCCACCCTGCTGGGCGTCGCGGCGCCGGTAGTGGCCGAGCATCTGGTCGAGGTCAACTCCGTGCGCCACCGTGGTCATCGATCGGCCCTCCCCGGGGAATGGTTGACGCGCCGCCGGCTCCCATCGGCCTTCACCACGTGTCGACACAAGGGCGTGCACTCCTGCGCCCCCGGGACGGGTCGTGCAGCAGGGTGCTGATCCACCTGCGCGACTCCGCGGGGTCGATCACGTCGTCGATCTCGAAGACCGAGGCGACGTTGAGTGCCTTGCCGTGTTCGTAGGCCGCCTCGACCCGGTGGGCGAATTCGCGCTCCCGTTCCTCGGGGTCGGCGATCGCTTCCAGTTCCCGGCGGTAGCCGAGCCGTACCGCTCCTTCGATGCCCATCGGCCCGAACTCGCCCGTCGGCCAGGCGACCGTGAACCGCGGGATGCGGAATCCGCCGCCTGCCATCGCTTGTGCGCCCAGGCCGTAGCCTTTGCGGAGCACGATCGTGCCGAAGGGGACGGTCAGTGCCGCGGCGTGCACGAACATGCGGCTGACGTGGCGGACGGACGCGGTGCGCTCCGCGTCGGGGCCGACCATGAATCCGGGGGTGTCGCACAGGGAGAGCACCGGCAGCCCGAACGCGTCGCACAGTTGGAGGAAGCGGCTCGCCTTGTCGGCGGCGTCGGAGTCGACGGCGCCGCCCAGATGGCGGGGGTCGTTGGCGAGGACACCGAGTGGGCGTCCTTCGACGCGGGCGAGGGCGGTGATGACGCTCCGTCCGAAGCGGCGTCGCAGTTCGAGCACGGAACCGGTGTCGGCGAGGGTGTCGATGACCGCGCGTACGTCGTAGGCGCGCCGCCGGTTCTCCGGGACGAGGTGGCGCAGCCGCCGCTGGTCCGGGCACTGCCAGTCGGGCACCGGACCCTGAAAGTACGACAGGTACGTGCGCGCGAGCCGGACGGCGTCGGCGTCGTCGGCGGCCTCGATGTCGATGACGCCGTTGGCTGTCTGCACCTCGAAGGGTCCGATGTCCTCCGGGGCGAACCGGCCGAGACCACCGCCCTCGATCATGGCCGGGCCGCCCATGCCGATGTTCGCCTCCGGTGTGGCGATGATGACGTCGCAGCAGCCGAGCAGCGCCGCGTTGCCGGCGAAACAGCGGCCCGAGGCGATGCCGACCAGGGGCACCTTCCCGCTCAGCGCGGCGAACAGCGCGAACGCCCCGCAGTCCAGGCCGGAGACGACCGTACCGTCCACGTCGCCCGGCCGTCCGCCGCCTCCTTCGGCGAAGAGGACGACCGGCAGTCCGGCGTCCTCGGCCAGTTCGAAGAGGCGGTCCTTCTTGCGGTGGCCCATGATGCCCTGGGTGCCGGCCATCACGCTGTAGTCGTACGACATGGCCACGACCCGTGCCGTTACGGGGCCGAACCGTTCGGCCCCCACCGTGCCCACGCCTGCGACGAGGCCGTCGGCCGGGGTGCGGCGGATCAGGTCGTCCACGGGGCGGCGGCTTCTCTGGGCCGCGATGGCCAGGCCGCCGTACTCCACGAAGCTGCCCGGATCGCACAGGTCGGCGATGTTCTCGCGGGCGGTGCGCCGTCCCTGGGCGTGGCGGCGTTCCACCATCTGCGGTCGGCATGAGTCCGCTCCGAGGGCTTTGCGTGCCCGCATCTCCTCCAGGTCTGGCCGGGAAGCGGCCGGGTCGATGTGCTCGTCCGGCTGCTCGGCGCCGGACGATGAGCCGGTCGCCTCGATCACGACCAGGGGCTGTCCGGGCTCGGCGAGGTCGCCCGGCCGTGTCCGGACGGCCATGACGACGCCGTCGCGGGGGGCCTGAAGCGGGTGCTCCATCTTCATCGACTCCAGGACCACCAACGTGCTTCCGGCTTGCACGGGTTGCCCCACGACGGCGGAGACGTCGACGACGGTAGCCGCCATGGGGGTGGTGACGGTGACCGTGCCGGTGCGGTCGTCGGCCGCCGGGGGCTTCTCTTCAGCTGGCGGTTCGGGTGGGAGCAGGCCGGGCAGCAGGTCGTCGAGCAGCGCGGTGTGGAGGCGTCCCGCGACGACCTCCGGTGCCTCCAACAGCCGTGCGAGCAGAGCCGCGTTGGTGCCGACTCCCTCGATTCTCAGCTCGGCCAGAGCGCGCCGGGCGCGGGCGAGAGCGTCCGGCAGAGACCCGGAGCCGTCGTGGACGATCAGCTTGGCCAGCAGCGAGTCGAAGCGAGGGCTGACGCGGCCGCCGGGAAACGCGGCCGTGTCCACGCGCACACCCGGTCCGGTCGGCGGCCAGAAGACCTCCAGCATGCCGGCGGAGGGCAGCACCGTCCCGTCGGAGCGGACCGTCTCCGCGTTCACCCGGACCTGGACCGCGCAGCCGCGCAGGACGGGCGGGCGGTCCGCTCCGAGGCGGGCGAGGGTTTCGCCCGAGGCGACCCGCAGCTGGGCCTTGACGAGGTCGGTTCCGCTGATCTCCTCGGTGACGGTGTGCTCGACCTGGATGCGTGGGTTGACCTCAAGGAAGTAGTAGTCCTCCCTGCCCTCGCGGGTGTCGACCAGGAACTCGACCGTGCCCAGGCCCGCGTAGCGGACTTCCCGTGCCAGGCGCAGGGCGGCGTCGTGCAGCCCGGCGCGCACCGGCTCGGCGAGTCCGGGCGCCGGTGCGATCTCCACCACCTTCTGCCGGTGCCGCTGGAGGCTGCAGTCACGGTCGCCGTAGGCGATGACGGCTCCCGTCCCGTCGCCCAGGACCTGCACCTCGACATGGGGCGGCCTGGGCAGCAACTGCTCGACGTACACGGCGTCGTCGCCGAAGGCGTGTGCCGCCTCCGAGGCGCAGCGCCGGAGTGCTTCCTCCAGGTGGTCCGGATCGTGTACGGCGCGCATGCCGCGGCCGCCACCGCCGGCCACCGCCTTGACCATCACGGCGGCGCCCTCGCCGAGTTCGGCCATGAACACGCGGGCTTCCTCCACGGAGGTGACCCCGTCGGTCGCCGGAAGCACCGGCAGGCCGAGGCCGGCGGCGAGTTTGCGGGCCGCTGTCTTGTCGCCGAGCGTGCCGAGCATCTCCCAGTGTGGCCCGACCCAGGTCAGGCCCGCCTCGGTGCACCGGCGGGCGAACTCGGCGTCCTCGGCCAGCAGTCCGTAGCCCGGGTGGACCGCGTCGCACCCCGCATGGACGGCCGCGGTCACCACGGCCGCCGCGTCGAGGAACGCCGCCGGTCCCTCGCCGTAGAGCACCACGACCTCGTCCGCCAGGCGGGCGTGCAGCGCGTCCGGCTCGTCGCGGGAGCGCAGTGCCACCGTCAGCAGGTCCAGTTCACGCGCCGCGCGGATCACCCGGACCGCGATCTCGCCCCGGTTGGCCACCAGCAGCTTGGCCAGACCCATCGTCACCAGCCCTTCCCATCACGCTCGGTCGCGGCCGGCGTTGCGGCCATGCGCTTCGCCTCTTCGAGGAGTTCGCCCTTCTTGACCTTGCCGGTCGTGGTCATGGGCAGGGCGTCCAGGCACACCGTGACGGGCACCTTGTACGGGGCCATGTTCTGCCGCGCCCACGCGCGCAAGTCCTCGGGCTCCACCGCCGTACCGGGCCGGGCCTGGACGAACGCCAGCGGCACCTGGCCGCGCTCCGGGTCGTCCATCGGCACCACCGCCGCGCTCAGCACATCGGGGTGCCGGGTCAGGAGGGCCTCCACCTCGGAGGGGAAGACACTCATCCCGGAGACCTTGATCATTTCCTTGTCGCGCCCCAGATAGTGCAGGCACCCGTCCTCATCGATCATGCCGATGTCACCGGTGTGCAGCCAGCCGTCGCGCAGCACCCGACGGGTGGCCTCCGGCTGCCGCCAGTAGCCGGTGAGCAGGATGCCGAAGTCCTCGCCCGCGATCCAGAAGACGGGTACGTGGATCAGCAGGACGTCGGGCCGGTCGCCGGATGTGTCCAGGCCGCAGGAGGCCGCGCACGTCGCCGCGGTGTAGAGCATGTGCCGTTGTGTATGCGCGCAGCCCTTGGGCAGTCCGGTGGTCCCGCCGGTGTAGTTCAGGGCGGCGAGCGCGTCCAGATCACCGGGCGCGTCCTGTCCGCGGTCCCCGGCGACGGCCAGCTCCCATCCGCTGACGCCCGTGCCGCCGTTCAGCATGCCCGGCGGCAACGGGAGGGCAGGATCGGCCGGAAGGAGGTCGGCGAGGGAGGTGACGAGGACGGTCCGGACGTTCGTACCGGTCCGTACCGCGTCCACCACCGGCCGTAGTGTGTCGAGCGCGATCAGTACCTCCACTTCGGCGTCGGCCAGTTCGTGGCGCAGTTCGTGCTCGCGGAACATCGGATTGACGGGTACGTGTACGGCCCCGGCACGCAGGACGGCGAGCATCGTGACGATGAACTGCGGGCAGTTGGGCAGGAACACGCCGACCCGGTCACCGGGACGTACGCCGTTGCGCTGCAGCCAGCCGCACAACCGGGCCGTGAGGTCCTCCAGTTGTGCGTAGGTGATGTGACGGCCGTAGAAGGCTAGGGCGACGCGGTCCGGGCAGTGCGCGGCCCAGTGCGCGAGGTGGTCCGCCAGGGGCCGCTCCCCCAGCGGGTAGACCACCTGCGTCGGCACGGACCGCGGCCATACGCGGCGCTGGCGGGCGCGTACGTCGGCCAGGTACTCCTCGGTACGTGCGCTGTTGGTCAAGAGGACTCCCGAGCTCGACATACCTACCGGTCGGAATGAACGCCCTCACCGTAGAGGGAGCCTCGGGCGGGAACAAGGGTGCGGAGGCCGGTTCGGAGGGAGACTCCGGATCATGGCTGTGGCTCGATCCGCGGTCGTGATCGTGCGGGGATGGTGTCGTCCCGTACCGCGGTGGGCATGACGGAGGCGTGCACGGGCGATCGCGCTCACCTAGGCCCTGAGGCAGACCTCGCGCGCCCCGTCACCCAACTCGCCTGGTGCCCGGGCCCGTTCCACCGGGGAGTCCCTGCCGCCTTTTCCTCTCCGCCCACCAAGGAGCCCAGCCGTGACCCAGCAGACTCCGTTCGTCCTCGACCCCGCCGGTGCCGACCACCACGCCGAGCACCGAGCCCTACGCGCCCGCGGCCCGGCCACCCGGGTGGACTTACTCGGTGTGGAAGCGTGGTCCGTCACCGACCCCGTCCTCCTCAAACAGCTGCTCACCAGCCCTGACGTCTCCAAGGACGCCCGCGCACACTGGCCCGCATTCGAGCAGGCGCTCGGCACATGGCCGCTCGCTCTGTGGGTCGCGGTGGAGAACATGTTCACCGCGTACGGCCCCGACCACCGCAGGCTGCGGCGGCTGGTGGCACCGGCCTTCAGTTCCCGCCGTATCGCCGCCATGCGGCCGGCCGTCGAGGGGATGGTGGCGCGGCTGCTGGACCGCCTGGCGTCGCTCCCCGCGCAGGAGCCGGTCGATCTGCGCCAGGAGCTGGCCTATCCGCTGCCCATCGGGGTGATCGGCCACCTCATGGGCGTACCGGAGAGCCGGCGGGACGACTTCCGCGGAGTCGTGGACGGGGTCTTCGACACCACGCTGAGTCCGGACGAGGCGCAGACCAACACGGCCCGACTGTATGAGCACTTGGACGAGCTCATCGCCGCCAAGCGCGCCACACTGGGGGACGACATGACGTCCCTGCTGATCGCCGCGCGGGACGACGAGAGTGGCGGTGCCCGTCTCGCCGACCCCGAGTTGCGCGACACCCTGCTGCTGATGATCAGCGCGGGCTACGAGACGACCGTCAACGTCATCGACCAGGCCGTGTACACCATGCTGACCCGCCCCGACCAACTGGAGCTGGTCCGCAAGGGCGCGGTCACCTGGGGCGACGTCGTCGAGGAGACGCTGCGGCATGAACCGGCGGTCAAGCACCTGCCGCTCCGGTTCGCCGTCACGGACATCCCCCTGCCCGACGGGCAGGTCATCGCGCGCGGTGAGGCGATCCTCGCCTCCTACGCCGCCGCCAACCGTCATCCCGACTGGCACAGCGACGCCGACACGTTCGACGCGGCCCGTACGGTCAAGGACCATCTGGCGTTCGGTCACGGCGTCCACTTCTGCCTCGGCGCTCCGCTCGCCCGCCTCGAGGTCGGCCTCGTGCTCGAGAGCCTCTTCGACCGCTTCCCCGACATCCATCTCGCCGTACCGGCCAGGGAACTGCGGCCCGTGGGCTCGCTGATCAGCAACGGTCACCAGCAACTGCCGGTTCGCCTGCACGCCCGGTGAGCACGGGTGCCCCGCCTAGGCTCTGAGCGGCGCGAAGAGGCTGTGACGAGCAGGGAGGCTGCGCTCACGGCCATGGCCGTGAGCGCACCCGAGAGGGATTACGCCCCGTCCTCCGCCGTCCAGATCCGGCTGCGCAGGTCCCTTCCGCGCACCACCTGCACCCGCCACGGCTCGATGCGCAGCACGTGGTACTCCGGGTCGGACGGCCCGCCGCGCCAGAAGCCGTGTCGCCCGGCGCGACCGACACCGATCTTCTGCGCGCCTCGAACGAGCCGGAACAGCTGGCGACGGCCGTCGCGATGACCTCGCTCGGACGCCTCGGCCGGCCCGACGACATCGCGGACGTCGTCGCCTTCCTGGCAGGGCCGGACGGACGGTGGGTGACCGGGCAGAACATCCGCGCCGATGGAGGCGTCCTCCAGCTCGCGACCGGCGCCCTACGCCGCGGCGGACATCCGTGGCTAGGGACGGGGGTGGCGTGGCTCGTACAGGGTGAGTTCGCCGCCTCCGGGCAGCCGTACGCCGGTCAGGCGCCCCCACGGGGCGTCGACCGTCGGGCGGGTGATCTCCACGCCCCGGGCGGTGAGATCGGCGACGGTCGCCGTGAGGTCGTCGCACATCAGCATCAGCTCGTGCGACGGCTCCCCCTCGGCCGGATGGCAGGCCACCTCGGCGGGCGGTGT
Organism: Streptomyces sp. 15-116A; assembly: GCF_025290915.1. Lineage (GTDB taxonomy): Bacteria > Actinomycetota > Actinomycetes > Streptomycetales > Streptomycetaceae > Streptomyces. The sequence continues at coordinate 772 of NZ_JAOCQE010000097.1, read as the reverse complement.
GCGGAAGATCAGCCAGCCGTTCCCGGCGTCGACGTGCGGCCAGCCCAGCACATCCCTCATGAAGGCCCGGTCGGCCTCGGCGTCCCGGGTGTAGAGCACGACATGCACGCCATCGATCATCCGGGCAGGCTACGAACCATCCCCGCACCGCAGCAAGCACCGACACCCGCACGCGGCTGACCCGTGCCGGCCACGCCTGTCCGGGCGGACCGGCGGCCCTCACCCCGGCTCAGGGTCTCTCACGAGCGGCTCCCGCCAGGTGGGGCTGAGTAGGCGGACCACCCCTGATGAGTACGACCACTCAGGCAGGCAGGCCGGCGGTGCGGCGAATCTCGGTGGGAACGGTTTCTTCGTCGAGAGGACTGTCCTTGCTGCTGAGCCGTGCTGCCGCCGCCGTCGTGTCCGTCTGTGGGCGGCTGACCGTCACCTGTGACGCCGACCTGCCTTTTCCCACCGGCTGCATCTTCGCCGCGAATCACGATTCGCTTGCCGACCCCCCGTTGGTGGTGGCTGCGCTCCGGTGGCTGAATGTCGAGCCTGTCGTCATGGCCACCGCTGGGCTCTGGCGGATACCCGTACTCGGCAGGGCGCTGGCGCAGGAGGGGCACATCCCGGTCCACCGGGGAACGGCCCGGGCGGCCCAAGCCCTGGATGCCGCGGCGGCCGCGCTCGCCGCCGGGCGTCATGTGCTGATCTACGGGGAGGGCGGCCTCCCCCGGCGCGCCGACGCCGCGGCCGGAGCACCCGGGCCGTTCCGCACGGGGCTCGCCCG
>NZ_JAOCQE010000096.1 GCF_025290915.1 Streptomyces sp. 15-116A | reverse complement strand
TCGACGGGGTGGGCGACGGCCTGGCGAGCGGCGTCGGCCGCCTGCCGCAGGGCGAGCCGCAGCCGCGGCCCATCGGCGGAGTCGGAGACCGTGGCGGAGACGGAGACATCGTCGTCGCCACCGACACCCACACCGGCCCCGACACCCACACCGGCACCGGCACCGGCACCGGATTCGGCCGCCTCAGCCGCTTTGACTGCTTCCTCCACTTCGTCCGCGGCCAGCACCTGCGCCATCCCGCGCAGCAGCTGCGCCAGGATCGTCCCCGAGTTGCCGCGCGCCCCGATCAGCGCGCCATGCGCCATGGCGCGCACGGCGTCGGCGAGCGTGGGTCCGGTCCCGGTGCCGGCCTGCGCACCGGCACCCGTCCCGGCGCCGACCCCCGCCTCGTGTCCCGCGAACACCGCCTCCACGGCCGCCGCGGCCGACTCGACGGTCAGGAAGAGATTCGTCCCGGTGTCCCCGTCCGCCACGGGGTAGACATTGATCGCGTCGATCTCCTCGCGCGAGCGCCCCAGCGCATCGAGCGCGAGACCGCACCAGGTACGCACCGCGAGAGCATCGAAGAATGTCTGCGGCACCTGCGCCACCTGCGCCTCCCTGAGCTGGACGTGGCACGCAGCGTAGACCGTGGGGGCCCCACCGCCGGAAGAGGGCCGCGGGCGGGCCCCTGAGCTGCCATGGTAGTTTCGTTCTACGGGTGCAGCCGATGTATGCTGCTCCGGTTGCCCGATCCTGATCGGGCGTCTCCCCTGGCAACGCCACCCGGATCCCCAGGGGCTCCCCCGGAGCCCGTGATTCTGGTCCCGGCATGCCGGGATCAACCGTAAGTGCATCTGAAGTCTTTGGAGTGACCCGTGGCTGCCAACTGCGACGTCTGCGGCAAGGGGCCGGGCTTCGGCAACAACATCTCGCACTCGCACCGCCGTACGTCCCGCCGCTGGAACCCGAACATCCAGCGTGTGCGTACCGTGGTCGGCGGGACGCCGAAGCGCGTGAACGCCTGCACCTCGTGCATCAAGGCCGGCAAGGTCTCGCGCTGACGCTATCGCTGAGCGCGCGGCCACTGCCGGTTCGCCGCACTGAGCCGGTCCACCTCCGGGTGGACCGGCTTTTTGCCGTGCCTGTGGATCAGTCCGCCCCGGGCCTCACTCCTTGAAGCGCCACCCGTGATCCACCGGCCCGATCCCGCCCCCCAGCGCGAACCCGGCGGCGATCGCCCCGGTGACGTACTCCTTGGCCGCCGCCACCGCCTCCGGCACCGGCTGCCCCTTCGCCAGTTGTGAGGCGATCGCGGAGGCGAGCGTGCAGCCCGTGCCGTGGGTGTGCCGGTTGTCGTGGCGCGGCGCCCCGAGCCAGTGCTCCTCGGACCCGTCGGTGAGCAGGTCGACGGCCTCGCCGGGCAGGTGACCGCCCTTGATCAGCGCCCACCGCGGCCCGTACGCCAGCAGGGCCGCGGCCGCCCGGCGCATCTCGTCCTGCGACTCGACCCGCACCCCGGTCAGTTGGGCCACCTCGTCGAGGTTCGGGGTGGCGACCGTGGCGACGGGCAGCAGCTTGGTCCGTACGGAGTCCAGCGCGGAGGCCGCGAGCAGCGGGTCCCCGTGCTTGGACACCCCCACCGGGTCGACGACGGCCGGCGCGTCCGTGCCGGCCAGCAATTCGGCCACCGCCTCGACGAGTTCGGCGGAGGCCAGCATGCCCGTCTTGACCGCCTGGACGCCGATGTCGTCGACGACGCTGCGGTACTGGGCCCGCACCGACTCCACGGGCAGTTCCCAGGCGCCCTGTACCCCGAGGGAGTTCTGCGCGGTGACCGCGGTGATCACGCTCATGCCGTGCACGCCGAGCGCGAGCATCGTCTTCAGGTCGGCCTGGATGCCCGCGCCGCCGCCGGAGTCGGAGCCCGCGACCGTGAGGACCCTGGGCGGAGCGCCACGCATGACGCCCCTCACGACACCGCTCATGACTCGATGTCCCCGAAGTGGTCCCAGCCGCCCTTGCTGGTCCACGGCGCCCCGTCGACCGTCACCTGGGGCAGCGCCGAGGGGTTGAGCACCTCGCCGATGACCTTCCAGCGGGCGGGCAGCTTCACGTCCGGCGGGAAGGTCGCCACGATCGCGTGGTCCTCTCCCCCGGTCAGCACCCACTGCATGGGGTCGACGCCGACGGCCTGGCCGATGTCGTTCATCTGCGAGGGGATGTCGATCGCGCCGGAGCGGATGTCGATGCGCACCTTGCTGGCCTCGGCGATGTGCCCGAGGTCGGCGATCAGTCCGTCACTCACGTCGCACATCGCGGTGGCGCCGAGCCCGGCGGCGGCCGGGCCCGCGTGGTACGGCGGTTCGGGGCGCCGGTGGGCCTCGACGAAGGCGCGCGGGGAGCGGAAGCCGCGGGAGAGCACCGCGTGCCCGGCCGCGGACCAGCCGAGCCAGCCGGTGACGGCGACGAGGTCGCCGGGCTGGGCGCCGGCCCGGGTGACGGGCTCCTGGTTACGCAGATCGCCGAGGGCGGTGATCGACACGGTGATCGTGTCGCCGCGTACGACGTCACCGCCGACCACGGCGGCGCCGGCGACCTGGCACTCGTCGCGCAGCCCGTCCATCAGCTCGGCCGCCCAGGTCACCGGCAGGTCCGCCGGGACGACCAGGCCGAGCAGCAGCGCCGTCGGCACCGCGCCCATCGCGGCGATGTCGGCGAGGTTCTGCGCGGCGGCCTTGCGGCCGACGTCGTACGCCGTGGACCAGTCCCGGCGGAAGTGCCGGCCCTCCAGCAGGATGTCGGTACTGGCCACGACCCTCCGGTCGGGCGCGGCCACCACCGCGGCGTCGTCGCCGGGTCCGACCCGGACCGCCGGTGTGGTGGTGAGACGGGAGGTGAGCTCCCTGATGAGCCCGAACTCACCGAGCTCACCAACAGTGCCCTTCATTGCCCTTTCTCCCCTTCTGTCTCTGTCCGTGCCCGGTCGCGGGGCGTCCGCGCCCTCGCTACGGTCGAGGTGACCGTCAACTTCTGTCGTGCCTGAACCCCGGCGCGCGAGGCCCGCACCCCGCAGGTCTCCCCGCGGCGAGCGGCGACGCGATACCGTGGCGTTCCTTTTCCCCACATGATCCTCGTGGCCGCCCTGGAGGTTCCGTGGTACAGGCGTACATCCTGATCCAGACGGAGGTCGGCAAAGCGTCGACCGTCGCCGATGAGATCGGCAAGATCCCTGGAGTCGTCCAGGCCGAGGACGTGACAGGACCGTACGACGTGATCGTGCGCGCCCAGGCCGACACCGTCGACGACCTGGGCCGCATGGTGGTCGCCAAAGTCCAGCAGGTGGACGGCATCACCCGCACCCTGACCTGCCCGGTCGTCCATCTGTAGCCCCCGTCTACCCTGTGCCGGTGAACTCCTTCCGTCACCGGCACGCCGTCCTGCCCGCACTCGCGGTGCTGATCACCGTCGCGGGCTGCTCCTCAGCAGACGACGACGCGTCCGCGGCGGTTCCCAGCCCGGACGCGAAGGTCACCGAGCTGTGCCAGAACCTGGACAAGGCACTGCCGGCGAAGGTGGACGGTGAGAGCCGCGACGATCCCGAACCCGCCTCCCCGCTGACCGCGGGCTGGGGCGGCGAGGCGATCATACTGCGCTGCGGTGTCGAGCGGCCGCCCAAGATGGTCGACCCCAAGGTGGCCGACGGCCACGACCCGGACGCGATGCCGGGCGGGGTCAACGGCGTCGACTGGCTGATGGAGAGGCAGGGCGACGACACGTACCGCTTCACCACCGCCAACCGCGAGGCGTACGTCGAGGTGAGCGTGACCGACGGGCGGGACAGCACGGGGGTGCTGATCGACCTGGCGCCGGGCATCAAGAAGGCGATCCCCAAGGGGATCGCCTCCTGAAGCCTGCCGCGTTGCCTCAGCGCAGCCCGGTCGGGCGCCGCAGCGCCGCCTGCACCAGCCGGTCCACCAGCTCCGGGTAGCTGACGCCGGTCGCCTGCCACATCTGCGGGTACATCGAGATGGGCGTGAACCCGGGCATCGTGTTGATCTCGTTGATGACGAACTCGCCGTCCTCGGTGAGGAAGAAGTCCGCGCGCACCAGCCCCTCGCAGGAGGCCGCGTCGAACGCCTCCACGGCGAGCCTGCGCACCTCGGCCGTCTCCTCCTCGGTGAGCGGCGCGGGCACGAGGCCGGGCGTGGAGTCGATGTACTTGGCCTCGAAGTCGTAGTACGCGTGCGTGTCCGGCGACGGGATCTCGGCCGGTACGGAGGCGCGCGGCCCGTCCTCGAACTCCAGCACCCCGCACTCGATCTCGCGGCCCCGCAGCGCGGCCTCGACGAGGATCTTCGGGTCGTGCGCCTGCGCGGTGGCGATCGCCTCGTCCAGGCCGGACAGGTCGTCGACCTTGGTGATGCCGATGGAGGAGCCGGCGCGGGCCGGCTTCACGAACAGCGGCCAGCCGTGCTCACCGGCGAAGTCGATGATCTTCTTGCGGGCGGCGGACTCGTCCTGCTGCCACTCGCGGGGCCGGATCACCACGTACGGGCCGACCTTGAGCCCGAAGGAGGTGAACACCCGCTTCATGTACTCCTTGTCCTGGCCGACGGCCGAGGCGAGCACCCCGGAGCCCACGTAGGGGACGCCGGAGAGCTCCAGGAGGCCCTGGAGGGTGCCGTCCTCGCCGTAGGGGCCGTGCAGCACCGGGAAGACCACGTCGACCTCGCCGAGGGCCTTGGGCACCGAGCCGGGCTCGCTGTAGACCACTTCGCGGTTGGCGGGGTCGACGGGGAGCACCACGCCGCCCTCGGCCGACTCGGCGAGCTGATCCACGCTGGGCTGGCGCCGGTCGACGATCGCCATGCGTTCGGGTTCGTCGGCGGTGAGCGCCCAGCGGCCGTCACTGGTGATGCCGATCGGCAGGACGTCGTACTTGGTCCGGTCGATGGCCTTCAGGACGGCGCCGGCGGTGACCACGGAGATCCCGTGTTCGGAGCTGCGCCCACCGAACACGACGGCCACCCGCGGTTTGCGCGCCGGCTGCTCGGGACTCTGGGGGAGGTTCTCGGTGCTCATATCGCGACGAGCGTACCCGCCGAGGGGAAACCGACCTAGCATCAGCGCCCCGAAAGGGGCGCGGGGCTGTGCTCGACATGTGGCTACCGCCACGGGGCGCGACCAGCCACAACGGCGCCGCACACGCCAGACGACAGCACCCGGCCCCCCTCAGGCGGCCCCCGCCCTCACCGCCGTTCCGGCTTCGCACTCCGCGACATCAGCTCCTTCAGCGCGACCACCGGCGGCTTCCCCTCGTGCACGATGCCGACGACCGTCTCGGTGATCGGCATGTCGACCCCGTGCCGGCGGGCCAGATCCAGCACCGACTCACAGGACTTGACGCCCTCGGCGGTCTGCTTGGTGACCGCGATGGCCTCCTGCAGGGTCATGCCCTTGCCGAGATTCGTGCCGAAGGTGTGGTTGCGCGACAGCGGCGAGGAGCAGGTGGCCACCAGGTCGCCCAGACCGGCGAGTCCGGAGAAGGTCAGGGGGTCGGCGCCCAGGGCGACCCCGAGCCGGGCGGTCTCGGCGAGGCCGCGCGTGATGAGCGAGCCCTTGGCGTTGTCACCGAGCCCCATCCCGTCCGCGATGCCGACGGCGAGCCCGATGACGTTCTTCACGGCGCCGCCCAGTTCGCAGCCGACAACGTCGGTCTCGGTGTACGGGCGGAAGTACGGCGTGTGGCAGGCGGCCTGGAGCCGCTGGGCCACGCCCTCGTCGGTGCAGGCGACCACGGCGGCGGCCGGCATGCGCGCGGCGATCTCGCGGGCCAGGTTGGGCCCGGTGACCACGGCGATCCGGTCGGCGCCGACCTTGGCGACGTCCTCGATCACCTCGCTCATCCGCATGGCGGACCCGAGTTCGACGCCCTTCATCAGCGACACCAGGACCGTGCCGGGGGCGAGCAGCGGGGCCCACTCGGCGAGGTTGCCGCGCAGCGTCTGCGAGGGGACGGCGAGGACGGTGAAGTCGGCGCCGGCGGCGGCCTCGGCGGCGTCCGTGGTGGCCCGCAGGTTCTCGGGGAGTTCGACGCCGGGGAGGTAGTCGGGGTTGGTGCGGGTGGAGTTGACCGCGTCGGCGAGTTCGGGGCGCCGCCCCCACAGCACGACGTCGCAGCCGGCGTCGGCGAGGACCATGCCGAAGGCCGTCCCCCACGATCCGGTGCCGAACACGGCCGCCTTGACCGGTGTGCTCACTTGCCCAGCCCCTCTTCCTGCGCGGCTTCCTGCGCGGCGGCGCGGTCGTCCTGCACCCGGTCGTTCCGCGTCCGGTCCCGCCGGGACTGCGCCCGGGTCTTGCGCCGCTGTTCGATCCGCTCGCGGCGCGGATCGTAGGGCGTCTCGGGGGCCTTCTCGCCGCGGATCTGCTCCAACTGGCGGGTGATGGCCGCCATGATCGCCTCGGTGGCCTCCTTGAGGAGTTCCGGGGTCATCTCCCGGTCGTAGAAGCGGTCGAGGTCCACCGGGGGCCCGGCCAGCACCCGGTGGGTCTTGCGCGGGAAGAGGCGGGGCTTCTTGGCGTACGGCGGCAGCAGTTCGTTGGCGCCCCACTGGGCGACCGGGATCACCGGGCACTTGGTCTGCAGGGCGACGCGGGCGGCGCCGGTCTTGCCGGTCATGGGCCAGCCGTCCGGGTCGCGGGTGAGGGTGCCCTCGGGGTAGAAGGCGACGCATTCGCCGCGCTCCACGGCGTCGATCGCGGCGCGGAAGGCGCTCAGCGCGTCCGTGCTCTCGCGGTAGACGGGGATCTGCCCGGTGCCCCGCATCGCGGCCCCCACGAATCCCTTCTTGAAAAGCCCGCTCTTCGCCAGGAATCGCGGAACGCGCCCGGTGTTGTACTGGAAATGCGCGTACGCGAAGGGATCGATGTGCGAATTGTGGTTCACCGCGGTGATAAATCCACCCTCGGCCGGAATGTTCTCCATTCCGCGCCAGTCCCGCTTGAGCAGAACCACCAGCGGCGGTTTGCAGATCACCGCGGCGAAGCGGTACCAGAAGCCGATTCTGCGGCGCGGCACAAGGACACCTTCCTCTAGGGCCTGGTTGGGGCCTGGACCCGGAGGCCAGGCGGGCCGCACAAGTGTCGCCCCGGGCCGCCGGTCTGTCGAGAACACCGTACGCCCCGACTCCGCGGTCACCGGATGCCCCGGGTGACAATGGCCGCGACAAGAGAGGGACATAACACTCGTGCAGTGGACCTTGGTGGTACCCCTGAAGCCGCTCGCTCAGGCCAAGAGCAGGCTGTCGGACACCGCGGACGACGGGCTGCGCCCCGGACTCGCACTGGCCTTCGCGAAGGACACGGTGTCGGCCGCCCTGGCCTGCCCCGCGGTACGGGATGTGGTGGTCGTCACGGACGACGCCCTGGCCGCGCGCGAGCTGGCAGCGCAGGGCGCCGCGGTGATCCCCGACGAGCCGCGCGACGGCCTGAACGCGGCGCTGGCGCACGCGGCGGCGGAGGTACGGGCGAGGGGGCCCGCGCGTGACGTGGCGGCCCTCAACGCCGATCTTCCGGCCCTTCGCCCCGGGGAATTGGCCGTGGTTCTCGATGAGGCCGCCGCATTTCCCCGTGCTTTTCTCGCCGATGCGGCAGGCACGGGGACAACTTTGCTGACGGCGGCCGACGGAACTCGATTGCGCCCGCTCTTCGGCCCCGATTCCCGCTCCCGGCACCGCGCCTCGGGTGCCGTGGAACTCCTCGTGGACGCGGTGGATTCCGTACGGCAGGACGTGGACACCGGCGCGGATCTGCGGGCGGCGCTGGCGCTGGGCGTGGGTCCGCACACGGCGGCGGCCGCCGCGCGGTTGCTGATGGCCGAGCAGTAGGCTGCCGTCATGCAGGCGACCGCATACACCTACGACCCCGTCAGCCGCAGCGGCCAGGTGCTGCTGGACGACGGCACCCCGGTGCCCTTCGACGCGGCGGCGTTCGACGCGGGGGGCCTGCGGCTGCTGCGACCGGGGCAGCGGGTGCGGATCGAGACGGCTCCCGGGACGGAAGGGGCCGGCGGGACCCCGCGGATCACGCTGGTGACGCTCCAGACCTTTTGATCACCCGGTTCCGGGCGGGCGGGAGCCCCCTGAACACGCCGCGGGCCGGACTCCGTGAGGGAGTCCGGCCCGGCGCGTGAGTACCGCTTGCCCGTGCCCGCTGCCTACTTCTTGCGGGCGGTGGTCTTCTTGGCGGTCGTCTTGCGCGCGGTCGACTTCTTGGCGGGCGCCTTCTTGGCCGTGGCCTTCTTCGCCGGGGCCTTCTTGGCGGTCGTCTTCTTCGCGGCGGTGGTCTTGGCGGTTCCCGTGGTCTTCTTGGCGGGGGCCTTCTTCGCCGTGGTCTTCTTGGCCGCCGCCGTCTTGGTGGTGGCCTTCTTCGCCGTCGTCTTCTTGGCGGTGGTCTTCTTCGCCGCGGCCTTGGTGGTCTTCTTGGCGGCGGCCTTCTTCACGGTCGCGGAGGCTCCGCCGGAGAGGCTGCCCTTGGGGGCCTTCTTGACGGCGACCTCGCCACCGCGCGGCAGCTTCTTCGAGCCGCTCACCAGGTCCTTGAAGCCCTGACCCGCGCGGAAGCGCGGCACCGAGGTCTTCTTGACCCGAACCCGCTCGCCCGTCTGGGGGTTCCGGGCGTAGCGGGCCGGACGGTCGACCTTCTCGAACGATCCGAAGCCGGTGACCGAGACCCGCTCACCCGCGACCACCGCGCGGACGATGGCGTCCAGGACATGGTCGACAGCATCGGCGGCCTGCTGGCGGCCACCCATCTTGTCGGCAATCGCTTCTACGAGCTGCGCCTTGTTCACGTCTTCCCCTTCGGAGACATCGCCAGAACGAAAGTGTTCAAGCTTTTTCGCACGTTAGGCAGATATATACCGCAAATCAAACACGAAACGGGCTAATCACCCGTGCGCCGCAACGAACTCGACTGCCTCGACTGGTTCAGCGTTCCTCTTCGGGGAATCGACCCTCGTCCAGGTCCGCGTTGAACCGCTCCAGACGCCTTGCCGCACCGGCGAGATCGTGCTTGGCCGCGGCCGTAATGACCAGCAGCTTCCGGGTCAGCGCCATCCGTACGCCCTCCGGGACTTGCAGTGCGCGCACTCGGGAGTGCGCTTCTTTGAGCCGGACCGCGACCGCCGTATAGAGCTCGAGTTGGCCGTCGTGTTCCATGCACAGATTGTGCCATCTGGGGCGAGTTGTCGCCTGCGCAGGGGGCAACTGCCGCCTCGGACGGCCCTGTCGGGCACACCCGTCAGCCGCGGGTCCATGACTCACGTACCCCGGCAATCACCGTCGTAACGTGGGAAGTTGAGGCCCGCCGGGGGCGGTCCGCGGGTCCGTGCGGACGCGAAAAAGCCCGTACCCCCGATCGGTCGATCGGGGGTACGGGCGGGGTGTCGCGGTGGCCGAAAGTCGACCCGGAGCGGGGACTTCGGCGGTGCGGGTCAGGCCGTGAGCGTCCGCGGCTTGAACGACGGGCGCTTCGCCTCGTAGGCGGCGATGTCGGCCTCGTTCCGCAGGGTGATGGAGATGTCGTCGAGCCCGTTCAGCAGCCGCCAGCGGGAGTTCTCGTCCAGCTCGAAGGAGGCGGTGATGCCCTCGGCGCGCACCTCGCGGGACTCGAGGTCGACGGTGATCTCCGCCGTGGGGTCCTTCTCCGTGAGCTCCCACAGCGCGTCCACGATCTTCTGGTCGAGGACGACGGTGAGCAGGCCGTTCTTCAGCGAGTTGCCGCGGAAGATGTCGGCGAAGCGGGAGGAGATCACGGTCTTGAAGCCGTAGTTCTGCAGCGCCCAGACGGCGTGCTCGCGCGAGGAGCCGGTGCCGAAGTCGGGGCCGGCGACCAGCACCGTGGCGCCCTGCCGCTCGGGCTGGTTGAGGATGAACGACGGGTCCTTGCGCCAGGCCTCGAACAGCCCGTCCTCGAAACCGTCCCGCGTGACCTTCTTGAGCCAGTGGGCCGGGATGATCTGGTCGGTGTCGACGTTGGAGCGGCGCAGCGGCACGGCCCGGCCGGTGTGGGTGGTGAATGCTTCCATGACTGATCAGACTCCAGCGGGCACGGCGGTCTCGGACAGGTCGGCGGGAGAGGCCAGGTGCCCCAGCACGGCGGTCGCGGCCGCCACCTGCGGCGACACCAGATGCGTACGGCCGCCCTTGCCCTGCCTGCCCTCGAAGTTGCGGTTGGAGGTGGACGCGGAGCGCTCGCCGGGGGCCAGCTGGTCCGGGTTCATGCCGAGGCACATCGAGCAGCCCGCGTGCCGCCATTCGGCGCCGGCCTCCTTGAAGACCACGTCCAGGCCCTCGGAGACGGCCTGCAGACCCACGCGCGCGGAGCCCGGGACGACCAGCATCCGTACGCCGTCGGCGATTTTGCGACCGCGCAGGATCTCGGCGGCGTTGCGCAGGTCCTCGATGCGGCCGTTGGTGCAGGAGCCTACGAAGACGGTGTCCACCTTGATGGAGCGCAGCGGCTGCCCGGCCTCCAACCCCATGTACTCCAGGGCCTTTTCGGCGGCGAGGCGCTCCGAGGCGTCCTCGTACGAAGCCGGGTCGGGGACGGACGCGGAAAGCGGCGCTCCCTGGCCGGGGTTGGTGCCCCAGGTGACGAACGGCGACAGTGCGGCGGCGTCGATGACGACCTCGGCGTCGAACTCGGCGTCGTCGTCGGTGCGCAGCGTCTTCCAGTACTCGACGGCCGCGTCCCAGTCGGCGCCCTCGGGGGCGTGCGGGCGGCCCTTGAGGTAGGCGAACGTGGTCTCGTCCGGGGCGATCATGCCCGCGCGGGCGCCGGCCTCGATCGACATGTTGCAGATGGTCATGCGGGCCTCCATCGAGAGCTTCTCGATGGCGGAGCCGCGGTACTCCAGGACGTAGCCCTGGCCGCCGCCGGTGCCGATCTTCGCGATGATCGCCAGGATCAGGTCCTTGGCGGTGACGCCCTCGGGCAGCTCGCCGTCGACCGTGATCGCCATGGTCTTGGGGCGGGCCATCGGCAGCGTCTGGGTGGCCAGCACGTGCTCGACCTGGGAGGTGCCGATGCCGAACGCCAGCGCGCCGAACGCGCCGTGCGTGGAGGTGTGCGAGTCGCCGCAGACGACGGTGGTGCCGGGCTGGGTCAGGCCCAGCTGCGGGCCGACGACGTGCACGACGCCCTGCTCGACGTCGCCCAGCGGGTGCAGCCGGACGCCGAACTCCGCGCAGTTCTTGCGCAGCGTCTCCAGCTGGGCGCGGGAGACCGGGTCGGCGATGGGCTTGTCGATGTCGAGGGTGGGGGTGTTGTGATCCTCGGTGGCGATGGTCAGGTCGAGCCGGCGCACCTGGCGACCGCTCTTGCGGAGGCCGTCGAAGGCCTGCGGGCTGGTCACCTCGTGCAGCAGGTGCAGATCGATGTAGAGGAGGTCGGGCTCGCCCTCGGCGCGCCGGACGACATGGTCGTCCCAGACCTTCTCCGCGAGTGTCCTACCCATCGCTTTCCCTCCGGCCGGCAACGGTCGCCGACCCAACTAGAGATCTGTGAGGAGACGGCGCCCGCACCCCTGATCCCGGGCGTCCGCCGCCAGGCCCTTACGTCCACGGGCCGTTCGTGACTTCGTGCTTCCAGAGTGGCGTGTTCCACGGAAAATTGAACTTGCGTTTCACAGAGTGAGACGCAAGTATCGTTGCATGGACAACAGTAGCGGCGTCGGCGTTCTGGACAAGGCGGCACTCGTCCTGAGCGCTCTGGAGTCCGGTCCGGCCACCCTCGCGGGTCTGGTCGGGGCCACCGGACTGGCACGACCCACGGCCCACCGCCTGGCCGTGGCGCTGGAACACCACCGCATGGTGGCGCGTGACATGCAGGGCCGTTTCATTCTCGGTCCCCGCCTGGCCGAACTGGCCGCGGCGGCGGGCGAGGACCGTCTGCTCGCCACGGCGGGCCCGGTGCTCACCCATCTCCGGGACGTCACCGGCGAGAGCGCCCAGCTCTATCGCCGCCAGGGCGACATGCGCATCTGTGTCGCGGCGGCGGAGCGTCTGTCGGGCCTGAGGGACACAGTCCCGGTGGGCTCCACACTGACGATGAAGGCCGGTTCCTCGGCGCAGATCCTGCTCGCCTGGGAGGAGCCGGAGCGGCTGCACCGGGGCCTGCAGGGCGCCCGTTTCACGGCGACGGCCCTGTCGGGCGTACGGCGCCGTGGCTGGGCCCAGTCGATCGGCGAGCGCGAGCCGGGCGTCGCGTCCGTCTCCGCGCCCGTACGCGGGCCTTCCAACCGCGTGGTGGCCGCCGTGTCCGTCTCGGGCCCCATCGAGCGTCTGACGCGCCACCCGGGACGTATGCACGCCCAGGCCGTCATCGACGCCGCCGCCCGCCTCTCGGAGGCACTGCGCCGCTCCTGAGTCCTGTTCCGACCGACGCTCACCGACATCTCGGGGGCGGGCCCGCCTCAACGCCGCGGCGGGCCCGCCCCCGATGTCGTGCCGGCCGTCACATCCGGTCGGTCACGGCCTCCGCCGGGGTCTGAGCCTTCTTCGAGCGGTGCGCGAGCCGGTCCTTGGCCCGCGTCCCGCGCCGCTCCAGCGGTATCTGCCCGTGCGCGGCGGCGAGTCCGAACGCCGGCATGTCCGCGTAGATCGCCTCGTACGACCCCTCCGGCACCATGTACGCCTCGTGCCACAGGCCCACATGCCCGCGCACCTTCCCCTTGCGTTCCTTGCGGTTGATGGCCGCCCACGCGGTGTGATGGAACGTGTCGGGCGCGTGCGCGTACGTGTAGAGCTTCTCCTTGGACTCCCAGTACTGGACGACGTAGTACGTGCGCGGCGAGGCGGTGAGCAGCACGTGACCGAGCAGGCCGCGCTCCGGGTGCCCGCGCAGTTCGCGCAGCATGCGCAGCATGGCGAGGAACACCGGCATCCAGTGGTGCACGGCCCAGAAGTGGTTGATCCGCATGCCGATCAGCAGAACGACGACATCCCCCTCGGCTGCCGCGGTCGTGCGCTCGGCGGTGCCGGACTTCCCTGTCGAGGAATCTCCCATGGTTGGATAGTGACGCTATCCGATAGAGGGTGCAAGACATGCGGCTGGCCGAGTTGAGTGAGCGCAGTGGGGTGTCCACGGCGACGATCAAGTACTACCTGCGCGAAGGCCTGTTGCCGCCGGGCCGCCGGGTCAACGCGACGACCGCCGAGTACGGCGAGGAGCATCTGCGCCGGCTGCGGCTGGTGCGCGCCCTGATCCAGGTGGGCGGGGTGCCGGTGAGCACGGCGCGCGAGGTGCTGGCGCATGTCGACGACGACTCCCTGGGCCGCACGATCCGCCTGGGCGCCGCTCTGTGGGCCCTGCCGCAGGATCCCGAGCCGGACGAGGAGGACCCTGCGGTGACTGCCGCGCGGACGGAGGTGGACCGGCTGCTGGAGATGCTGGGCTGGGAGACGGCCCGCGAACTCGCCCCGCTCTCCCCCGTGCACCGCTCCCTGGTCGTGGCGGTGGCCGCGCTGCAGCGGCTGGGCTATCCCTGGGACGCCGAACACATGGCGCCGTACGGGGAGTTGATGCACGAGGTGGCGCGGCGGGACCTGGACTACATGGAGACGTTCGACTCGGAGGCCGAGAAGGTCGAGGTGGCGGTGGCCGGCGCGGTGCTGTTCCAGCCCGTGCTGCGGGCGCTGCACCGGCTGGCGCAGGAGGAGGAGTCGGTGCGGCGCTACGGCATCGAGTGAACGCCGAAGGGGCCTCCGCCGAAGCGGAGGCCCCTTGGGACTCGTACCCCCGACCGGATTCGAACCGGCGCTACCGCCTTGAGAGGGCGGCGTGCTAGGCCGCTACACAACGGGGGCGTGGACCCTGCAAGCGTTGAATACTGCACCGCCGCAGGTCCGAGCTGGTCTACCTGGACTCGAACCAAGACTAACTGAACCAGAATCAGTCGTGCTGCCAATTACACCATAGACCAATGATGGTTTAGACCAGTCAGTACCCCCGACCGGATTCGAACCGGCGCTACCGCCTTGAGAGGGCGGCGTGCTAGGCCGCTACACAACGGGGGCCCTAGCGATCATCTCGAAGGAGATCACCGTACCCCCGACCGGATTCGAACCGGCGCTACTGCCTTGAGAGGGCAGCGTGCTAGGCCGCTACACAACGGGGGCTTTGCAGATGAGCTCTGCGAGCTGGCCTACCTGGACTCGAACCAAGACTAACTGAACCAGAATCAGTCGTGCTGCCAATTACACCATAGGCCACTGGAACGCAAGCCCCCTGGGGGGATGTCGTTCTAGCTGTGCGCTGTCGGTTCCCGGCCTCTCGGCCCGCTCCCCGGCGGCGCAGGAAGAACATTACCTGAAGGTGGACGGGGCTCCAAAACGAGTATCGGCGCCGAGGAGGGCGGGGAGTTCGGCCAGGGACGCGATCCGGCGGGGCCCCTCGGGCGGGTCGACGGCCGCACGGGCGCTCCCGCGGTCGATCCACACCGACAGCAGCCCGGCCTGAGCGGCGCCCCGCCCGTCGATCTCCGGGTGGTCGCCGACGTACGCCACCTGCCGCGGGGGCAGGGACAGCGCCTCGCAGGCCGCGAGGAACGCGCCCGGATCCGGTTTGGAGACGCCCAGCTCGGCGGCGCACAGGATGGCCTCGAAGCGGTCGTGCACACCGAGCACGCGCAGCTTGCGGTCCTGGACGGGCAGGCTGGAGTTGGACAGCACGGCGTGCCGGTGGGTGGCCCGCAGGGCGTCCAGGACGGGCAGGACGTCGGGGAACAGGCTCCAGGCGGCCTCGTAGTGCACCAGGTAGCGCCGGAACCAGTCGTCGGCCTCGTCGTCGGTCAGATCGCGGCCCAGGAAGACGCGGGTGCGGTCGCGCCGCTGGGTCTCGAAGTCGACCTCGCCGGCGGCGAACCGGGCCCACTGGGCGTCGGTGATCTCCCGCCACAGCTCCAGCGCCTCCTCGGCGGTGCCGTACCGGGCGAGCAGCCCCTCGGCCAGCAAGTGCGCGCGTATGCCCTCCCGGTCGGCGGAGGTGTAGTCGAAGAGGGTGTCGTCCACGTCCCACACCACCGCACGAATACCCATGATCCGACAGTAGCGCGAACGGGCGGCGCAGGCCCCGGAACCCGTCAGTCGTGCGCACCCCACCAGACGAACCGCTCGATCGGGATTTGATCCGCGACCGCGGCCGTACTGCTGTAGACGGCGTCACCGTTGGCCGAGGTTCGCAATTGGTGCGCCCAGATGTTCATGAGGCGGTTACCGTCGCCGTTCCACCACTGCTGGCCACCGCTGCCGCACGGGCTCGTCCACACGGCGTTGTTCTGACTCTTCATGTCCGTCGTAAGGCAGTCACCGTTGGCGTTGCTCACCAAGCGGCGGAAGGTGTGGCCGAAGCCGGTGGTCGACTCCGCACCCCAATGCCAGTTCCGGGTAGCGAGAGAGTCGTTGCAGGTGCCCGACCAGACAGCGTCAGTCGTCGCCGACGCAGTGAGGCAGTTGCCCTCGTAGTCGTTCGTGTACGTCCAGTTGGCGGCGTACGCCTGGGACAAGGTGCCTGCCACGGTAAGCATCAGAGCGGCGAGCCCGGCAGGGACGGTCAGCCTGAGTGAGAGTCTCCAAGATCGCATGCCTCAAGGTTCGGGGGAGGCGGTGACGCTCAGATGAAAAGATCACAAACATGTCATGTTCATCGTCAGGCGGATTGGGCGGCGTAAAGAGGAAGGGCGGCCCCCCGAAACGTACGGGGAGCCGCCCTCACGCAGCGGGTCAGGCGGTCAGCTTCGCCAGGGCCGCGTCGATCCTGGCCAGGGTCTTCTCCTTGCCCAGGACCTCCAGGGACTCGAAGAGGGGCAGGCCGACCGTGCGGCCGGTGACGGCGACGCGGACCGGGGCCTGGGCCTTGCCGAGCTTGAGGCCGTGGGCCTCGCCGGCGGTCAGGACGGCCTCCTTCAGGGACTCCGGGGAGTTCCAGTCGGCCGCTTCCAGCTTCTCGCGGGCCGTGCGCAGCAGGGCGTCGCTGCCCTCCTTCATCGCCTTGTTCCAGCTGGCCTCGTCGAAGACCGGCTCCGGCAGGAACAGGAAGTCGACGTTGTCGGTGATCTCCGACAGCACCTTCACGCGGGTCTGTGCGTGCGGGGCGATGGCCTGCCACTTCGTCTCGTCGAAGGCCTCCGGGGCCCAGGGGGCGAAGGGCGCCTGGAGCCAGGGGCGGCAGCGCTCGGTGAAGTCCTTCACCTCCAGCATGCGGATGTGGTCGCCGTTGATCGCCTCGCACTTCTTCAGGTCGAAGCGCGCCGGGTTGGGCTGCACGTCCGCGACGTCGAAGGCCGCGACCATCTCGTCCGTGGTGAAGACGTCCCGGTCGGCGGAGAGCGACCAGCCGAGCAGGGAGAGGTAGTTGAGCAGGCCCTCGGGGAGGAAGCCGCGCTCGCGGTAGAGGTTGAGCGAGGACTGCGGGTCACGCTTGGAGAGCTTCTTGTTGCCCTCGCCCATCACGTAGGGCAGGTGGCCGAACTGCGGGATCTCCTTGGCGATGCCCAGCTCGATCAGCGCCTTGTACAGGGCGATCTGGCGCGGGGTGGAGGAGAGCAGGTCCTCGCCGCGCAGGACGTGGGTGATCTCCATCAGGGCGTCGTCGACCGGGTTGACCAGCGTGTACAGCGGGGCGCCGTTGGCGCGGACGATGCCGTAGTCCGGGACGTTCTCCGGGGTGAAGGTCAGCTCGCCGCGGACCAGGTCGGTGAAGGTGATCGTCTCGTCGGGCATCCGGAAGCGGACGATCGGCTCGCGGCCCTGGGCCTTGTACTCCTCGACCTGCGCGCCGGTCAGCTCACGGCAGTGGCCGTCGTAGCCGGACGGCTTGCCGGCGGCGCGGGCTGCCTCGCGGCGGGTGTCCAGCTCCTCCTGGGAGCAGTAGCAGTGGTAGGCGTGACCGGCGTCGAGGAGCTTCTGGGCGACGTCCTTGTAGAGGTCCATGCGCTGCGACTGGCGGTACGGCGCGTGGGGGCCGCCGACCTCGGGGCCCTCGTCCCAGTCGAAGCCCAGCCAGCGCATCGCGTCGAGCAGCTGGGTGTAGGACTCCTCGGAGTCGCGGGCCGCGTCGGTGTCCTCGATGCGGAACACCAGGGTGCCCTGGTGGTGCTTGGCGAACGCCCAGTTGAACAGGGCGGTGCGGACCAGGCCCACATGGGGGTTACCGGTGGGCGAGGGGCAGAAACGGACGCGTACGGGAGTGCCGGGTGCGCTAGCCACGCTTGACAACCTTGTTGGTGAGAGTGCCGATGCCTTCGATGGTGACGGCGACCTCGTCGCCGACGTTGAGGGGGCCGACCCCTGCCGGGGTGCCCGTGAGGATGACGTCGCCGGGGAGCAGCGTCATGGCCTCGGAGATGTTGACGATCAGATCCTCGATGGAGTGGATCATCTCGCTGGTGCGGCCGAGCTGGCGCTGTTCGCCGTTGACCGTGAGCTGGATGGTCAGGTCGGACGCGGTGGCGAGGTCCAGGTCCGTCTCCACCCAGGGGCCGAGCGGGCAGGAGGTGTCGAAGCCCTTGGCCCGGGCCCACTGCTTCTCGCGCTTCTGGACGTCGCGCGCGGTGATGTCGTTGGCGCAGGTGTAGCCGAAGATCACGTCCTGGACGCGCTCGCGCGGGACCTCGCGGCACATGCGGCCGATGACGACGGCCAGCTCGGCCTCGTGGTGGACGTCCTCGGAGAAGGGCGGGTACTGGATCTCGTCGCCGGGGCCGATGACGGAGGTGGACGGCTTGAAGAAGGCGAACGGGGCGTCCGGGACCTCGTTGCCCAGCTCGCGCGCGTGCTCGGCGTAGTTGCGGCCGAAGGCGACCACCTTGTTGGGGAGCACCGGGGGCAGCAGCCTGACCTTGCTCACCGGGACCTTGGTGCCGGAGAGCTCGAAGTCCGCGAACGGGATGCCCTTGATGATGTCCAGGACGAGCTCGTCCTGCTTCTCGCCCTCGACCGCGCCGAAGGCGACGTTCCCGTCGATGGAGAATCTGGCGATGCGCACGGGATGCTTGGCCCCTTGAGTCAAAGCGGCTGGATTCTGACGCTCCAGGCTAGCGCGGCGGGGCGCTGCCACCTCGTCCATGACCGGGGGTGGCCCGGTCTCGCGCATCATGAAGGGGCGCCCCGCTCGGCG
Organism: Streptomyces sp. 15-116A; assembly: GCF_025290915.1. Taxonomy (GTDB): domain Bacteria; phylum Actinomycetota; class Actinomycetes; order Streptomycetales; family Streptomycetaceae; genus Streptomyces. The sequence goes on along the minus strand of NZ_JAOCQE010000096.1, from coordinate 3,072 downwards.
GGACGCCCCTTGAGTGATCCGCGGCCGGTGCGCGTACTGACGGGTGTCAGTTCGCGGCGCCCGCCGTGACCGGGATCTCCATGAGGACGGTGCGCTTGGGGTTGGCTGTCTGGGCCGGGAGGTCGACGGGGTGCTCCTGCTGGACCGGCGCCTGCAGTTCGTCGGCGCCGTCGAGGTGGGCCAGCGTCGTGCGTCGCGGGTTGGCGATCTTGTGGAACATCGTCGTCGTCTTCACTGTTTACTTGACCCTGTTCTGTGCGGCCTGCTCGCGGTTACAGATGCATCCATCTTGTAAAGCGTCAGGCTAAACATGCAATTCCCCGCGGACCGCGCCGGGAGGCCATGATCGGCATGTGAGTTTGCTCACGAATCGGCCGACAAAACGGGCAATCCGCCAGGCCCCGCCATCCCGCCGAAACGGACATTGCACCCCTGAAGCCGTCATTCCGCTCCTGATCATCGCGACTGGGACACCCACAGGAAGCCCTTGCGATCAAGGCCACTTGCGGGCACTTGCCGGTTTTGCCCCGGATCCCTCTCCACGTCTCGTGACCCACCCCTCACGCCGTGTCACGTATGTCACGGCCTGGCCCACGGGCCTTGTTGGAGATCCTGCACTGTGCTGGAATTCCACGGACCGCCGCAGGATCGAGCCGGCGCACAGGGGGCGCACCGACGCGCCGAGTGGCGGCGAGAAGGGGGAGCCAGCGCCGGTCATCCACGACCACCACGGGGGCGTATTCAGGGCGCCCCTATGACGCCGACACCGTGCCTCGCCGTTCACGCGGAGAGGTGCCTGGTCCAGAGGTTGCGACGCTAGTGCAGGGACGTTTCAAGAGGGATGGCAGCGCTTCGGCGGAGCCGGAGCACGGCGGGACAGGCCCGATGGCCGTCAGCTCCTCGCCCCAGCACGCCCAGAGCCAGGGCCCGGCCGCGTCCGGTGACGGCGGCGAACGCTCAGGCCGACCCGGCGGCTCCGCGCCCACCGGCGCGCCGAGCCCCGCGCCGGCCGCCCCCAAGCCGCCGAAGGGCCCGACCGGTCCGGGCTCGCGCATAGCCCTGCGCAACTGGCGGATCTCCACCCGTCTGGTGTCGCTGCTCGCCCTTCCCGTGGTCGCGGCCACCTCGCTGGGCGCCCTGCGCATCAACGAGTCGATGAACGACATCCAGCAGCTCGACAACATGAAGCTGCTGACCGACATGACCAAGCAGGCCACCGAACTGGCCCTCGCGCTCCAGGAGGAGCGCGACCAGTCGGCCGGCCCGCTCGCGCACAACGGCAAGGCCACGGACTTCACGGTCAAGGGCCTGCGCGAGAGGACCGACCGCGCCGCGCGGAACTTCGTCGACGGCACAGAGGAGATCGACGACGCCGACAAGGACGGCGATCTCAGCGGCGTCCGCGACAAGCTGGTCCAGCTCGCCGGTGACGTGCAGCAGATCGAGAAGATCCGCAAGTCCGCCTACGCGCAAGAGAAGAACTCGACCCAGACGATCGAGGCGTACCACCGTCTGATCGAGAACCTGATCGACCTCTCGCAGGACATGGCGGAGGCGACCAGCAACCCCGACATGATCCAGCGCACGCGCGCCCTGGCCACGTTCTCCTCCGCCAAGGAGTACGCCTCGATCCAGCGCGCGGCCATCGCGGCGGCGCTGCCCGCCAGCAACACCACCACCGGCGACATCTCCGAGAACGACCGGCTCTACGCGGACGGTGCCCGCTCCAGCGAGCAGGCCGAGATCCGCAGCTTCAAGAGCATCTACGGTGAGGACAAGGCCACCGAGCTGCTGCAGCCGATCGAGGACGGCAACATCACCATCAAGGCGACCGACACGTACGCCAGCCGTGCGCTGCTGTCGCCCGATGGTCTGGCCGCCGCCGGCAAGCGCTCGTACCGCGACTGGCTCGACGACAGCGGCACCAAGATCCAGCAGATGAAGAACATCGAGTTCACGCTGCTGGAGGAGATGGAACAGAAGGCCCGTGAGCTGCGCAGCGCCACCGAGCGCGACGCGATCATCTCCGGTGCGCTGATCCTCCTCGTGCTCGGTGTCTCACTGGTCGGCGCCTTCGTGGTGGCCCGCTCCATGATCCGCTCGCTGCGGCGCCTCGAGGACACCGCGACCAGGGTCGCCCAGGAACGCCTGCCCGAGCTGGTCAAGCAGCTGTCCGAGTCCGACCCGCAGGACGTCGACACGTCCGTGGAGTCGGTCGGTGTGCACTCCCGGGACGAGATCGGCCGCGTGGCCGCGGCCTTCGACGACGTGCACCGCGAGGCGGTCCGCCTCGCCGCCGAGCAGGCCCTGCTGCGGGGCAACGTCAACGCGATGTTCACCAACCTCTCGCGCCGCTCCCAGGGTCTGATCCAGCGCCAGCTGTCGCTGATCTCCGAGCTGGAGTCCCGCGAGGCCGACCCGGACCAGCTGTCCTCGCTGTTCAAGCTGGACCACCTCGCCACGCGTATGCGCCGTAACGGTGAGAACCTGCTGGTCCTCGCGGGTGAGGAGCCCGGCCGCCGGTGGACCCGTCCGGTCCCGCTGGTCGACGTGCTGCGTGCCGCCGCGTCCGAGGTGGAGCAGTACGAGCGCATCGAGCTGGCCGCGGTGCCGTCCACCGAGGTGGCCGGCCGGGTCGTCAACGACCTCGTGCACCTGCTCGCCGAGCTGCTGGAGAACGCCACCTCGTTCTCCTCCCCGCAGACCAAGGTCAAGGTCACCGGTCACGCGCTGCCCGACGGCCGCGTGCTGATCGAGATCCACGACACCGGTATCGGTCTGTCGCCGGAGGACCTCGCGGCGATCAACGAGCGGCTCGCGTCGCCGCCGACCGTGGACGTGTCGGTGTCCCGCCGCATGGGTCTGTTCGTGGTCGGCCGGCTCTCGCAGCGCCACGGCATCCGCATCCAGCTGCGTCCGTCCGACTCCGGTGGTACGACCGCGCTGGTCATGCTGCCCGTCGATGTCGCCCAGGGCGGCAAGAAGCCGCAGGGCAAGCCCGGTCAGCCCGGTGCGGGCGGTGGCGGTCCCGCCGCCGCGCAGGCGGCCGCCGGTGCCGCCGCCGCACGGCGT
>NZ_JAOCQE010000095.1 GCF_025290915.1 Streptomyces sp. 15-116A | reverse complement strand
GGGGGGCTGAGCTTGCGGGGGGGGTGCGGCGTGGGGCGCGGCGGGCTTGGAGGGGGCGAGTGCTCGATCTTGGGGCTCAGAGGCTTGGATGCTCGATGACCTGGGGCCCGGGGGTTCGGGAGCGCGGGAACCCGGGGGCCCGGAGGCCCGGAGGCTCAAGGGCCCGGAGGCTGGGAAGCCCCGGAGGCTAAGACGCCCGGAGGCTCAGGAGCCGGGAGGCTGGAAAGCCGGGAGACCGAGGGCTCGGAGCCCCGTAGGCTCCGTGGGCTCGGAAGCTCAGAGGCCCAGGCTCCATGGCTGGGAGCTCGAAAGCTCAGAGGCCCAGGCCCCATGGCTGGGAGCTCGAAAGCTCAGAGGCCCGGAGGCCCTGTGGGCTCGGAAGCTAAGGGGCCCTAGGGGCACGGAGGCCCTGGGGCTCAAGGGCCCGGAGGTATGAGGAGCTCGTCCGAGATCGGGGGCAATGGATGGGAACCTCGTCGGCTCGGGCGGTGTACCAGAAGTGACAGGCGGCTCGCGTGGCGGGTCGCACGGGGATCGGCCGGCCGAGTGGGGGTCCGGATGTACGGGTGGGTGAGCAGAGGACGACGACTTGTGGCGGGACTGGGCGCGTTGGCGGCAGCGGTGGCCGTGGTGGTGTGGGGCGCGGTGCCCGCCTCAGCCGGAGGGCCGACGAGCGTGCTGCTGGTGTCGCCGGGAAGCCAGGAGACGGCCGCGCTGTACAACGACCAGAAGGGATACCGCGAGCTGGAGCAGCTGCTCGGCCCGCCCGGCACCGGCACACGGAACAAACCGCCGGAGGCGAACCTCGCCGTCTCCCGGCTGATCAACGTCACGTGGATGCTGCATGACGTGACGCCCTGGCGGGTGGACCGTGTCTATCCGGCGGCCAAGGACGAGCACGTGTGGATCCACACGTCGGGAAACCTCACGGACTCGGCCGACGGCCGCTGGCACCGCGCCGAGGACCCGGCCGAGCTGCGCGACCTGCTGAAGGTGCTGGGCCTGATGGGCCCGACCTCCGGCGCCGGAGTGCCGTCTCCTCTCTACCCCGCTCCGTGGGAGACGGCGCAGGCAGCCCCCGCCGCACCGGACGCGGAGCAGGGCAGCGCGGGTACGCAGGCGGCAGCGGCGCAGCGCACGGCCGCACCGGCCGACGGCACCGACTGGTGGTGGGCGATACCGGGAGCCGTGGCAGGCGCGGCACTCGCCCTGGTCCTGCGCCCGTACGTCACCCGGTGGCCCCCGATACGCCAGCGCCGTGACCCGGGCCCGCGGCAGGAGCTGCTGGACCTGTGAGACACCGCCGCGCGACGGCCGGACACGGGGCCGGACCGCCGCGCGACGACGGAGACAGGGACGGGCCACCAAGCCGGGGACGGCAATGCCGGAGCCGGTGCCAGGAACAAGTGCTCCCGGCGCCCGCTCGCCTCGCCGGAGGCGTCAGCCCAGGTCGATCTCCGGGTACAGCGGGAATGCGGCCACAAGGTCGGTGGCACGGCGCGAGATCTCGTCGGCGATCTTCGTGTCGAGGACGTGGGCAGCCTTGGAGGGAGCCCCCGACTTGGTGGTACCGGGCTCCGTGCTGGTGAGCACGCGGTCGATGAGGCCGGCGACCTCGTCCATCTCGGCGGTGCCCAGGCCACGCGTGGTCAGGGCCGGGGTGCCGATGCGGATGCCGGAGGTGTACCAGGCGCCGTTGGGGTCGGCCGGGATGGCGTTGCGGTTGGTGACGATGCCCGAGTCGAGCAGCGCGGCCTCGGCCTGGCGGCCGGTGAGGCCGTAGGAGGAGGCGACGTCGATCAGGTTGAGGTGGTTGTCGGTGCCGCCGGTGACGAGGGTGGCGCCGCGGCGCATCAGCCCCTCGGCGAGGGCGCGGGAGTTGTCGACGATGCGCTGGGCGTAGTCCTGGAAGGAGGGCTGACGGGCCTCGGCGAGGGCGACGGCCTTGGCGGCCATGACGTGCGGGAGCGGGCCGCCGAGGACCATCGGGCAGCCGCGGTCGACCTGGTCCTTGAGGGAGTCGTCGCACAGCACCATGCCGCCGCGCGGGCCGCGCAGGGACTTGTGGGTCGTGGTGGTGACGATCTGGGCGTGCGGCACGGGGTCGAAGTCGCCGGTGAGGACCTTGCCGGCGACGAGGCCCGCGAAGTGGGCCATGTCGACCATGAGCGTGGCGCCGACCTCGTCGGCGATCTCGCGCATGATCCGGAAGTTCACCAGACGGGGGTAGGCGGAGTAGCCGGCGACGATGATCAGCGGCTTGAACGCGCGGGCCTGGGAGCGCAGGGCCTCGTAGTCGATCAGGCCGGTGGCCGGGTCGGTGCCGTAGGAGCGCTGGTCGAACATCTTGCCGGAGATGTTCGGGCGGAAGCCGTGGGTGAGGTGTCCGCCGGCGTCCAGGGACATGCCGAGCATGCGCTGGTTGCCGAAGGCCTGGCGCAGTTCGGCCCAGTCGGCGTCGGAGAGCTCGTTGATCTGGCGGACGCCGGTCTTCTCCAGGAAGGGGGCCTCGACGCGGTCGGCGAGGACGGCCCAGAAGGCGACGAGGTTGGCGTCGATACCGGAGTGCGGCTGGACGTAGGCGTGGCGGGCGCCGAAGAGTTCGCGGGCGTGCTCGGCGGCGAGGGACTCGACGGTGTCGACGTTGCGGCAGCCGGCGTAGAAGCGGCGGCCGACGGTGCCCTCGGCGTACTTGTCGCTGAACCAGTTGCCCATCGCCAGCAGGGTGGCCGGGGAGGCGTAGTTCTCGGAGGCGATCAGCTTGAGCATCTCGCGCTGGTCGGCGACCTCCTGGCCGATGGCGTCGGCGACGCGGGGCTCCACGGCGCGGATGACGTCGAGGGCGGCGCGGTAGGCGGTGGACTCCTGGGAGAGGGACGCAGGCGTGTCGGACATCAGGACCTCCGGACGTGGCGTTCGGCGTACACGGTTCGGCCCAGGCGCACGGCACACATTCCCGTACGGGCCGCTCCCCGATGGTCGGTCCCATCCCAGCGCGCCAGTCACGGCCCTCGGTCAGCCTACCGGGTGGCCGCGCCGGGTCCAGGAGAGCGTCCGCCATGCGGGCGCAGGGGCTGCCCGGTGGTGGTCAGAGGATGACGTGCGGCAGGAAGCGGGCGTACTCGTCCGTCACCAGGCCGGAGGACTCGCGGATGCCGAGGCCCGCCGACTCGTTCTCCACCACCCAGGCGCCCAGGACGACGTGGTTGCCGTCGAAATCGGGGAGGGGGGCCAGTTGCTGGTAGCAGCAGGGTTCGTCGCGGATCACCGGCGGCGCCCCGGGGTCGTGGAGGGTGACGCCGGCGCCCTCGCGGCCGAGGAGGGGCTTGGCGGCGTAGCCGGTGGTGGCGGCCAGGTCCCTCGGGCCGTCGAGGTGGGCGGGCAGGAGGTTGGGGTGGCCGGGGTAGAGCTCCCAGAGGATGGCGAGGAGGGCCTTGTTGCTGAGCAGCATCTTCCAGGCGGGTTCGATCCACAGGGTGCTGCCGGTGCCGCCGCCGTTGTCGAGGGTGTCGAGGACGTGGTCGGCGAAGCGGTCCGTGGTGAGCCACTCCCAGGGGTACAGCTTGAAGATGCTGCGGATGAAGCGGAGCTTGGTGTCCACGAAGCGGCGGGACAGACGGTCCCAGCCGATCTCCTCCATGGAGATCCACTCGGTCTCCAGGCCCGCCTGCTCGGCGGTCTCCTTGAGGTAGGCGACCGTCATCAGGTCCTCGCCCAGTTCGTCGGCCTCGGAGTTCGCGAAGTACAGGGGGCTGCCCGGCGGGAGGAGGGCGGCCTGCTTCTTCCAGGCGTCGACGAGGCGTTCGTGGAGGGAGTTCCACTGGTCGGCGCCGGGGAAGCGCTCCTCCATCCAGAACCACTGCGGGGACGCGGCCTCGACGAGGGACGTGGGGGTGTCGGCGTTGTACTCCAGGAGCTTGGCGGGGCCGGTGCCGTCGTAGTGGAGGTCGAAGCGGCCGTAGACGGAGGGGAGTTCGGCGCGCCGGTGCCAGGCCTCGGCGACCGTGGCGGCGAGGCGGGGGTCGGTGATGCCGAGGTCGGCGAAGCGGTCGGCGGTGACGATGTGCTCGGCGGCGGCGAGGCACATGCGGTGCAGTTCCTCGACGACCTCCTCCAGCGCCTCGACCTCCTCCAGGCTGAAGACGTAGTAGGCGCTCTCGTCCCAGTAGGGGCGCAGGGAGTTGTCCGGGTAGCGGGTGAGGGGGTAGATCAGCCCCTGTTCCTCGACGGTCTGCTGCCAGCCGGGGCGGGGCGCGATGGTGCGGCGTTCCATGGGAGGCCTTCGGTCGGCGTGAGGCGGAGGGCGGGGACGGCGTCGGGGACCGTGTCGGTGCCGGCGGCCGGGTGCGGGCGCCGCTCAGCCGCCGCCGCTGCCGGAGCCCGAGCAGCCGAAGCCGCCGCGGTCGACGGCCTCGCTGCGACTGAAGGTGCCGTTGTCGGCATAGCCGCCGCTGACGTCGGCGTCGTAGTACCAGTCGGCGTCGACGCGCTGGGCGCCGCCGGTCTTGCGCTTCTTGCCGGACGAGGAGGTGCGGGAGGACGTGCAGTTCTGGTCGGCGACGATCTTGTAGCCGTTGATGTAGTCGTAGCTGTCCCGGTCCACGCAGCGGCGGTCCGGGTCCGAGCCGCATGCGGACAGGGTCGCCGCGAGGACGCCCATCCCACCGAGCACCACCGTGCTGGACCGCAGCCGTCGCGGTGTGTCTGCCATCGTCTCCACTCCCCCAGGTGCTCCCGGTGCTCGCGCCCGGCTGTCTGCTCGCCGGCTCGCGGCGGACAGCCTAGAGATGGGCCGAACACCGACAGCAGGGAGCCCCCGCCCGGACCCCTCACCCCCCTGCCCTTTTGCCGTCTTCGACAGGGTCTACCCCCCTTGGTGAGCCGGACTTCCCGTCCTTGAACCCGTCCTTGAAGGCGCGCGGTCCGGCCACCGCAGGGGTGAGCGTGGGGTCAGGGCAGGGACTTGCAGAGGGCCTCCAGGGTGGGGGTCCAGGCGTGGTCCGGTGGGGTGGCGTAGCCGACGACCAGGGCGTCCGGGGAGGAGACCTCGGCGGCCGGGTGGCGGTAGCGGGTGAGGCCGTGGACCGTGAGGCCCTGCCAGGTGGCCGACTGGACCACCGACCGCTCGGTGCCGGGCGGGAGTCGCAGGACGGCGTGCAGGCCCGCGGCGATGCCGGTGACCTTGACGTCGGGCGCGCGGGTGGCCAGCGCCTCGACCAGCGCGTCGCGGCGGCGCCGGTAGCGCAGGCGGGCCGAGCGGACGTGGCGGTCGTAGGCGCCGGAGGTGAGGAACTCGGCGAGGGTGAGCTGTTCGACGACGCTCACGGAGCGGCCGCCACCACGGGCGAGCACCTCCGGGAGGAGGGACGCGGGCACCACCATCCAGCCCAGGCGCAGTCCCGGCGCGAGGGACTTGCTGGCCGTGCCGAGGTAGATCACGCGGTCGGGGTCCAGGTCCTGGAGCGCGCCGACCGGCTGGCGGTCGTAGCGGAACTCCCCGTCGTAGTCGTCCTCCAGGACGAACCCGCCGGTGCGGCGCGCCCAGTCGATCACGGCGGCGCGGCGTTCGGGGCGCAGGGCGCCGCCCAGGGGGAACTGGTGCGCGGGGTTGAGGAGCACCGCGTCCGCGTCCGCGAGGTCGTCGGTGCGGGTGCCGAGGTCGTCGTACGGGAGGGGGGTGGTGCGCAGGCCGGTGCGTTCGGCCAGGTCCCAGTGGGCGTCCAGGCCGTAGGACTCCACGGCGAGGGTGCGGGCGCCGCGGGCGTGCAGGACCTCGGCGATCAGGCGCAGGCCGTGGGCGAAGCCCGAGCAGACGACGAGGCGTTCGGGGTCGGCGTGCACGCCCCGGACGCGGGCGAGGTAGTCGGCGAGGGCGGTGCGCAGTTCGGGCCGGCCGCGCGGATCGCCGTAGCCGAGGGCCTCGTTGGGTGCGGCGGTCAGGGCGCGGCGGGTGGCCTTGAGCCACTCGGCACGTGGGAAGGAGGCGAGGTCGGGGGTGCCCGGGACGAGGTCGTACGGGAGGCGGCCGGGGGTGCGCCCGGATGAGACGGGGCGGGTGGACGGCTGGGGCACCGCGCGGTCCGCGACCCGGGTGCCGGAGCCCTGCCGTGCGGTGAGGCGGCCCTCGGCGACGAGATCGGCGTAGGCGTCGGCGACGGTGTTGCGGGCGATGCCCAGGTCGGCGGCGAGGGCGCGGGAGGAGGGCAGCCGGGTGCCGGGGGCGAGCCGGCCGGTGCGGATGGCCTCGCGCAGGGCGTCGGTCAGGCCCCGGCGCAGTCCGGGACCGGTGGGTTCGAGGTGCAGGTCGACGCCGAAAGTGGCCCAGGGTTTCGCCATGGGAATGGACCATACTCCTGGGCTGCTTCGCTCCTAGGGTCGAGGACATGACGACCACCACGCACACGCGCACGGACACGGACCCAGAAACGGACACGACGCAGGCCACGCGCACCGACGCGACCACGCCCCCGCACACCGGCACGACCGACACGTACGCCCCCGAGCAGCCGCCCCGCCTCGACTGGGCCGCCCTCGCCCCCGACGTCTTCAAGGCGATGGTCCGGCTGGACGCCGCTGCCCGGAAAGGCCTCGACCCAAAGCTGCTGGAGCTCGTGAAGATCCGCGCCTCGCAGATCAACAAGTGTGCGCTCTGTCTCGACATGCACAGCAAGGACGCCCTCGCGGCAGGCGAGAGCGTGGAGCGGATCATCCAGCTGAGCGCGTGGGAGGAGTCGCGGCACTTCTACACGGAGCGGGAGCTCGCGGCGCTGGAGCTGACCGAGGCGGTCACCGTCCTCACGGACGGATTCGTGCCGGACGAGGTGTACGAGCAGGCGGCCCGGCACTTCGAGGAGACCGAGCTGGCGCAGCTGATCGCCGCCATCACGGTGATCAACGCCTGGAACCGCTTCGGCGTGACCTGCCGCCGCACCCCGGGCCACTACCAGCCGGGGCAGCACGCGTGACCGCCCGCACCACCCACCTCGACCCCGGCGTCCGCACCGCCCTGCAGACCCTGAGCGCCACCGCCAAGAAGGGCCTCGGCGACCCCGCGCTCGCCGAGCTCGTCCAGATCCGCGCCTCGCAGATCAACCGGTGCGCGTTCTGCCTGGACATGCATCTCACCCTCGCCCGCAAGTACGGCGTGAGCGAACGGCAGCTGGATCTGCTGGCCGTCTGGGACGAGGCCGGTGACGGCGCCTTCGACGAGCGGGAGCGGGCCGCGCTCGCGCTGACCGAGGCGGTGACCGTCCTGACGGACGGCTTCGTGCCGGACGAGGTCTACGAGCAGGCCGCCAAGCACTTCGACGACGCCCGGCTCGCCCACCTCATCGCGCTGATCACCGTCATCAACAGCTGGAACCGGCTCATGGTCGCCCGGCGGATCCCTCCCGGGAGCACCGAGTGGTGAGCAAGGCCGAGACCTTCCGCGCGCTGCACCACCACCGCGCGCCGGGCGACCCCCTGGTGCTCCCCGGCCCGTGGGACGCGGCGAGCGCCCGCGTGTTCGCCGAGGCCGGTTTCCCGGCGCTCGCGACGCCCAGCGCCGGGGTCGCCGCCTCGCTCGGCTACGCCGACGGCGAGACTCCCGCCGACGAGATGTTCGCCGCGATCGCACGGATCACGCGGGCGGTGGACATCCCCGTGTCGGCCGATGTCGAGGACGGCTACGGGCTCGCGCCGAAGGAGCTGGTGGAGCGGCTGCTGGAGGCGGGCGCCGTGGGCTGCAATCTGGAGGACAGCGAGCACGGCGCCCTCAAGGACCCGCGGGCGCACGCCGACTGGCTGGCCGAGGTGCGCTCCGCGGCGGGCGGCGATCTCTTCGTCAACGCCCGCATCGACACCTTCCTGCGCGGCGTCACCGACCCCGAACGGGCCATCGAGCGGGCGGCGTTGTATGGGGCGGCGGGCGCCGACTGCGTGTATCCGATCGGCGCCCCCACTGCCGTACTGCCGCTGCTGCGGGCCGGGATCCAGGGGTCGGTCAATGTGTACGCCAGGCTGGACAGCGACGACGGCGAGGGCCCCTCGATCACCGCGCTCGGTGAACTCGGGGCCACGCGCGTCACGTTCGGTCCGGGGCTGCAGCGCCGGGCCGCGCAGGCGCTCGGCGAGCTGGCGGCCCGGCTGCGCGCATGAGGGTCAGGACAGCCACGCCCGCCACGTGGACTCATGACTGTCCACCCACTTCTTCGCCGCCTCCTGGGGCGACAACTTCTGGTCGGCGATCATCAGCGAGACCTCGTTCTGGTCCTCGGTCGTCCACCGGAACCTCTTCAGGAAGTCCGCCGCCTTGCCGCCCTCCTTCGCGAAGTCCGCGTTGAGGTACTTCTGCAGCGGGGTGTGCGGATAGGCGCAGGCGACCTTCTCCGGGTCGGCGTCGCAGCCCTCCTTGTACGGGGGCAGCTTCACCTCGGTCATGGGCACCTTCTCGGACAGCCACTGGGGGGTGTACCAGTAGGTGAGGAAGGGCTTCTTCTCCTTGGCGAACTGCTTGATCTGGGTGATCTGCGCGGCCTCGGAACCGGCGAACACCACCTGGTAGTCCAGCTTCAGGTTCTTCACCAGCGCCTTGTCGTTGGTGACGTACGACGGTGAGCCGTCGAGGAGTTGTCCCTTGCCGCCGCTCTCCGCGGTGCGGAACTGATCGGCGTACTTGTTCAGGTTCTTCCAGTTCGTGACGTCGGGGTGCTTCTCGGCGAAGTACGTCGGCACGAACCAGCCGATGTGCCCGGTGACTCCGAGGTCGCCGCCGCGCGCGATCGTCTTCTTGTCCTCGACGTACCGCTGCTCCTGCTCGGGGTGGCCCCAGTCCTCCAGGATGGCGTCGACCCGGCCCTGGCTGAGCGCGTCCCAGGCGGGCACCTCGTCGACCTGAACGGTGTCGACGCGGTAGCCGAGTTCGTGCTCCAGCAGGTACTGGGCGACGGCGACATTGGCCTGCGCGCCGACCCAGGACTGCACGGACAGGGTGACGGTCTTCGCGCCCTGGGCGTTCGCGAAGGGCGACGCCTGCTTGGTCATGTCGGCGGCACCGCAGCCGGTCAGCGTCAGCAGCAGCAGCGCGGAGGAGCCGGCCACCGCGGGAGCCGTACGCCTCCCCATGTTCCTGAGTCGCATGTCACGCTCCCTTCTTCGCGCGGCGCTGTGTCGGTTGCGTCACCCGGTCCAGCATCAGGCCCAGGCAGACGATCGCGGCGCCGGCCACCAGTCCGGTCGCCAGGTCGCCCTGGGCGAGGCCGAAGACGACGTCGTAGCCGAGCGCGCCCCCGCCGACCAGGCCGCCGATGATGACGACGGCGAGGACCAGCACCACGCCCTGGTTCACGGCGAGCAGCAGTGCCGGGCGGGCCAGCGGCAGCTGGACCTGGCGGAGTTGCTGGCCGCTGGTCGCGCCGAGCGAGCGGGCGGACTCCAGCGCGGCCGGGTCGACCTGGCGCAGCCCCTGGGTGGTGATGCGGACGACGGCGGGCAGCGCGTAGACGATCGCGGCGGCGACGGCCGGGGCGCGGCCCACGCCGAACAGCGCGACGACCGGGATCAGATACACGAACTGCGGCATCGTCTGGAACACATCCAGGACGGGCCGCAGCAACCGCTCGACGCGGTCGCTGCGGGCGGCGGCGATGCCGGTCGCGAAGCCGATGACGAGCGTGACGGCGACGGCCGCGAGGACCTGGGAGAGCGTGTCGAGGGACTGGTCCCACACGCCCAGCACGCCGATCGCGGCCATGGCGAGCACGGCGGTGAGCGCGGTGCGCCACGTGCCGATGAGCCAGGCCAGGGCGGCGACGGCGAGCAGCACCGACCACCAGGGCAGCCACTGCAGTCCGTCGCGCAGCGGGTCGAGCACCCAGGTGGTGAAGCGGGCCGCCCAGTCGGCGGTGCCGCCGACGACGGGGACGCCCGAGTACAGGTGGGCGGTCATCCAGTCGACGGCCCGGTTGACGGGCTCGGCGATGCCGACGATCCAGCCGGTGGGCCACTCCAGGCGGCCCGCGAGGCGTCCGGCGACCGCGACGGCGATCGCGGCGGCCAGGGCGGACAGCCACAGCACGCGGGCGTTACGCGCGGGCGCTTCCCCGAGCCGTGCGCCGGCCGCGCCCGTCACACGGTCGAGGACCACGGCGAGCAGCACGATCGGGATACCGGCCGCGAGCGCGGCGCCCACGTCGACCGAGGCCAGCGCCTGGTAGACGCGGTCGCCGAGACCGCCGGCGCCGATCACGGAGGCGATGACCGCCATGGACAGCGCCATCATGATCGTCTGGTTGAGGCCGAGGAGGAGTTCCTTGCGGGCCAGGGGGATACGGGCGGTCAGCAGGCGCTGACGGGCGGTGGAGCCGAGCGACTCGACCGCCTCCAGCACCTCCTTGTCGGCGCCGCGCAGGCCGAGGGAGGTCAGCCGTGCCATGGGCGGGGCGGCGTACACGACGGTGGCGAGGACGGCTGCGGGGACGCCGATGCCGAAGACGAGCACGACGGGGAGCAGGTAGGCGAAGGCGGGCAGCACCTGCATGGTGTCCAGGACCGGGCGCAGGACGCGGTCCATACGGTCCGACAGGCCCGCGGCGAGGCCCAGCAGGGCGCCGACGAGGACGGACGCGGCGACCGCCACGACCATCAGCGCGAGGGTCTGCATCGTCGGCACCCACATGCCGAGCAGGCCGCAGACGAGGAACGCGGCGGCGGTGCCCAGCGCCAGGCGGAGCCCGGCGACGCGCCAGGCGACGAGGCCGGCGACGGCGGTCACTCCCGCCCAGCCGACGGCGAGGAGGGCGAGGTAGACGGCGCGTACGGCGATGACCACGGCGTTGCTGACATGGCCGAAGAAGTAGATGAAGAGGGGGTGGGAGTCCCGGTTGTCGATGATCCAGTCGCTGGTGGTGGCGAGGGGGCCGGAGACGTCGACGGTGAGGGCGTCGGGCCAGGTGCCGGTGGACCAGCGGGTGGCGGCGAGGGGGACGAGGATCGCGGCGAGGAGGGTGAGCGCGGCGAGCTTGCGGGCGGCCCGGTGGTGCAGGATGCCCGGCGGAGACGCCTTCTGGGTGGTCGCGGTGATCGTTGCCATCAGACCGGCTCCTCGCTGGTCCGGGCGGGAGCCGGTGACGCTTCCACGTGGGCGACGACATCGAGCAGGGCCTTCGCGTCGACCACTCCCAGGCAGCGGCCCTGGTCCATCACCCGGGCCGGGGTGCCCGCGCGGGCCACTGCCTCTATCGCCTCCGAGACCGTGGCGTCGGGGCGGATCGCCGGGCCCGTGCTCGCCTCCTCCGAGGACGCTGCGGGGCGCATCGCCGTGCGGACCGTCAGGACCTGTTCGCGTGGGACGTCTCGGACGAACTCACGGACGTAGTCGTCGGCGGGTGAGCCCACGATCTCCTCCGGCGTGCCGAGCTGCACGACGCGGCCGTCGCGCATCAGGGCGATGCGGTCACCGAGCTTCAGGGCCTCCTGGAGGTCATGGGTGATGAAGACCATCGTGCGGCCCTCCTCGCGGTGCAGCCGGACCACCTCCTCCTGCATGTCGCGCCGGATCAGCGGGTCCAGCGCGCTGAACGGCTCGTCGAAGAGGAGCACTTCGGGGTCGACGGCGAGGGCGCGGGCGAGTCCCACGCGCTGGCGCTGACCGCCGGACAGCTGGGCGGGCCGGCGCTGCTCCATGCCCTCCAGGCCGACCTTGGCGACGACCTCGGCGGCCTTGGCGCGCCGCTCGGCCTTGCCGACGCCCTGGATCTCCAGGCCGTACGCCACGTTGTCGAGGACGGTGCGGTGCGGGAGGAGGCCGAAGTGCTGGAAGACCATGGCGGCGCGGTGCCGGCGCAGTTCGCGCAGCCGGGCCTTGTCCATGGCACGGACGTCCTCGCCGTCGATGGCGATGGTGCCGGCGGTCGGCTCGATGAGCCGGGTCAGACAGCGGACCAGCGTGGACTTGCCGGAGCCGGACAGGCCCATGACGACGAAGACCTCGCCCTTGCGGACGTCGAAGGAGACGTCCCGGACGGCGGCCGTGCAGCCGGTGCGGGAGCGCAGCTCGGCCGGGTCGAGCGCGGTGAGCTCGGGGTCGCCGGGGATCCGGTCGGCCTTCGGGCCGAAGACCTTCCAGAGCCCGTCGACGGAGAAGACGGGAGTGGTCGTGGCGTCGGTGCCGGTGGTGCTGCTCGCGGTCTGCGGGACGGCGGTACCCATCACGCACCACCGCCGATCAGGTCGACGGCGCGCTCCCCGACCATGAGCACGCCGATCATCGGGTTGACGGCGGTCATCGTCGGGAAGACGGAAGCGTCGGCGATACGGATGCCGTCGAGGCCGCGGATGCGCAACTCGGGGTCGACCACCGCGAGTTCGTCGGTGCCGGCGCCCATCTTGCAGGTGCCGGCGGGGTGGTAGACGGTGTGGGCGACCTTGCGGGCGTACTCGCTGAGCTCCTCGTCACCGGTGACGTCCGGACCGGGTGCCACCTCGCGCTTGAGCCAGCCGGCCAGCGGCTCGCTCCTGGCGATCTCACGGGCGATGCGGATGCCGTCGACGAGGGTACGGGCGTCGTAGTCGTCCTCGTCGGTGAAGTAACGGAAGTCCAGCGCGGGCTTGACCTCGGGGTCGGCGCTGGTGAGGTAGAGCCGGCCGCGGGACTTGGGCTTGGGGATGTTCGGGGTCATGGAGACGCCGAACTCGGGCCGCTGGTAGCCCAGTCGCTCCGGGTTGTCCGTGAACGGGATCTGGTAGAAGTGGAACATCAGGTCGGGGCCCGCGTGTGCGGGGTCGCGGCGCACGAACAGGCCGGCGTCGGAGTCCATCGCGGAGTTCTCCGGGATGGGGCCGTTGGTCTCCCAGACGATCACCGACTCGGGATGGTCGAGCAGGTTCTCACCGACGCCGGGCAGGTCGTGCACCACGGGTATGCCGAGCGCTTCGAGGTCCTCGCGCGGACCGATTCCGGAGTGCAGCAGCAGCCGGGGCGAGTCGACGGCACCGGCGCACAGGACGACCTCCTTGCGAGCCCGTACGAGGCTCTCCTCGCCGTCCTTGGTGCGCACATGGACGCCCTCGGCGCGGGTGCCGTCCAGCTGGAGCTTGTACGCCCAGGTCTCCAGCAGGAGCGTGAGGTTGGTCCGCTCGTCCATCACGGGGTGCAGATACGCCACGGAGGCGGAGGACCGCTTGTTGTTCTCGGGGTGGTAGGCGAGGTCGAAGAAGCCGACGCCCTCGGTGAACGGCTTCTTGTTGAACCCCTCGACGCGCGGCACGCCGAGGGCGGCCTGCGCGGCGTCCACGAAGTCACGGGCGATGGCGTTCCGGTCCTTCTCGTCGACCGGGACGATGTTGTTCTTCAGGCGGGCGTAGTACGCCTCCATCTGCACGGCGCCCCAGCCCTTGGCACCGGCTTCCTCCCACTCGTCCCAGTCGGACGGCAGCGGCTTGAACGCGATGAGCGTGTTGTGCGAGGAGCAGCCGCCGAGGACGCGGGCGCGGCTGTGCCGGATGTGCGAGTTGCCGCGCGGCTGCTCGGTGGTGGGGTAGTCGTAGTCCAGCTCGCCGCCGAGCAGCCCCATCCACCGGCGCAGCGTCAGCACGTCGTCCCGGCCGACGTCACTCGGACCGCCTTCGATGACGGCGACGGTGACGTCCGGGTTCTCGGTGAGCCGGGAGGCGATGACAGAACCTGCGGTCCCGCCGCCGATGACGACGTAGTCGAATTCTCGGGTGTGCTCGGGCATGGGGGGTTCTCCTGTGGGGACTTGGGATCTAGGGGATTCCTGGGTCGGGTGGGTTGCTGGGTTGCGGGGAGGAGGGGTACAGGGGTTCGCCGGTGGACCTTCACGGCGTTCACCACGGCGTCAGGCACCGCTCGCCACGAGCTACGGGCGGCCGGCGATCCCGCCGCAGCTGCGGGGCCGTCGTACCTGCTTAGCTGCGGGCAGTCGTGCCGCTGGGGCGGCACGGGTGGGCGCAGCGGCACCCCGCCAGCGCGGGCGCGCGACACCCACCCCCGCCCAGCAGCAGCAAGCAGCTGCACTCCCGCGCTCCGCGCCGCCCCCGCCCTCCGCTCAGCCCGCGAACCAGCGCACCGGCTTCGGCGCCAGGTTCTGGTACACGTGCTTCGTCTCGCGGTACTCGGCGAGCCCGGCGGGGCCCAGTTCGCGGCCCACTCCGCTCTTGCCGAAGCCGCCCCACTCCGCCTGCGGCAGGTAGGGGTGGAAGTCGTTGATCCACACCGTGCCGTGCCGCAGCCGTCCGGCGACGCGCCGGGCGCGGCCCGCGTCGGCGGTCCACACCGCGCCGGCCAGCCCGTACTCGGTGTCGTTGGCGAGCGCGACCGCCTCGTCCTCGGTGCGGAAGGTTTCGACGGTGAGGACCGGCCCGAACACCTCCTCGCGCACGACCCGCATCTCGCGGTGGCAGTGGTCCAGCACGGTCGGCTCGTAGAAGTAGCCGCCCTCGGGCCGCTCGGCGGACGGCTCGGGCCGCTTGCCGCCGGCCCGCAGCACCGCGCCCTCCGACAGCGCGGAGGCGACGTACGCCTCCACCTTGGCGCGCTGCTGCTCGGAGACCAGCGGCCCGCACTCGACACCCTCGGCGGTGCCGCGCCCGAGGCGGATCTTCTCGGCCCGGCGGGCGAGTTCGGCGACGAAGCGCTCGCGCACCGACTCCTCGACGATGAGCCGCGCGCCCGCGGAGCAGACCTGGCCGCTGTGGATGAACGCGGCGTTGAGGGCCTGGTCGACGGCGGTGTCGAAGCCCTCCTCGGTGGCGCAGGCGTCGGCGAAGACGACGTTGGGGTTCTTGCCGCCCAGTTCGAGGGCGACCTTCTTCACGCCCGGTGCGGCCGCCTGGGCGACCTTGACGCCGCTGACCAGGCCGCCGGTGAAGGAGACCAGGTCGACGTCGGGGTGCTCGGCGAGCCGGGCGCCGACCGTGTGGCCCGGCCCGGTGACGATGTTGGCGACCCCGGCCGGGAGCCCGGCCTCGATCAGCAGGTCGATGAGCGCGACGGTGGTCAGCGGGGTGATCTCGCTCGGCTTGATCACGAAGGTGTTGCCCGCGGCCAGCGCGGGGGCGATCTTCCAACTGGCCTGGAGCAACGGATAGTTCCAGGGCGTGATCATCGCGCACACACCGACGGGCTCGTGCACGACGACGCTGTGGATGTCGCTCGACCCGGCGTCGACGACCCGGCCGGGCGCCTCGGCCGCGATCAGGTCGGCGAAGTAGCGGAAGGCGTCGGCGACACAGTCGATGTCGACGCGCCCCTCCTCGACGGTCTTGCCCGCGTCCCGGCTCTCCAGCAGGCCCAGCTTCTCCCGGTCCCGCACGAGGAGTCCGGCGACGCGGCGCAGCAGCGCGGCGCGCTCGGCGGCGGGCGTGTGCGGCCACGGGCCCTCGTCGAAGGCGCGGCGCGCGGCGGCCACCGCGAGATCGGTGTCCTTCTCGTCGCCCTCCGCGACCACGGCGAACGGCAGCGCGTCCGCGGGGTCGAGGATCTCGCGGGTGGCCCCCGAGACGGCCGCCCGCCACTCGCCCCCCGCGTGGATGGTGTCGCGCGCCTGAAGTTCCGTACTGTGCGCCATGATCGGTGACTGCCTTCCGTTCCTGTTCTGCGCCCGTGTGTCACACAGGTGTCGCCCACGGGACCGGGTGCTCCTGCCCTTCGGTCCCGAATGCATGCGCGATGCACGCCGAACGTGCGCGGCGTCACGGAAGATGCGGACATGGAGGGACACATCACCCACGGTGTGAGCGAGCGGTGACGAAACGTGCCGCGCCCCGCGTGCGGGTCAGCCGCCGCAGGTCGTGTACGGCGGGCAGAACGCACTCAGCGCCGTCCGCAGCAGCTCGCGTTCGTCGTCCCGGCCGTCGGCGTCCGCTCCGTAGGCGGCGACGGCGTAGATCTTGCCGTCGGCGGCCTCGAAGCGTTCGTCGACCACATGCCACGTACCGACGTCCGGCTCGCCCTTGATCGAGTCGGCGAGGTACTCCAGCCGGGAGCCGGCGAAGTCGCCGTCGCCCAGGTTGTCCAAAGAGAGCTCGGTGAACCCGGGAGCCTTCGGCACGGCGTCGGAGAGGAACAGCTCGTGCGACGCCGCCGGGGACGACTCCGACACCTCGAACACCTGCAGCCGCCGCTCACCGTCCGGGCTGCGGTAGTGCACCACGTCCATGCCGAACTGCGAGGCGACGGTGGTACGGGTCCACCCCGTGGGACGGGCGATGGTGAAGCCCTCGGGGTCGTCGTACGCCTCGAAGCCGGCGGGGAGATCACTGGTGAGGGCGGAGGGCGACCCGGAGGGAGTCTCGGGCGCCCCGGGCTCGGAGACGGTCCCGGAGTCGCTGGGCGTGGCCGACGCGGACACCGAGGCGCTGCCACCACCGGCCCGCCCCTCGGAGCCACCGCCGTCCCGGACCACGAACGTGACGATCAACCCCACCGCCACACCGACCACCGCGGCACCCCCCACCACGGCCCAGACCCGGCGAGACCGGCCCGACCCGGGCTCGGGGACACCGGACGGCGGGTATCCGGCGCCGGACGGCGGATATCCCGCGCCGGGCGGCGGATACCCGGCGCTGGTTGGGGGATAGCCGTACGCGGGCGACGGGTAGTCGGGCTCGGACGACGGGTAGCCGGGCCCGGGCGACTGCTGACCGGCTTCGTGGGGCGAGCGACCCGGGCCGTGGGGCGAGTGACCGGGCCCGTGGGGCGGCGCCCCGGCCCCCGGCCAGGACCCGGCACCTGGTGCGCTGCCCGGCCCCTGAATACCGGTGAGGGTGGGCGAGGAGTGCACCAGATCGGGATGCAGCGGCGGCGCGGCCCCGTCCGGGGCCCCTTCACCACCGCTGGGCGAAGCGGCCTGCCCACCGGCACCCGAGGCACCTCCCTCGGCACCATCGACGGCCCCGGAGTCATCCGGCTCCCCCACCGCCGAGGGCCACGAGACACCCTCCCCGCTCCCACCACGGTCCGACTCGGCACGAGCACCGGCACCCGACGAGGCCCCATCGCCACCCTCGGCGGCACCGGCACCGGCACCCGACGAAGCCTCATCACCACCCGCAGCCGCCCCGGAAACGGAACCGGAACCGGCAGCCGAACCGGAACCACCCCCGGCCCCCGATCCCCCGCCCTCCTCCCAGCGCTGGGTCTCCTCGTTCCAGTACAGCGGTCCGGTGCTGCCCGTGCCCATCAGGTCCCCCTCGTCTCCGTCACCTCACCCGTGGTGTACCCGCCGTGTCACATGCCGAGCAGCCCCGCCACGGTTCCCGCGGAGGCGAGCAGGGCCGTGAGGGCCTGGGCGTCGGTGAGGAGGTCCCGGAGTCGTTGCAGGCGGCCCGCGTCGGCCGTGCCCGTGCGGCTGATCTCGTCCTCCGTGTCGGCGAGCGCCGCGTCCAGCTCCGCGGTCTGCTCGGTCTGCCGCACGCGGCCACCCGACAGATCCGCCCGCAGTTCACGCACCGCCTTCAGCAACTCCTCGGCCGCCTCGTCACGTTGTGCGGGCCCACCATGATGGTGGCTCTCCGCGCGCGCGTGGCTGCCGATGGCGAAGGTGCTGCCCGTGACGTCCCCGATCCGGACGTTCGGCTCATCGCTTGCCATGGCTCGCGGTTCCCTTCTGCGACCCGGGGCCGCCGCTGGTGGCGCTGGCGTGCTCACCGATGGCGAAGGTGGACCCCTCGACCCGGTCGATGTGCACGGCACCGTTGCTGATGTTGACGATCTTCTGGACGAACTCGCCGGTCTCATACCCGGCTTCGGACAGCGCGAGCCGCACGCCCCGCCCGATCCGGTCCTGCACGCTCCGCAGATACCGGGCCACGTCCATCTCCTGGAACGTGGACCCCGTGTTCACCGAGGCCAGTTCCCGCACGGAGAGCGCCGGCCCCTCGGGCAGCGCGCTCGCCTGCCCGCCGATCAGCAGCCGCCAGGCGTGGACGGCGCCCCGCCCGAGGGTGACCAGCGCCCGCCCGGCAGAACCCGGCACCAGCACGACGGCCGCGACGGCCTTGCCGAACAGGTTGCTGGTACGGAACTTGTGCGCGGTGCGGTCCGCGTCCTTGAACTCGGCGACCACCGGCGTCAGCACATGCGGCGCGACCTCCAGCATGAGCATGCGTCCCTGGGTGTGGATGCGGACGTAGACGGTGACGACCAGCTCCTCCTCCCAGCCGCCGACCCGCACGCGCAGGAAGTGCCGCCGCTTCTCGCCGCCCTCCTCCACCGCCCGCAGCCGGTGCTGCTCGAACTGCTCGGGGTCGTACGGCGCCTGCTCGCGCCCCGTCAGCCCCTCGACCGGCAGGAACACGCACTCGTCGATCTCCAGCCGCCGCAGCCGGTCGCGCACGGCCGTGCCCGCGTACGCCGCCGGGATCCGGAGCTGTTCGAGCATGGGCCGGATCCGGTCGAGGATCGCCCGGTTGTTGAGCGGCTGCTGCTTCTTGTCCTCGTCGGGCCGGAGTTCGACCGCGAGCACCCAGGTGTCGTACGGCGCTCCCGCCCCGCAGAACGGACCGGCCTCGTTGTACATGATCAGCGGGGCGTGCTGCTCCCGCCGGATGAGGCCCATCAGGCGCCGGAAGCGCAGCCCCTCCACCTGCTCGGCGGGGTCGTTCGCCACGTCGGGGAACTGCCGCGGGGAGAGTTCCGCGGCGAGCACCCGCGCGAACTGCCCGCGCCGCGCCGCCTCGCACAGCGCGACGAGCACCAGCACGGCGAGCGCGAACCAGGCCTGCCACGCCTCGACGACCTCGGCGAACAGACCGGCGAACGGAGCCAGCGCGTCACCGGCGTCGGACGACCCGAACACGTCACCGGAGGAGCCGTAGGAATCGTAGGAGCCGTAGGAGCCGTAGGAGTCGTAGGAGTCGTACGCCGATCCGGAGTCGTCGTCACCGGCCCCGAAGGCGACGCCCACGACGAGGAACAGCCAGAACGCGAACATCACCCGGCCCCACCAGCGGGCCAGGAACGCGGCGAAGACCCGGTACAGCGGCTGGCCCGCACCCCGTCCCCTGATCCACGGAGCAAGCGCGAGGAGCAGGCTGGGCCACACCAGACCCACGAGCAGCCAGCCGCTCAGCGGCATGCCGACCACCCACAGCCCGAGGATCGCGGCGGCCCACAGCAGCTCCTGCCGCCGGGCGCGCAGTGCGTGCGCGAGGACGCGGGCGGCGTCGAAGCCGAGGGAGGGCGCCACGAGCCGGTGCTCGTTGACGTACAGCTCCTCGATCACCCGGTCGCGGTAGCCGGGGTGCAGATACGCGCCCGCGCACAGCAGCCGCGTCGCCTCACTGGAGTGCGGCGGGGTGGGCGGAGGCTCGCCCGGCGCCTGCGTGGCGTCCGGCAAGTGATGCGGTTGCTGCGGCACGTGTGCGGTGCTCACTGACGAGGTCCCCCGATGCGCAAGCGGCTCTTGTGACAGGCGAATTGATGGCCCATCAGCATAAGGGAGCGGCGAGACGCAAGGAAACCGGAATGTCAAGCACGGGCCTCTGTGATCTCCGCCAACCTCTGGCCAAACCCGTGCATCCGCGGGCGTGACGCGACGGGCCCCACCCCGGCGAACCGGTGTGGGGCCCGAAGTGCGGAGCGCGTCGGATCAGATGAGGCCGAGGCCGCGGACCGCCTCGCGCTCCTCCTCCAGCTCCTTCACGGACGCGTCGATGCGCGTGCGGGAGAACTCGTTGATCTCCAGGCCCTGGACGATCTCGTACTTGCCGTCCTTGCAGGTGACCGGGAAGGACGAGATCAGGCCCTCGGGGACGCCGTAGGAGCCGTCGGACGGGATGCCCATGGAGACCCAGTCGCCCTCGGGGGTGCCGTTGACCCACGAGTAGATGTGGTCGATCGCGGCGTTGGCGGCGGAGGCGGCCGAGGAGGCACCGCGGGCCTCGATGATCGCGGCGCCGCGCTTGGCGACGGTCGGGATGAAGTCCTCGGCGAGCCACTTCTCGTCGTTGACCACCTCGGCGGCGTTCTTGCCGGCGACCGTGGCGTGGAAGATGTCCGGGTACTGGGTCGCGGAGTGGTTGCCCCAGATCGTCAGCTTCTTGATCTCGGAGACCGCGACGCCGGTCTTCTTCGACAGCTGGGTCAGGGCGCGGTTGTGGTCCAGACGGGTCATCGCGGTGAAGCGCTCGGCCGGTACGTCCGGCGCCGCGGCCTGCGCGATCAGTGCGTTGGTGTTGGCCGGGTTGCCGACGACCAGGACGCGGATGTCGTCCGCGGCGTGGGCGTTGATGGCCTGGCCCTGCGGCTTGAAGATGCCGCCGTTGGCCTCGAGCAGGTCGCCGCGCTCCATGCCCTTGGTGCGCGGGCGGGCGCCCACGAGCAGGGCGACGTTGGCGCCGTCGAAGGCCACGTTCGGGTCGTCGGTGATGTCGATGCCCTGGAGCAGCGGGAACGCGCAGTCGTCCAGCTCCATGGCCGTGCCCTCGGCCGCCTTGAGCGCCGGGGTGATCTCCAGCAGGCGCAGCTTGACCGGCACGTCCGCGCCGAGCAGCTGGCCGGAGGCGATGCGGAAGAGCAGGGCGTAACCGATCTGGCCGGCCGCGCCGGTGACGGTGACGTTCACGGGAGTGCGGGTCATGGCGTTCTCCGTATGACAGCTGGCGGTGGGGCGTCCCTGCCCCGCTACGTTTGATCGATCTCTTGGTATCAAGAGATCCATCCAGCGGTCAGGCTATCGCGCATCCAGGACGGCGGATGTCCGGGCTCCCTGTGGCCCGCCCCACAGAGTGACCGAGAGGTACCCGGCCGGGCGCACGGACCGGCACACGAAGAGGCGGCCGCCCGTCCGGGAGAGGGGGGACAAGGGCGGCCGCCGTCGGGGACCGATCGTGCCGGACTCCCGTGGGGGTACTTCTCGCGTGCCCGCCTTCCGGCGGCCCATGCCTGTCCTCACCGATCCCGCACGAATCCGTCCCGGGCGCAGGTGAGACACCGTGCCCCGGGACGGGCTCACTCCGTGCAGCCCTCCTCGCCGGAGGCGAGGACCGCGCAGGCCTTGGCGCCGGACTCGCTCTCGACCGCCACCATCGCGGTGTACGTCACCGTGTCACCGGCCTCGGTGATGGTGTCGCTCTCCTTCGCCTTGCCCGCGGTGATCTCGACCTTGTCCCCCTCCGCGGCCTGCGTGATACGGCCCCACGCGGCGCCGCAGGTCTCGCTGTAGCGGACCTCGACGGTGGTGGCACCCACGGTGGCCGTCGCCGCCGTGGTCACCAGGTCGCCGCTGCACCCCATGGCCTCGGCGTCCTTGCCGGTGCAGCTGTCGCCGCTGCACTTGACGCCCGCGGGCAGGTTGGCGTCGGTGGTGACGGTCGGCGACGGGGACCGGTCGGTGCCGTTCGCCTTCTTGTCGTCGTCGCCCCCGGTCACGTAGAACGCGGCGGCGATCACCACCAGCACGCCCACGGCACCCGCGAGGAACGTCCCCGTCCGCCGCTTGCCCTTGCCGCCGGAGCGGTTCTGGTTCGCCGAGGTGCGGGGCGGCACGGCGGGCGCGCGTCCGTCGGGCCTCGGCGGCGTGGCGGGGCCGCCG
>NZ_JAOCQE010000094.1 GCF_025290915.1 Streptomyces sp. 15-116A | reverse complement strand
GCCCGCGTCGGCGGCGTCCAGCGCGGCGAGGGCGGCGTCGACGAGCCGCCGCTCGGAGCGGCCGTCGGAGGTGTCCATCAGGAAGCAGCCGTTCGCGATGATCTGGAGCAGGCCGCCGTGCCGGCGCAGCACGACCTCGCCGTACGGGCCCTCGCGGCGGTCCAGGACTTCGGGTGCATCGGGAATGTCGTACGCGGACATCCGTTCATCTTGGCAGGGCCCTCGCGGCTCAGTGATCGCTCAGAGCGAACAGAGCTTGGGGAACATTCAGTGGCTCACGAGCATTGAGTCGGCATAGCTCAACTTGACTGCCGAAGGGGAGATCATGGCTGCTGAGTCCACACCGCTCGCCCTGCCTGTGCTGCCGCTCGACGACGAGGTCGTGCTGCCCGGGATGGTGGTCCCGCTGGACCTGAGCGACTCCGAGGTGCGCGCCGCGGTGGAGGCCGCGCAGGCCGCCGCCCGCAACGAGCCCGGAAAGCCACGGGTGCTGCTGGTGCCACGCGTCGACGGGACCTACGCCGGCACCGGCGTCCTGGGCACGGTCGAGCAGGTCGGCAGGCTGGCCGACGGGGATCCCGGCGCCCTGATCCGCGGCCGGGACCGGGTGCGGATCGGCGCGGGGACGACCGGGCCGGGGGCGGCGCTGTGGGTGGAGGGGACCCGGATCGAGGAGACCGTGCCGGACCCGCTGCCGGGACACGTGACCGAACTGGTCAAGGAGTACAAGGCCCTCGCCACCGCCTGGCTGCGCAAGCGCGGCGCCTGGCAGGTCGTCGACCGCGTCCAGGCCATCGACGACGTCTCCGCGCTCGCCGACAACTCCGGCTACTCGCCGTTCCTGACCACCGAGCAGAAGGTGGCCCTCCTGGAGACCACCGATCCGGTCGCCCGGCTGAGGCTCGCCACGCAGCAGCTGCGCGACCACCTCGCCGAGCAGGACGTCGCCGAGTCCATCGCCAAGGACGTCCAGGAGGGCGTCGACAAGCAGCAGCGCGAGTTCCTGCTGCGCCGTCAGCTGGAAGCCGTCCGCAAGGAGCTGCGCGAGCTCAACGGCGAGAAGGACGGCGAGGAGTCCGACGACTACCGGGCCCGCGTCGAGGCCGCCGACCTGCCGGAGAAGGTCCGCGAGGCCGCGCTCAAGGAGGTCGACAAGCTGGAGCGGGCCTCCGACCAGTCCCCGGAGGGCTCCTGGATCCGCACCTGGCTCGACACGGTCCTGGAGATGCCGTGGAACGAGCGGACCGAGGACTCCTACGACATCCGGGGCGCCCAGGAGGTGCTGGACGCCGAGCACGCGGGCCTCCAGGACGTCAAGGAACGGATCATCGAGTACCTGGCCGTGCGCAAGCGGCGCGGCGAGCGCGGGCTCGGCGTCGTCGGCGGGCGGCGCGGCGGCGCGGTGCTCGCCCTGGTCGGACCGCCCGGCGTCGGCAAGACCTCGCTCGGCGAGTCCGTCGCCCACGCGATGGGCCGCAAGTTCGTCCGCGTCGCCCTCGGCGGTGTGCGCGACGAGGCCGAGATCCGCGGCCACCGGCGTACGTACGTCGGCGCGCTGCCCGGCCGGATCGTGCGGGCCGTCAAGGAGGCCGGGTCGATGAACCCGGTGGTCCTGCTCGACGAGATCGACAAGGTGGGCTCCGACTTCCGGGGCGACCCGGCCGCCGCCCTGCTGGAGGTGCTCGACCCCGCGCAGAACCACACCTTCCGGGACCACTACCTGGAGGTCGAACTGGACCTGAGCGACGTGGTCTTCCTCGCCACCGCCAACGTCCTGGAGGCCATCCCGGAGGCCCTGGCGGACCGTATGGAGATCGTCCGCCTGGACGGCTACACCGAGGACGAGAAGGTCGTCATCGGGCGGGACCACCTGCTCCCGCGCCAGCTGGAACGCGCCGGGCTCGGCACGGACGAGGTCACCCTGGAGGAGGGCGCGCTGCGCAAGCTCGCCGGGGAGTACACGCGCGAGGCGGGCGTACGCAACCTGGAGCGGTCCATCGCGCGGCTGCTGCGCAAGGTGGCCGCCCAGCACGAACTGGGCGAGCGGGAACTGCCGTTCACGGTCACCGAGGGCGACCTGCGCGGGCTGATCGGGCGTCCGCACCATGTGCCCGAGTCCGCTCAGGACCCGGCGGAGCGGCGTACGTCCGTCCCCGGGGTGGCCACCGGGCTCGCGGTGACCGGCGCGGGCGGTGACGTGCTCTACGTGGAGGCGTCCCTGGCCGACCCGGAGACGGGCGCGGCGGGGCTGACGCTGACCGGGCAACTGGGCGACGTGATGAAGGAGTCCGCGCAGATCGCGCTGAGCTTCCTGCGCAGCCACGGCGCCGAACTGGAGCTGCCCGTGGGCGACCTGAAGGACCGGGGCGTGCACATCCACTTCCCGGCGGGCGCGGTCCCCAAGGACGGCCCGAGCGCCGGCATCACGATGACCACCGCGCTGGCCTCGCTGCTGTCGGGCCGGCTGGTCCGTACGGATGTGGCGATGACCGGCGAGGTCTCGCTGACCGGGCGGGTGCTGCCGATCGGCGGGGTGAAGCAGAAGCTGCTCGCCGCGCACCGGGCGGGCATCACCACGGTGATCATCCCCAAGCGCAACGAGCCCGACCTGGACGACGTCCCGGCCGAGGTGCTGGACAAGCTCGACGTCCACACCGTCACCGACGTCCGGCAGGTCCTCGAGCTGGCCCTGAGCCCGGCGGGGCTGGAGGTTCCGGTCGCCGCGTGACGGAGGCGGCCGGATGAGGGAAGGCCCGGGTCCCGTGAGGGAGGCCCGGGCCTTCGCCGACCCGTCGTGCCGTGATCAGCTGCCCAGGGCCAGCCCGCGCAGCTGGTCGAGGGTGCCGTTGAACTTGTCGTGGTCCCCGACCGTCGGGCCGGTCGAGGTGTACTGCCACATCGTGTAGGAGCTCCAGCCCGCGGGCAGCTCGCCCGCACTGGAGGCGTACCGGGCGATCCACAGGGGAGTGGTCGCGGCGAAGCCGGCGTAGTTGCCGGTGCACTGCTTCCACCAGCTCGTCGCCGTGTAGAGCACCGCGTTGCGGCCGGTGCGCGCCCGGTACTGGTTCAGGAAGTCGCGGATCCAGGTCACCATCGCGCTCGGCGACTTGCCGTAGCAGGCGTCCCCGTACGGGTTCCACTCGATGTCGAGCGCGCCGGGCAGGGTGCGGCCGTCGGCGGACCAGCCGCCGCCGTGGTCGACGAAGTAGTTCGCCTGGGTGGTGCCGCTGGAGGTGTCGGGGGTGGCGAAGTGGTACGCGCCGTGGATCATGCCGACGTCGTACGAGCCGCCGTACTGCTGGGAGAAGTAGGGGTTGGTGTAGTAGGTGCCCTCCGAGGCCTTGGCGTAGGCCCAGCGGACGCCGCTGTTCCACAGGGTCGGCCAGGCCACCTTGCCCTGGTGGCTGGAGACGTCCACGCCCTCGGTCTGGGCGGCGCGTCCGGCGGGCAGACCGCCGCGGCCGTCGTGGGCGACGACGCCCATGCCCATGTGCGCGGAGCCGCGGGGCGGGACGGCGGGCGGGGACTCGGCCCCGGCGGC
This sequence comes from Streptomyces sp. 15-116A, assembly GCF_025290915.1. Classification (GTDB taxonomy): domain Bacteria; phylum Actinomycetota; class Actinomycetes; order Streptomycetales; family Streptomycetaceae; genus Streptomyces. The sequence continues at coordinate 18,150 of NZ_JAOCQE010000094.1, read as the reverse complement.
CATGTGGGGGAGGGAGAGGACGGCGAGCAGGGCCGCGACGACGGCCGTCAGGGCGGCGAGTAAAGCGGAGCGGCCGGATCCGCGTATGGGCATGAAGTACCTCCGAGAGGGGTGGGGGAAGCAGACCGTGAGGGGGGCAGCCGGGCCCGGAAGCTGCCGTTGGTCTACGCCTGCGAAATACTTACGGAGCAGGGGCGACGTCGCCACTTGGCGGAAACTTTCAGGACCGGGAAAACCTAGGCAGGGGCTGACGTGCAGGAAGACGGAAACAGCGGCGGAGAGCGTGCCGCGACCCCGGCGCCCGAGAGCGGTGTGGACCAGCCCGGGTTCCTCGCCCTGGAACGGGAGTTGACGGTCCTGCTGCGGCGTGCCCGGGCCAACCAGGGGGAGATGGCCCGGGAGGTCCACCCGGACCTGGAGTCGGCGGCGTACGGGCTGCTCGTCCGCTTGGATGAATGCGGGCGGCAGCGGGCGACGGAGCTGGCCGCCTATATCGGGGTGGGGAAGGCGACGATGTCGCGTCAGCTGCGGGCGCTGGAGGAGTTGGGGCTGGTCGCGCGGGAGCCGGATCCGGCGGACGGGCGGGCGTGGCTGGTCGCGCTCACCCAGGAGGGGCAGGAGAGGGTGCGCCGGGTGCGGGAGGCGCGGCGGGCGCGGTATGCGGGGCGGCTGGCGGACTGGGATGCGGGTGAGGTGATCGAGTTGGCGCGGTTGCTGGGGCAGCTGAACCGGAGCATGGAGAAGTAGCCGGGTAGGGGGTGGGGGCTCGGGTGGTGTGCGGGCTGCGGGTTGTGGGAGCTGGTCGCGCAGTTCCCCGCGCCCCTGGGTCGGCTGCCGTGCCCCGTGCTCACAGGTCCACGCACAGGACCGTTCACAGCTCCACGTACACCACCGTCGCGTCGTCGTGCTTCTTGCTGCGGCCGAGTACGAGCCTGTCCGTGTCCGCTCGCTCCAGTTCCCGTACGCGGTCCACCAGGGCCTGGGCGCCCTCCTTGCGGACGAAGGTGAGGCAGTCGCACCAGTCGCCCTCGCTGAAGCGGTCCACCCAGCGGGTCGCGCCGTCGGTCAGGGCCAGGAGGGTGCGGACCTCCTCGCGGGGGAGGGAGCCGGTGATCGCGCGGGACGCCACCGAGGGGTCCGCGGCGGCCGTGAAGAAGCCGCCCTCCTTGTTGCGGAGCGTGGTGTCCACCAGGGCGTCCGTGGCGAGGGCCGAGCGGGGCAGGAGGGAGAGCCGGTCGTCGAGCAGGGCCGTGACCGCGCCGGTGGGGGACTCGACCAGCAGGGCCGAGTCGGACAGGACCAGGTACTCCACCGCGGCCGGTGACCAGCGGGCCAGCACGACCGTTGCCTGGGGCGTCCGGGGGTGAGAAAGGTCACAGCTGTCGGCGTGGGCCTCGGCGGTCCTGGCGATGGCGCGGGAGAGCAGATCGGCCAGGGGGACGTCCGGGAGCGAAACGGTCAGTTCGGCCAGCGCCCCGCCGAGGCGCGCGGTGAACCAGGGCACCGCATGCAGACAGCCCGTCCCGTCCTTCGGCGGCGTGACCCCGTCCAGCACGACGAGCGAACCGCCCAGTCCTGACGCCGGAAGTCCGACGCTCGCGAAGTCCTCGTTGGGGCGGTCCGCATCACCCGGCTCCGATACAAGCTCCGTTCGCATCCGGCCAGTCTGCACGACCCCTTCACAAGGGTCGCAAGGGGCTGGCAATCGTCGCAGGATCCCCGCGGCCGCGCAGGTCAGCCGCCGGATTTGGGGCGGAATGCTGTACTCCGGGAAGGCGTGGCGGCGAATACTGCCACCGCCCGCCGCGGACGTCCAACCGGCGTGCCGCGCAAGGCCGCTGCACAGGACAGCGGAACTTGCTCCCCAACTCACGTCCGATGTTCACTCCTTCGAGTGGCGGGTCAGGTGATGCGCATCCACTGCCCACTGGCACTGGGAGGGTCGGGGAGCGATGGGGGCGCCTGAACGGCCCGAGCACGGTCGACGGCTCGGGGAAGGCGTCCGCGCCCGTTGACGGAGCGTCACCCGGGCCCACGGGTACACGAGTCAGGAATGCGAGCACCGGTGCAGAAGTCGCGGCCTCGTCGCACAGGCAAGCAGACGCCCCCCGCGGGGGACACGGAGCAGACGCCCACCGTCGGCAGGGGCCGCCCCACCCGCGTACGCAACCGGCTCATCGTGGCCGTCGCCGTGGTGGCCGCCGCGATCGCCGGTGCGGGCACGCCCTCCCTGCTCACGGCCTCCGGGCAACTCAGTGACGCCCAGGAGCTGGTGACGCTCTCCGAGCAGACCCAGGACGCCCTCAGCCTCGCCCACTCCCTCGCCGACGAGCGGGACGAGGTCACCTCCTTCATCGCCGCGGGCCGCCCCAAGTCCAAGGCGCCGTCCGAGGAGCACAGCGCGCGCGTCGACCGGCAGGTCGAGGAACTGCGCGCCGGCACCGAGGCCTCCGACGAGCTGCGCGACGACCTCGACGCCATCGCCGCCGTCCGCCGGGCCGCGCTCACCGGCAAGGACAGCGCCCTGGAGGCGCACCAGGCCTACTCGGCCGCGATCAACGAACTGCACCGGCTCGCCGAGCGGCTCGCGGAGAAGACGCCGCCCCGCGCGGGCTCGGGCGCCTACGCGCTCGCCGAGCTGGACTCGGCCGTCCAGCAGGCCGCCGCCACCCGGGGGCTGCTCCTCGCCGCGCTCAGCGTGCCGCGCAGCACCGAGACCGTGATCGACCCGATCACCGGGCTGCCGTCCACGTCCACCGGCTCGTCCGCCGCCGACACCAAGCGGCGCGACGCGCTCACCGCCGCCGCGCTCCAGGCCCGGCTGCGCTCGGACGCGGCCCTCGCCGACTTCCGCGACACCGCGCCCCAGGCCGCCCGGACGTCGTACGACTCCACCGTGACCGGGCCCGAGGTCAACTCCGCCGAGAAGTACCTGGCCCGGCTCACCGACGAGCCGGCCCTCTCCGACGCCGAGCTCGGCACCGACACCCGGAAGCTGAGGGCCGCGCTCACCGCGCGCATCGACATGATGCGCGGCGTGGAGTCGGCGCTGTTCGAGCAGCGCAGCAAGGACCTCGCGCAGCTGCGGGACGACGACGTCACCGCGCTGGAGATCCGCGTCGCGATCCTCGGCGCGCTGATGCTGCTCGCCGTCGGTATCGCCACGGCGATGGCGCGCACCCTGACCCGCCCGCTGTCGGTGCTGCGCCGGGGGTCCGCACGGCTCGCCGAGGCCGAGGACCCCGCGAGCCAGGAGCCGGTCGTCTTCACCGGCCGCAACGACGAGTTCGCGCAGGTCGTCCGCTCCGTGAACGCGCTGCACGCGCACGCGGCCGGGCTGGCCGAGCGGATCGCCACGCTGGAGGCCGATCGCAAGCATCTCGTGGGCCAGCGGCAGAAGATGGCCGACGCCCGCGAGGAACTGCGCGCGGAACTCGCCGAGTCCGCCGCCCAGCTGGAGCGGCTGAAGGAGAGCATCGGCGGCACCTTCGTCAATCTGGCGCTGCGCACACTCGGCCTGGTGGAGCGGCAACTCGCCGTCATCGAGGGCCTGGAGGAGCGCGAGCAGGACCCCGACCGGCTCGCCACCCTCTTCAAGCTCGACCACTTCGCCACCGTGATGCGCCGGCACAGCGAGAACCTCCTCGTCCTCGCCGGTGCCGAGCACGTCCAGCACACGGCCGGGCCCGTACCGCTGGTGGATGTCGCGCGGGCCGCGGTCAGCGAGATCGAACGGTACGAGCGGGTGCGGATCGCGGCGCTGCCGCCGCACGCGCACATCGCCGGGTTCGCGGCGGACGACCTGTCCCATCTGCTGGCCGAACTCCTCGAGAACGCCACGTCCTTCTCGCCGCCGGACCTGCCCGTCGAGGTGTCCGGCTGGCTGCTGGAGAACGGCGAGGTCATGCTCTCCGTGCAGGACGAGGGCATCGGCATGACCGCCGAGCGGCTGGAGCGGCTCAACGCCCGGCTGTCCGAGTTCGACCCGGAGGCCGGGTACGACGCGGAGGGCGAGGACGGTCTCGGGCTCGGGCTGTACGTCGTGGCGCGGCTCGCCCAGCGGCACGGGGTGCGGGTGCAGCTGCGGGCGCAGAAGCAGGGGGGCGTGGCCGCGGTCGTGGTCCTCCCCAAGGCGCTGCTCGCCGACGGCGCCGCCGTCGCGGGCCCCACCTCCGGGCCCGTCTCCGGCACCACCCACACCTTCAGCCTCCCCGGCGCCGACGCCGAGGCCAACTCCAACGTCCTCCACGGCCGCACGGAGCACGGCGACCGCCTGGTCGCCCTCGCGGAGAAGGCCGTACGCCGCCGGGAGTCGGAGGAGCGACGGGAGCCGGGCGAGGGCGACGGCGCCACGAAGCCGACGGACAGCCGTGCGGCGGGCCTCGCAGGGGAGCCCGCGGGGGCTGAGCGGAGCGGGGAGCTGGCGGGGAGCCCGGCCGACAGAGCGGCGCGCAAGTCCGCCACGGAGGCCGAGCGGAGCGAAGAGCTCACGGGGAGCACGCCCGAGGGCGCGGCGAGCGAGTCCGCCACGGAGGCTGGGGAGTCCGCGGAGCCCGCGGGGGCCGAGCAGAGCGGGGAGTTCGCGGGGAACACCGCCGAACGTGCGGTGAGCGAGCCCACCGGGGCCGCCGCGCCCGCCGGGCCGACGGAGTCCACCGGGCGCACCGGGCCCACCGGGTCCACGGAGTCCACCGAGCCCCCGGCCGAGCGGCCCGCCGAGACCACCATGGAGTTGCTGCTGCCGTCCGCGGCGGAGCCGGCCCCTGACCAGGCGGCCGACCCGCACGCGCCGGACGGTGGAGACGCGGCGGCCGGCGAGGACGTCGAACCCGTTGCCGGCACTCACTCCGGTACCGGCGAGTGGACCACCCCCGACGCACCGGTGAGGCCGGCCGGTGAGCGGGCGCCCGATGACGAGACCGGGTCCGTCACCGGCACCTGGACCGCCCCCGGCGACTTTGCACGGCCCGGGTTGCCGACGCGGCCCGTGTCCGGTGCCGAGGACGACACCGAACACTCGCGTGTGCCCGACGGGGCCCAGGACGGCGGCGGTGAGGAAGACGCCGTCACCGCCAAGGGGCTGCCCAAGCGGACGCCGAAGATCACCGCGCCCGCCGCCGTGCCGCGGCCGCGCACCGGCGGTGTGGACGCCGAGGCGCTGCGCCGGCGGCTCGGCGGATTCCGGCGCGGCGCGGAGGCCGGTCGGAAGGACGTCGAGGCGGAGATCGCCGAGAAGACCGGCCGGCACCAGCGGCCGGACCGGACCACAGCGACACCAGGCACATCCGAAGAAGCCACGGGGGGCACCGTCGAGGAGGCAAGCAGTTGACCGCGCCCAGTACCTTCGGACTGAGCAGTGAGGCCCGCAATCTGCACTGGCTGCTGACCAACCTGGTCGAGGAGGTGCCCGGCATCCTCTCCGTCGCGGTGGTCTCCTCCGACGGCCTGCTGCTCCTCTCCTCCGACGCCGGTCACCTCGACCAGGCCCGGCAGTCCCGCACCCAGCACCGCACCGGCCCCCGCGGCTCCGCCGCCGACCTGGCCACCGTCGTCTCCGGCATCGGCAGCCTCACCGTCGGCGCCGCCCGGCTGATGGACTTCGGCGCGGTCAAGCACAGCATGGTCGCGATGGACGAGGGCAGCCTGTTCGTCATGTCGATCAGCGACGGCTCGCTGCTCGGCGTGCACGGCTCCGCGGACTGCGACATGAGCGTGGTGGCGTACCACATGGCCCTGTTCGTCGGCCGCGCCGGCCATGTCCTCACGCCCGAACTCCGCAGCGAGCTGCGCAAGTCCCTGGAGAACGAGTCCACCGGGAGTACCCGATGAGCAGTACGTCCAGGAAACACCTCCCCGTCCGCGGCGCCGACCGCAAACCCGCCCGGGTCCGCCCGTACTCCCTCACCGGCGGCCGTACCCGCTTCGGGCACGTCCTGCTCGTCGAGACGTTCGTCGGCAGCACGGCCGCGCTGGAGGGCGCCGAGGAACGCCGGGAGCTGACGAACGGCTCGCTGAAGTCGGCGATCATGCCGGAGATGCGGGCCATCGTCGAACTGTGCCGCCGTATGCGTACGGTGGCCGAGATCGCCGCGCTGCTGAAGATGCCGCTCGGCGTGGTCCGCGTGCTGCTCAGCGACCTCGCGGACCAGGGAAAGATCCGTGTGTACGGCACCGGAACCGGCCACGGCACGGGCCGGCCGGACCGCGCTCTGCTGGAAAGGGTGCTCAGTGGACTCCGCCGTCTCTGACGTCTCCGACGCCGCAAGAGGCGTCTCCCCGCTCGCCGCCGAGCCCGACGAGCCGATGCAGCCCTGGCAGACGGACCGCACCCGCGCACCGATCGCCACCAAGATCGTGGTCGCGGGCGGCTTCGGCGTCGGCAAGACCACCCTGGTCACCGCCGTCTCGGAGATCACGCCGCTGCAGACCGAGGCGCTGATGACCCAGGCGAGCGAGGACACCGACGACCTCACCGCCACGCCGGACAAGCTCACCACCACCGTGGCGATGGACTTCGGCCGCATCACGCTCGACGACGACCTGGTGCTGTACCTGTTCGGCACGCCCGGTCAGCAGCGGTTCTGGTTCATGTGGGACGACCTGGTGCGCGGCGCGATCGGCGCCGTCGTCATGGCCGACACCCGCCGCCTCAAGGACTGCTTCCCGGCGCTGGACTACTTCGAGAGCTGCGGACTGCCGTACGTCGTCGCCGTCAACCACTTCGACGGCAGCGAGCTGTTCGAACCGGAGGACGTGCGGGAGGCGTTGACGATCCCCGCGCACATACCTGTCATGATCATGGATGCGCGCCGCCGGATCTCGGTCATCGAGACCCTTCTGTCCCTCGTGGGCCACGCGCTCGACGAAACCCCCGAGTAGGAGACACCCAACGCATGCGGAAGATACTCGTCGTCGGAGCCGGCCAGTCCGGACTCCAGCTCGCCCTCGGCCTCCAGTCGCACGGGTACGAGGTCACCCTGATGTCCAACCGGACCGCGGACGAGATCCGTACCGGCAGGGTGATGTCGACGCAGTGCATGTTCCACACGGCCCTGCAGCACGAGCGCGATCTCCAGCTGAACTTCTGGGAGTCCCAGGCCCCGAAGATCGAAGGACTTGGCGTCTCGGTCGCGGCCCCCGGCTCCTGGGAGCAGGGCCAGACGCAGCGGGCCATCGACTGGCTGGGGCACCTCGACGGGTACGCCCAGTCCGTCGACCAGCGGGTGAAGATGGCCGGCTGGATGGAGACCTTCGCCCAGCGCGGCGGCCAGCTGGTCATCCACGGCGCGGCGGTCGGCGACCTCGACTACTTCTCCCGCACCTACGACCTGGTGCTCGTCTCGGCGGGCAAGGGCGAGCTGGTGCAGATGTTCGCCCGCGACCCGGAGCGCTCCCCGTACAGCGAGCCGCAGCGCGCCCTCGCCGTCGCCTACGTCCACGGCCTCGGCCCGCGCCCGGAGCACCCGGACACCGAGGCGGTCCGCTGCAATCTGGTGCCCGGCGTCGGCGAGCTGTTCGTCATGCCGACGCTCACCACCTCCGGCCGCGCCGACATCCTGTTCTGGGAGGGCATACCCGGCGGCCCGCTGGACGTCTTCAAGGACGTCAAGGACCCCTCGGAGCACCTCTCCCTGACCCTGGAACTCATGGAGAAGTACCTCCCCTGGGAGTACGCGCGGGCCACCAAGGTCGAACTGACCGACGCCGGCGGCACCCTCGCCGGCCGCTACGCCCCGACCGTCCGCAACCCCATCGGCCGCCTCCCCGGCGGCGGGCTGGTCCTCGGCGTCGCCGACGTGGTCGTCGCCAACGACCCGATCACCGGCCAGGGCTCCAACTCCGCCTCCAAGTGCGCGGCTTCGTACCTCGCCTCGATCCTGGAGCACGGCGACAAGCCGTTCGACGAGGAGTGGATGCAGTCCACCTTCGACCGCTACTGGGACACCGCCCAGCACGTCACCAAGTGGACCAACGCCATGCTCGCCCCGCCGCCCGAGCACATCCTCAACCTCATCGGCGCGGCGGGCCAGCTCCAGCCGGTCGCCGACCGCTTCGCCAACGGCTTCGACAACCCGGCGGACTTCGAGAACTTCTTCTACGACCCGCAGAAGACCGAGGGCTACCTGATGGAGGTCTCCGGGGCCGCGGGCGCGTAGCCCAGATCCGATCCTTCCGTGGCCCCCTCGGGGAGCTCCGGCGGCTCGTAGTGCCGCAGGGGCTTCCCGGCCGGGTCGGGGCGTACGGCGCCCAGGACGGGGTTGGCGGCGAGGGGGGAGACCTTGATCCTCGCGCCCGGGCGGGGGGCCTGGATCACCTTGCCGTCGCCGAGGTAGAGGGCGACATGGGTGGCCTCGGGGAAGTACAGGACCAGGTCCCCGGGGCGCAGCTGCTTCAGCGGGATGCGCTTCAGGCGGGCCCACTGCTCCTGGCTGGTGCGGGGGACGGGCGTCCCGGCCGCGTTCCACGCCTCGGACGTCAGCCCGGAGCAGTCGTACGTCCTCGGGCCCTCCGCGCCCCACTCGTACGGCTTCCCGATCTGCTCGACGGCATAGCGCACCGCCCGGTCGCCGGCCGCGGACGGCGCGGAGGGCGCGCCCGGGGCGGGCAGCGCGCCGGAGGTCACCAGCTTCCGCTGTTCCTCGGCGACCTCGGTGCGCTCCAGCTCGGCCAGCGCGGCCAGCTGCTCCGCGCTGAGGGAGGCGAGCAGCTCCTCCACCTCGTGCAGCCGCTCGCGCACCTCGTCGCGTTCCTTCTTGCGCCGCTCGGCGAGGGCGAGTTGCGCGTCGAGCGCCTTGCGTGCCCGGCGGGCCAGGGCGTCGGCCTTCTTCTCCGCGCCGGTCAGCCGGCCCACCGTCCGGGACCGCTGCCGGGCCAGCTGCCCGATCACCTGCCCCTGGTCGAGGGCCGCCTGCGCGTCGCGGGCGAGGAGCAACCTCAGGTAGGGGGAGAGGTCGCTGCGGCTCTGGTACTGCTGACGGGCCAGCCGCCCGGCCTCGCCCCGGCTGTCGTGCAGGGAGGTCCGGGTGCGGGCGAGAGCACGCTCCAGCCGCTGGGTCAGGGCGCGCTGCTTCTTCAGCCGCTCCTCGGTCGCGTTGTAGGTCTCGGTGGCCTTCTCCGCCGCCCGGTACAGCTTCTGAAGGTCCGTCAGCAGTTTGGTGGCGGGCCGCTCACCGGGCGCGGGCGGCTCGGGCGCCGCCGCCGCGGGCACGGGTGCGAGGACGGTCCCGGCCGCCACCGCCGCCGTACACACCAGACGCAGAAGCATTCCTGACACGACGTCACCTCCGATGCGGGGCGGCCCCTCCGCTCCGCATCGCGAGCATCAGACGGTCCCGCGCGTCCCGCGCGCCGAGTGTGCGCGGTTCGGCGCAACCCGGTCACCCGTCCGCGTCGTCCGGCTTGCCCTTCGGCGTGGCGTCTGGATCGGCGGCGGGCCGCGACCACGGCCACTTCAGCCGGCTCGGCGGCGCGCCCTCGGGGGCGTAGACGTACTTCCAGCCGCGGGTCAGCCCGGTACGCCCGCCGCGTCCGCGCGGTGTCCGTACGTAGACCAGCACGGTGGGCGGGCCGCCGTCGGGGGCCGGGACGGGGATGCGGTACGTCTTGGGCGGGTGCCCGGTGATGCCCAGGAGGACGGGCAGGACGCGGCCGTCCATGGGCCCGCCCTCGAAGGGGGTGTCTTCGCTCTTCACGGCAGCAGTGTCCCGTTCCTCGTGGCTCAGAGATCCGCGGCCAGTGCCCGCAGCAGCGTCTCCGTCTGGGTGTCGCGCCGGGCCGTGACCTCCAGGACGGCGACGAACTGCTCCACCAGCCAGTCCCGCAGCTCGTCCATCGGCGGCTGCTTGTCCTCGTCGAGCCAGATGAGGGACGCCGCCTCCACGGCGGTGATCCACATGCGGATGGTCATGCGCAGCCGGGGGCCGGGGTCGGGGACCCCGAGGTGGCTGAGGATGTGCTCGGCGGCGGCGCGGCGTACGCCGTCGACGATCGCGGTCGTACGGGAGGTCTCGACGACGCTGCCGCCCTGGAGCAGGGCGCTGAAGCCGGTGTCGTGCTGGTCGACGAAGGCGAGGTAGCGGTCCAGGGCGCGGGCGAGGCGGGGGAGGAGGGGGCCCTCGTGCGGCTCGTCGAAGCAGTGCTGGAGTTCGTCGGCGGCGGAGCGGAGGGCGGCCTCGTAGAGCTGTTGCTTGCCGCCGGGGAAGTATCGGTAGACCAAGGGGCGGGAGACTCCGGCCGCTTCTGCCACGTCGTCGAGGGAGATCTCCTCCGGGGCGTGGTGGGCGAAGAGGGAGAGCGCGGCGGTGAGGAGCTGGTGGCGGCGTTCCTCGACGCTTAGTCGCCGGTAGGCGGGGGCGGCGGTCATGTGTTGCAGGGTAATCGCCGTGGGGGTTGCTGGTCGCGTCCGGCTGCGGGTGCGCTGTGGCTTTCGCGCCCACGCGGCGGAGCCGCATATCGACACAGCCCCGCGCCCCTGAGGGTGTTTGCCGCGTCCTAGGCCAAAAGGCCCGACGACCTCCACAGGCGGCGGCCTACTCCGCGTAGGACCCCTATGTCGTCCAGGAAGTCCGTGAGACGCTTCGCTCCCGTCTGCATGACCTCCCGCCGATGTGCGCTGGCCTTGACCTGGGCCATGGCCTCCCGTTTGTTCAGGCCGACGTTCGTGTAGACCTCGGGGTTGACGAAGGCGACCGAGAAGACGCGGGCGAATTCGCCGGAGGTGAGGCGGGTGAATTCCTGGGACCACCTCGGGGCGGTCACCATCTGGCGGCGGAGTTCCTCGCGGGCGTAGCGGACGTGGCGGGCCTCCTCCACGACGTGGATGCGCGTGACGCCCCGGATGAGCGGCTGGACGCGCTCGTCGGGGAAGGTGAGGCGCTGCATCCAGTCCAGGACCTCCTCGCCGAGCAGCGTGGCGGTGAAGGAGCCGGGGGTGGTGGAGATCGTCTTGAACAGGCGGCCCAGGTTGTGGTGGATCGGGCTCACCGGGTACCAGGGGGTGTCGCCGCGGTTGATCACCCGGGCGAACATCTTGGAGTGCCGGCACTCGTCCTCGATCTCGGTGAGCGCGTAGCGCACGTGCGCGCTCGTCGCCGCCTTGTCGTAGATGTGCCGGACCAGCAGCTGCATCAGGATCAGCTCGAACCAGATGCCGAGCGAGGCGAGGGCCGCCGCCTCGTGCTGGGAGAGCAGGATGCGCTGCTCCTCGCTCATCCGCTTCCACATCGGCGTGCCGTACAGCGAGACCAGCTCCGGCGGCCAGAACCACTTGCCCTCCTCGAAGGGCGCGTCCCAGTCCAGCTCCTTGTCCGGGTCGAAGGAGTGCTTGGCGGACGAGTCGAGCAGTCGCTGGGCCACCTGCTCCCGGTCCTTGAGCAGGCCGAGTGCGTCGCGCAGTCCGTCGAGCGCGTCGGTGTCCGTCAGGGTCGTCATGACCGTCCCACCTCGTCGTGGATCAGGGTTACCCGGGGTGACTCACTCGTCTTATGAGACTGCCCGTCAGCAAGCCCGTCAATCCCTCGCACACGACTTGTTGACCCGGCGTCTACTCCGTGTGAGCCTGCGAAGCATGCCGAGCTTCGACCGCTACGCCACCGATCCGGGTGATTCCCACTGGCAGGTGCCGGCCACCGGCGCGGCCCGCTTCAGCTGGGAGGCCGTCTTCCCAGGCCAGAAAGAGGGCTCGGGACGCGACCGCCTCCTCGCCCTGTACCAGAAGGGCAAGGACAAGCAGTGGGACGGGCAGACGCGGATCGACTGGGAGCTGGAGGTCGACCCCTACGATCCGCTCGGGACGCCCGACGAGGCCATGAGCCTGTACGGCACCAAGCACTGGGCCAAGCTCAGCGACAAGGACCGCGGAGAGCTGCGCCGGCACTACGCCTCCTGGCAGTTCAGCCAGTTCCTGCACGGCGAGCAGGGCGCGATGGTCTGCGCCGCCCGGATCGTGGAGTCGGTGCCCGACCTGGACGCCAAGTTCTACTCGGCGACCCAGGTGATGGACGAGGCCCGGCACGCGGAGATCTACGGCCGCTTCCTGCACGAGAAGATCGGGCTGCTCTACCCGATCAACGACAACCTCCAGTCCCTGCTCGGGGACACCCTGCGCGACTCCCGCTGGGACATGCCCTACTTGGGCATGCAGGTGCTGATCGAGGGCCTGGCGCTCGCCGCGTTCGGCATGATCCGGGACACCACCGACAAGCCGCTGCCCAAACAGATCCTCGCCTACGTCATGCAGGACGAGGCCCGCCATGTCGCCTTCGGGCGGATGGCGCTGCGCGACTACTACAAGCAGCTCACCGACGCCGAACTGCGCGAACGCGAGGAGTTCGTGATCGAGGGCTGCTATCTGATGCGGGACCGGCTGCGCGGGGTCGAGGTGCTGGAGAACTTCGGCGTCCCGAAGGCCGAGGCGGAGGAGTACAGCGAGCGGTCCGAGTTCCTCGCCCTGTTCCGCAAGCTGCTCTTCTCCCGCATCGTCCCCTGCGTCAAGGACATCGGCCTGTGGGGCAAACGCCTCCAGCAGGCCTATGTCGACATGGGCGTCCTGGAGCTGGGCGACGCCAGCCTCGATCTGCTGATGCACCAGGACGAGGAGATCGCCGAGAAGCTGGACGCGGAGCGGTTCGCGGCGGAGGAGCGGGAGCGCGTCGCCGAGGTGGAGGCGGCGATCGAGGCCGGGGGCCGCTAGGCCCTGTCGTCACATTCCCGCCGTCCGCCCGGAGGGCGGGCCTGGCGGCGTCGTGGGGGCACCTCCCACGCCCTTAAGGCAGTGGGGGAGCGTGCATGGCGTCGCCAGGCAGGCGGGAATGTGACGACAGGGCCTAGACGGAGCAGCCCAGCCCCTCCGGGAGCTCGCCGGTCACCGGCACCGACGTCCCCGGCGGGAAGGACGTGCGCAGGGTGAAGGCGTGCGGGGTCGGGCCGTGGGCGCGCAGGTGCAGCAGGCGGGACTCGGCCTCGGCGACCGTGGGCCGGTGGCCGGCCGGGACCCACCACAGGGCCGTCACCGCCTCTTGCATCCGCTCGAAGAACTCCCTTCGACGGGCGAGCAGTTCGCGGTGCCGGCCCTGGTACATGAACGCGGTCAGCGCGTCGGTGTCCCGCCACACCGACATGTTGATGATCAGCCACTCGTCGTCGAACACGGGTACGTCGGTCGCGTCCCCCGACTCGCTCTGCAGGCGCCACACGAAGCCGGGGGCCGCGTCGGCGTCGGCGTTGACGGGGTCGAGACCGTCGACGAAGTCCTTCAACTGCGGGGAGTCCAGAGGGGCTTTGAGACGGGCGATGTTGACCTGGGCGAGCTCGAACGCGGCGTCAGTCATGACCGGACGGTAGGCCGGGCCGCCCGGATCCCGGTAGCCCCGTCTCAGGGGTCGAGCACCGCCCTCATCACCGAGCGGGCGATCGGGGCCGCCGTACCGCCGCCGCTGATCTCACGGCGGTTCGCCGCCGCGTCCTCGACCACCACCGCGACCGCCACCCTCGGCTGGATGTCGTTCCTCGCCTGCGCCCAGCCGACGAACCAGGCATACGGCGTACCGGAGTTGCCGAGTCCGTGCTGGGCGGTGCCGGTCTTGCCGCCGACCACCGCGCCGGGGATCGCCGCCCGGGAGCCGGTGCCCTTCTCGACCACGCCCCGCATCAGCTCCTGCATCCGCATCGCCGTCGACAGCTGCATCGCCCGCCGCACGGGACGGGAACCCGTCGTCGACACCGTGCCGCCGTTCGCCCGGGTCGTGCGCTCCACCAGATACGGCTCCCGCACCTGCCCGTCGCCCGCCACGGCCGCCGCCACCATCGCCATCTGCAGCGGGGTCGCCCGCGTGTTGTACTGCCCGATCGAGGCCAGCGCGAGCTGCGCCCGGTCCACCGTGGTGTCGAAGGTGCTGCGCGCCACCGGGAACGGCATCCGCAGGTCGGCGTCGTTGAAGCCGAAGGCGTGCGCCGTCGACGTCATGTCCGCCACGCCCGTGCGCACGCCCAGCTTGGCGAACACCGTGTTGCAGGAGAAGGTGAACGCCTCCCGCACCGAGGCGTCCTCGCAGCCCTTGGAGCCGTTGGTCAGCCGGGTCGTCGTCCCCGGCAGGACGTACGGGTCGGGGGAGTCGGTCGGCTTGTCCAGGTCGGTGACCACGCCCGCGTCCAGCGCCGCCGCCGCGGTGACCACCTTGAACGTCGAACCCGGCGGATACGTCTGCCGCACCGCCCGGTTCAGCATCGGCCGGTCCGGGTCGGCGTTCAGCCGCGCCCAGGCGTCCCGCGCCGTCTCCCCGTTCCCGGACAGCAGTTCCGGGTCGTACGACGGCACCGACACCAGCGCCAGGATCCGCCCGGTGGCCGGCTCCACCGCCGCCACCGCGCCCTTGCGGGAACGCAGCCCCTCGAACGCCGCCCGCTGGGCTTCCGGGTGGATCGTCGTCTCCACGTCGCCGCCCGCGTTGCGCGAGCGGGTGTACTCGTTCCACAGCGGCAGCGGCGCCAGCACCGGGTCCGTGCCGGACAGCAGGGCGTCCTCCGTGTGCTCCAGCAGGGACGTGCCGTACTCCTGGGAGGCGAAACCGGTCACCGGCGCGTACAACGGCCCGTCGCTGTACGTCCGTTCGTAGCGGAGATGCTCCCCGGTGTCCCGGGATCCGGTCACCGGCCGGCCGTCGACCAGGATGTCGCCGCGCGGCTGGTGGTAGCGGGCGATGGTGTCACGGCGGTTCGCGGGATTGTCCCGGTAGGCCTCGGCCCGCACCAGCTGCACCCGCGCGGCGTTCACCAGCAGCGCGACCAGCAACAGCGCACAGAACACGGCCGCGTGCCGGATGTACCGGGTCATGAACGCCCGCCTCCGTCGGTCTGGTGAGGGCGGGAGGTGGCCCCACGGTCGGCTTCGGCCTCGCGGCGGGCTCGGGCATCGTGGCGGACTCCGGCCTGGTGGCCGGCCCCGGTCTGACCTCCGGTCCTGGTCGGACCCTCGGTTTCGATCCGGCGGCCGGTCCCGGTCTGATCCCCGGGGTCGGCCTGGCGGCCGGTCTCGGCGTCCGCGTCGGCGTCATGGTGTGCTTCCGCGCGGCCGCCCGGTGCGCCCCGGCGGCGTGCCGAGTGGCTCAGGCGGACGAGCAGCGCCACGATCGCCCAGTTGGTGACCACCGACGAGCCGCCCTGGGCCAGGAACGGCATCGCCATCCCCGTCAGCGGGATCAGCCCGGTCACCCCGCCCGCGATCACGAACACCTGCAGCGCCACGATCGAGGAGAGCCCCACCGCCAGCAGCCGGCCGAACGGGTCGCGCAGGGCGAGGCCCGCCCGGTAACCGCGGTCGACGAGCAGCCCGTAGAGCAGGAAGATCGCACAGAGCCCGGCCAGGCCCAGCTCCTCACCGGCCGTGGCGAGGATGAAGTCCGACTTCACGGCGAAGCCGATGAGCACCGAGTGCCCGAGGCCGAGCCCGGTGCCGAGCAGCCCGCCCTCCGCGAAGGCGAACAGCGACTGGGCGAGCTGGTTCGGTCCCTCGCCGGCCTCGATCGACGCGAAGGGATGCAGCCAGGTCTCGATCCTGCCGTGCACATGCGGCTCCAGTCGGCCCACCGCCACCGCGCCCAGCGAGGCCAGCAGCAGACCGACGGCGATCCAGCCGGTGCGCCCGGTGGCGACGTACAGCAGGACCACGAACAGGCCGAAGAACAGCAGCGAGGTGCCGAGGTCCCGTTCCAGGACCAGCACCCCCACGCTCACCAGCCATACGGCGAGGATCGGACCCAGCACCCGGCCGGTGGGCAGTTGCAGCCCCCAGAACCGGCGCCCGGAGTACGTCAGCGCGGTGCGGTTCGCGGCGAGATACGCGGCGAAGAACACCGCGAGCAGCACCTTCGCGAACTCGCCCGGCTGGATGGAGAATCCGGCCACCCGGATCCAGATGCGGGCCCCGTTCACCGCCGGGAAGAGGATCGGCACGGTGAGCAGGATCAGCGCGGCGGCGACACACAGGCGGGTGTAGCGCTGGAGCACCCGGTGGTCGCGCAGTACCAGGATCACCACGATGAACAGCGTCACACCCAGCGTCGACCACACCAGCTGGGTGGGGGCGGCGCGGTCGTACGGCGTCTCCAGGTCCAGCCGGTAGATGAGCACCAGGCCGAGCCCGTTGAGCAGCACGGCGATGGGCAGCAGCAGCGGATCGGCCCAGGGGGCGCGGAAGCGCACCGCCAGATGGGCGACCAGCGCGAGCACGCCGAGCCCGGCGCCGTAACCGGCGGCGCCGGGCGGGACGGAGCCGTTCTTCGCGAGTCCGACGGCGCAGTAGCCGTAGACCGAGAGCAGAACGGCCAGCAGGAGCAGGGACAGTTCGATGCCACGGCGCCGGGGGAGACGGACGGGGGGCGCGGGCGGATCCGCCGTCGCCAGGGTCATTCCGGCCTTGCTCATGTCCGGAACCTACCGAAATGCCGTGTCGTGCGTGCTTCGCCGGTCAGCACCAGCGTGGCGCCGGCCCGATGTTGTCGATGTAACGGGCCGCACCCCAGGCCCAGGTGCCGTCGGTGAGCAGGTACCACAGCGGGTTGCCGTCCACCCGATCGCCGGGGACCTTGCAGAAGATCGAGACGACCTCGCCCCGGTGGGCGTAGCGGATGACCTTCGCACCCCGGGTCGGGGCGGTGCGCAGCGCCAGCCGGTCGGCGGTGACGCGGCCCTTGTACTGGCCCTGGTCGCCGTGGTTGCCACCGGCCTGGTTGCCCCAGTCACCGTTGCCGCCGCCCTGGTTGTTCGCGTTGCCGTTGCCACCGCCCTGCTGGCTCCAGTCGCCGTTGCCGCCCTGCTGGTTTCCACCTTGCTGGTTGCCGCCCTGCTGGTTTCCGCCGTGCTGGTCGGAACCCTGGCCGGAGTCCTGCCCGGACCCCTGCCCGGACCCTTGGTCGTAGCCGCCGCCGGTGTCACCACCGGTGTCGCCGTTGCCGCCGCTCTGCTGCTGGCTCCAGGTGCCGTTGCCGCCACCGCCGTCGTCCCCGTCGTCGCTCGCGACCGCAGGGGCTACGGCGGCCGCGACGGCCAGCGCACCGGCGGCGAGCGCTATGGGCAGACGGCGGGTCAGGGGATAACGCAAGGACATGGCAGTACCTCCATATGAGGGACGAACGTGTCGAAGGTGACGTGTCGCCACATGTCGTCACACTAGGAGCGCCCGGAGTGGAACCGCCCGCCTTACTGCGCCATCGGAGAAGCCGTCAGATCACACCGTTGGCGGTTGCGTCCCCGCTCTGAGGGAGTGTCAGCGTGGTCATGGCGCCGCCGTCGGGCGCGTTCGCGAAGTCCAGCCGTGCGCCGAGTACCTCCGCCTGGCCCAACGCGATGGTCAGCCCGAGCCCGTGCCCCTTCGTCCCGCTCTCCGTGCGGAACCGCTGCGGCCCGTGCGCCAGGAGGTACTCCGGGAACCCGTCCCCGTGGTCGCGCACGGTGACGACGGATCCGTCGACCGTCAGCGTCACCGGCGCCCGCCCGTGCCGGTGCGCGTTGGCCACCAGATTGCCCAGCACCCGCTCCAGCCGCCGCCGGTCGGTCTCCACGGCGACATCCCGGACGACGACGACCTCCGTGTCCGTCCCCGACGCCCGCACCACACGCCGGGCCAGCGCCCCGAGCTGCTCGGTGTCCAGCTCCAGCCGCTCGCGCCGGGCGTCGAGGCGGGAGATCTCCAGCAGGTCCTCGGTGAGGGTGCGCAGCGCCGCCACCCGGTCCCGTACCAGCTCGGTCGGCCGGCCCGGCGGCAGCAGCTCGGCCGCCGCGTGCAGCCCGGTCAGCGGGGTGCGCAGCTCGTGCGCCACGTCGGCCGTGAAGCGCTGTTCGGCGAGCAGCTTGCCCTGCAGCGAGGCCGCCATGGAGTCCAGCGCTGCGGCGACCGCGGCCACCTCGTCCTGCGGACGCGTACGGTCCCGGGCGCGCGGGTCGTCCACGCGCGCGTCGAGATCGCCCGCGCTGATCCGCCGGGCCACCCGCGCGGTGGCGTGCAGCCGCCGGGTCACCCGGGTCACCGAGAAGGCGCCCACCAGCAGCGTGGCCCCGATCGCCAGGGCCGAGGACAGCACGATCGCCCGGTCGAGGCCGTCGATGGTGCGCTCGCCCTGGGAGTAGTCGACCCGGACGGCCAGCGCCCGCTCGCCG
>NZ_JAOCQE010000093.1 GCF_025290915.1 Streptomyces sp. 15-116A | reverse complement strand
CCCGGCCCCGGCGGCCCCTACGGCCCTGGCCCCGGCGGCCCCTACGGCCCCGGCAGCGGCGGCCCCTACGGCCCAGGCCCCGGCGGCCCCACCCCCGGTGACCCCCTCGCCGGCATGCCCCCGCTCGCCGACAGTGCCAAGCGCACCCTCGCCCGGATCATCGACATGATCCTCGTCGGCGTGGTCGTCTGGCTGCTCACCTGGGCGTTCAACGTCAACGACTACAACCTCGACGGCGATCAGGTCGAGGTCGGCACCACCTTCGGGCAGTCGCTCATCGCCGCCGTCCTCTACATCGCGTACGACACCGTCCTGACCGTGCGCAACGGCCAGACCCTCGGCAAGCAGCTGCTGAACATGCGCGTGGCGAACCTCAACGACGGTGCCAACCCCTCGACGCAGACCGCCCTCATCCGCGCCGCCGTGCTCTGGCTGCCGTTCGCCTTCTGCTGCGCCTGCGTCTGGACCGCGATCGCGGGCGGCTGGAGCTTCTTCGACCGGCCCTACAAGCAGGGCCTGCACGACAAGGCGGCCAAGACGGTCGTGGTCAGCACCCGCTGACGCCCGCCGGGGGCACCGGCAGCGGTCAGGACGCCGCCCGCTGCCGCACCGGCTCGCGCGCACCGTCCCGCACGGGAGCCGGCACCGTGGCCCGGACGGACTCCGCGGAAGCGGCGGGTACCCGTGTCCGCGCCGTGGACATCTGCCGTACCGGGGCGACTTCCCGGGCGCGGGCGCCCGGCACCTTCAAGGCCACCAACAGCCCGAGGGCGAGCGCGGCGACGGCGACGACCGCGATCCCGGCCCCCGAAGTCGTCCGGGACAACAGCAGCAGGGCGAAGGTGGAGAAGACCACGGTGCAGGAACCGTAGGCGAACTGAGCGACAGTCGGACGGGGCATGGCCATCGTGTCCTCGAAGTCGGGGGCTGTCGGCCTGGCATTCCGCCGGCTCATTGGCGTTCTCAATGGCGTTCTCAATGGCGTTCCGCCAAGCGACTCTAACCGCGAGCGTGCCCGAGCGGAACGGACAGTAAGCGTGACCTAACCGACAGGGTCGGTGCACAGGGGGCGCACGGAGTCATGGCGTCCACACAGTGGACAGGCGCACGCGCCGGTGTCACATGCGCCTCGGCCCTCCCCGCGATCACGCTGTCCGTAAAGCGAACGTCGTCTCCGCATAGTGCACTTGACTTGTCCAAGTCAAGGTCTGTCTTTTCCGGCGAACCTCTAGTCGAATGTCGTCACTTGACTACACGCGTGGATCACGCGTGCGCGGATCAGCACTGCCTCTGACCCCCCATCCGCGCCCGCGCACGCGGGGGAGGACCTCAAGTGACCAGTAGACCCTGGACGTTCAGAGCGGCGGCCACCGCCGTCGCGCTCGCCGCGGCCACCGCGACGCTCTCCGCCGCCGGTGTCGCGCAGGCGGACACGCCGGCCCGCCCGGAGGCCGTGGACCGCCACGACCCGCACCCGGCGAAGGACCAGCACGCGCACGACCTCAAAGGCCCGCTGAGTGACACTCAGGCGGCGCAGCGGGAAGAGGCGCTGAACCAGGTCATCTCCGGCAAGGCCGCGGTGAAGAACCGCGACGGCTCGAAGGTCGTCCAGCTCAAGAGCAAGAAGGGCGACAGCAAGTACGTCGAGCTCGGCCGCGAGAAGACCGACAAGATATTCACCATCCTGGTCGAGTTCGGCGACCAGATAGACAGCCGCTACGGCGGCGCCCCCGGACCCCTGCACAACCAGATCGCCAAGCCGGACCGCAGGACGGACAACTCCACGGCCTGGCGCGAGGACTACGACCAGCAGTACTTCGAGGACCTGTACTTCGGCCACGGCAAGGGCGTCGACTCGGTCAAGACGTACTACGAGAAGCAGTCCTCCGGTCGCTACTCGGTCGAGGGCGAGGTCTCCGACTGGGTCAAGGTCCCGTACAACGAGGCCCGTTACGGCAACAACGCCTGCGGCGACACCAACTGCCCGAGCGTGTGGAACGTCGTCAGCGACGGCCTGAACGCCTGGGTCGCCCAGCAGAAGGCGGCCGGCCGCACCGACGCCCAGATCAAGGCCGACGTCGCGCGCTACGACGAGTGGGACCGCTACGACTTCGACGGCGACGGCGACTTCAACGAGCCCGACGGCTACATCGACCACTTCCAGATCGTGCACGCCGGCGAGGACGAGTCCGCGGGCGGCGGCGCCCAGGGCACCGACGCGATCTGGGCCCACCGCTGGTACGCCTTCGGCACCGACGCCGGCGCCACCGGCCCCGAGAACAACAAGCTCGGCGGCGCGAAGATCGGCGACACCGGCATCTGGGTCGGCGACTACACCGTCCAGCCGGAGAACGGCGGACTCGGCGTCTTCGCCCATGAGTACGGCCACGACCTCGGTCTGCCGGACCACTACGACACCGCGGGCGGCGAGAACTCCACCGGCTTCTGGACACTGATGTCCTCCGGCTCCTGGCTCGGCACCGGCAAGAACGAGATCGGAGACCTGCCCGGCGACATGACCGCCTGGGACAAGCTCCAGCTGGGCTGGCTGAACTACGACACCGCCAAGGCCGGCGTCAACTCCTGGCACAAGCTCGGTGTTGCCGAGTACAACACCAAGCACAAGCAGGCGCTGGTCGTCACCCTGCCGAAGAAGGCCGTCACCACCGAGATCATCACGCCCGCCGAGGGCAAGACCCAGTGGTGGAGCGGCAGCGGGGACAACCTCAAGAACACGCTGACCCGTTCGGTGGACCTCACCGGCAAGGCGAAGGCCGAGCTGACCTTCGACGGCTGGTACGACATCGAGGCCAACTACGACTACCTCTACACCGAGGCGTCGACCGACGGCGGCGCCAACTGGACCGCGATCGACGGCACGGTGGACGGCCAGCCGATCCCGCGCGACGGCAGCGACAAGCCCGCCCTGCACGGCACGCTCGACGGCTACAAGAAGTTCGCGTACTCCCTCGACGCCTACGCCGGCAAGAAGATCGACCTGCGCTTCCGCTACCAGACCGACGGCGGCGTGGCCCAGAAGGGCTTCACCGCGGACTCGATCAAGGTCACCGCGGACGGCGAGGCGCTGTTCACCGACAACGCCGAGACGGCGGACGACGCCTGGAAGGCCACCGGCTTCTCCCGTGTCGGCGCGTCCTTCACCAAGGACTACGCGCAGTACTACATCGCCGAGAACCGCCAGTACGTGTCGTACGACAAGACCCTCAAGGTCGGCCCGTACAACTTCGGCTTCTCGTCCCGCCCGGACTGGGTCGAGCACTACGCGTACCAGAACGGTCTGCTGATCTGGAAGTGGGACACCTCCCAGCAGGACAACAACACCAGCCAGCACGAGGGCACCGGTCTGGTCCTGCCGGTCGACTCCCACCCGACCGCGCTGAAGTGGTCCGACGGCACGCTGATGCGCAACCGCATCCAGTCCTACGACGCGCCGTTCAGCAAGTACGGCACCGACGGGATGACGCTGCACAAGGCGGACGTGGCGACCTACATCCCGGGCTCGAAGGGTGTTCCGGTCTTCAACGACCGGACCAACGACTACTACGACGAGACGAACCCGACGGCCGGTGTCAAGATCACTGACACCAACACGAAGATCAAGATCCTGAAGGAGGCCAAGGACGGCTCGACGATCGAGCTGGAGGTCGGCCCCGCGGGTAGGTAATCCGCATCCTTGCAGGTCAGAGCGTGATCGGCGGTGACCCCCTGGCGGGTCGCCGCCGATCCGTGTTTAGGTGCGTCCTGTGGTTCTCTTATTGACACCGGCTGACACGGGGGTGTGACCGCATGGCCGCAGGAGGTTTCTGCAAGCTGCCGAACGGCACGGTGGTGGTGGCGCTCAACCTGCCCAGCCCCGCCGCCGAGGCACCGTCCGGCGTCCGGGTCCTGGTCCACGCCCAGAACAGGGCACGCGCCCTGACCAGGCTGCGCAACCTGGGCCTGCGGCCGATCTACCTCCGGGGCAACGCCGCCCCACCGACCCCCGACGAGATCACGGCGGTCCTCCACCACCCCGACGGCCTCATATGGCGCACGACCCCGACGGCCGGCCTGACGGTGGAGCTGTGGCACCCGATCCGGGCCCTGCTGAGACGCCCGGCCGCACAGACGTGATCTCTTTCTCCGCCGCAACGGTGATCAACCACGACGGCGCAGCCCGGCGGTGCCGAACCGGGCCGTACCCGTGGCCTTGCCGCCCCTACTGCACGACCGGCTTCCCGGACAGCTCCACGCCCTACTGGACGACCGGCTTCCCCGTGAGCTCCACGCCCGCCTGCCGCAGCTCCTCCAGCGCACGATCCGTGCTCTCCCGAGCCACTCCCGCTGTCAGATCCAGCAGCACCCGCGTCCGGAACCCCTCCTTCGCCGCGTCCAGCGCGGTGGCCCGCACGCAGTGGTCCGTGGCGATGCCCACCACGTCCACCTCGTCGATCTCCCGCTCGCGCAGCCAGTCCGCCAGCTTCACCCCGTTTTCGTCGGCGCCCTCGAACCCGCTGTACGCCGCCGAGTACGCCCCCTTGTCGAAGACCGCGTCGACCGACCCGGAGGCCACCGCCGGAGCGAAGTTCGGGTGGAAGCCGACCCCCTCGGTCCCGGCGACACAGTGCGCGGGCCAGGAGCGTACGTAGTCGGGGTTGTCGGCGAAGTGCCCGCCGGGCGCGATGTGGTGGTCCCGGGTGGCCACCACATGCCGGTAGCCGGCCGGCGCCTGCCCGATCAGCTCGGTGATCGCGGCGGCCACCTCCGCCCCACCGGCCACGGCGAGGCTGCCCCCCTCGCAGAAGTCGTTCTGCACATCGACGACGATCAAGGCGCGGCGCATGGTCGGTGTCCTTCGACTATGGGGTCGGGTGGGGAGCGGGCCCGGCCGGTGAACCTCCGAGCCTATTGAATCGCGGACGGTACGGACAGGGGCTGGGCCCGGCGCACCGGACAGCACCTAGCTACCCGAGCCGCCCTGGACATACTCCGTCGGAAGGACGGGTTCCCCTCGGGAGAGCTGGGTGGCGGAGAGCGGCAGGCCCGCCCGTGCCGCCGCGTGCCGGTCGCGCACCGCGTCCAGCGGCTCGCGGGCCAGCACCTCGCCGCCCTTGATCAGCTGGACGAGCAGCTGCCGGTCGACCAGCTCGTCCGGCACGGGCCCGGTGCCGACGACCTCCGCCTCGGCGACGCCCTCCTCGTCCAGCCGCCGCGCGGCCCACTTGCGGCCGCCGAGGGAGGTCTTGCCGCCCATGGACTTCTTCGCCACCGGCACGAGCGGCGCCCCCGGATCCGCGGATTCCGCGCGGGCGACGAGCTTGTAGACCATGGAGCAGGTCGGGTGCCCGGAGCCGGTCACCAGCTGGGTGCCGACGCCGTACGCGTCCACCGGCGCCGCCGCCAGCGAGGCGATGGCGTACTCGTCCAGGTCCGAGGTCACGATGATCTTCGTGTTCGTGGCGCCCAGCTCGTCCAGCTGCTGCCGCACCCGGTGCGCGACCAGCAGCAGGTCACCGGAGTCGATGCGCACCGCCCCCAGCTCGGGACCGGCGAGGTCGACCGCCGTACGGACCGCCTCGGTGACGTCGTAGGTGTCGACCAGCAGGGTCGTGCCCCGGCCCAGCGACTCCACCTGCGCCCGGAAGGCGTCCCGCTCGCTGTCGTGCAGCAGGGTGAAGGCGTGGGCGGCGGTGCCGACGGTCGGGATGTTGTAGCGGAAGCCGGCCGCCAGGTCGGAGGTGGAGGCGAAGCCGCCGACGTAGGCGGCCCGGGAGGCGGCCACCGCGGCCAGCTCGTGGGTGCGCCGGGCGCCCATCTCGATCAGCGGCCGGTCACCGGCGGCCGACGACATCCGCGAGGCCGCCGCGGCGATCGCCGAGTCGTGGTTGAGGATCGACAGGATCACGGTCTCCAGGAGCACGCATTCGGCGAAGCTGCCCTCCACCCGCATGATCGGCGAGCCGGGGAAGTACACCTCGCCCTCGGGGTAGCCCCAGACGTCACCCGAGAAGCGGTACGAGGCGAGCCAGCTCAGCGTCTCCTCGTCGACGACCCGCCGCTCGCGCAGGAAGGCCAGGAGGCCCTCGTCGAAGCGGAAGTTCTCCACCGCGTCCAGGACCCGCCCGGTGCCGGCGACGACGCCGTAGCGCCGTCCCTCCGGCAGCCGCCGGGTGAAGACCTCGAAGACACTGCGCCGCCCGGCCGTACCGGCCTTCAGCGCGGCCTGCAGCATCGTCAGCTCGTAGTGGTCCGTGAAGAGCGCCGTCGACGGGACGTCCACCGGCAGCCCAAGGTCCGCTGTGTTCATGGCAACCATGCTACACCCCTTTTCGTCGGTGTGACGATTTCTGGTGGCCGTGGCAGCATGGGCAATGTGACGTCACCCGCACCCCTGGAGATCGAACGCACCGAGTCGGCGGAGGAGACCTTCGCCGTGCCCGAGCCCGACGTCCCCTGGGTCACGATCGTCCACAACGACCCGGTGAACCTCATGAGCTATGTGACGTACGTCTTCCAGACGTACTTCGGCTACTCCAAGGACAAGGCCACCAAGCTCATGCTCGACGTCCATCACAAGGGCCGCGCGGTCGTCTCCAGCGGCACCCGCGAGGAGATGGAGCGGGACGTCCAGGCCATGCACGGCTACGGTCTGTGGGCCACCCTCCAACAGGACCGGAAGTAGCGAATCGCCTCCATGCCAGGACACTTCGAACCGCTCCCCGGCGGCGGCGCGGCCGTCGCGCTCGACGAGGTCGAGATCTCCATCATCCGGTCCCTGGCCGTGCAGCTGATGGAACTCATCGGCCCCGGCCCCGCCGAGGACGCCGGCGCCGACCCGCTCGCCGAGCTCTTCGCCGAGGGCCCGAGCGAACCGCCCGCCGACCCCGTGCTGCGCCGCCTCTTCCCGGACGCCTACTGCGACCCCGAGGGCGCCCCCTCGCCCAAGGCCGCCGAAGAGCAGCAGGCCTACTCCGCCGAGTTCCGCCGCTACACCGAGAACGACCTGCGGGCCGGCAAGCGCGAGAACGCCCTCGCGGTCATCCGCTCCCTGGACGCCCTCACCTCGGCCGGTGAGGGCGGGGCGGTGCTCAAGCTGTCGCCGGAGGAGTCCCGGCGGTGGCTCGGCGCGCTCAACGACCTGCGCCTGGCGATCGGATCCCGGCTGCACATCGACGACGAGGACGACACCGACGTCCTCTACCGCCTCCCCGACGACGACCCGCGCAAGCCGATGGTGATGGCGTACCTGTGGCTCGGCGGGCTCCAGGAGACGCTCGTCTCGACGCTGATGCCCTGAGACGTTCGCTGACGTGTTCGCTCAGAGGACGCTCAAATCCGGATAACGATCCCACCAAAAGCTCCGCCATCTATGGGCTTTTCCGGTCCCGTTTGTCCGCTTCTCCCTGTGGTGTGCGCCACAATCCGCCCGAGTGATCAGTATGGCGGCCGTGATAAATCTTCACGACCGCCCGGCGAACACCACCCGTATGTTCCGCCGGGTGCGCCACCGAGCCGGTAACCACCGGCCAGGCACGAGCGGAACCTCGCGGTCCGCTCCGCTCCATCAGTCCGGGGGGATCGAGACCCGATCCGAGGCCGACCAACGGCCCGGGTCGGCATGGAGAAAGGCGCACTACACATGACCTCTTCGAAGGTCACTGACGCGAAGGTCACCGACGCCCCTGAAGAGGGGTACGAGCGCGGGCTCGGCAGCCGTCAGGTCCAGATGATCGCGATCGGCGGCGCCATCGGCGTCGGCCTGTTCATGGGCGCCGGAGCGAACATCGCGAAGGCCGGACCCAGCATCATCCTCATGTACGCCCTCGCCGGCGTCGTCATCTTCTTCATCATGCGGGCCCTGGGTGAACTGCTCCTCTACCGGCCCGTCTCCGGCTCCTTCGCCGAGTACGCCCGCGAATTCCTCGGCCCGTTCTTCGGGTTCGTCACGGGCTGGACGTACTGGCTCATGTGGGTCGTCACCGGCATGGCCGAACTCACGGCCGCCGCGATCTACATCCACTTCTGGTTCCCCGAGATCCCGCAGTGGGTCAGCGCCCTGGTGTTCCTGGTGGTGCTGTTCGGCGTCAACCTGATCTCCGTCAAGATCTTCGGCGAGGTCGAGTTCTGGTTCTCGATGGTCAAGGTCACGGCGATCATCGGCATGATCGTCATCGGTCTCGGCGTGCTCACCCTCGGCTTCTCCGACGCCGGCGACACCGCCGCCGTCTCCAACCTCTGGTCGCACGGCGGCTTCTTCCCCAACGGCATCGGCTCCAGCCTGATGACCCTCCAGGGCGTCATGTTCGCCTACCTCGCCGTCGAACTCGTCGGCGTCACCGCGGGTGAGTCCGAGAACCCCGAGAAGACCCTGCCCAAGGCCATCAACACCCTGCCCTGGCGCATCATCGTCTTCTACGTCGGCGCGCTCCTGGTCATCCTCTCCGTCGTCAAGTGGACCGAGTTCTCCGCCGGCGAGAGCCCCTTCGTGCACGCCTTCGGCAAGATCGGCATCCCGCTCGCCGCGGGCATCGTCAACTTCGTGGTGCTCACCGCGGCCCTGTCGTCCTGCAACTCCGGCATGTACTCCACCGGCCGGATGCTGCGCGACCTCGCCGCCAACAGCGAGGCCCCGAGCGCCTTCGGCAAGCTCAACTCCCGCAAGACGCCCGCCGTCGGCATCGCGGTCTCCGTGGCGCTCATGGGCATCGGCGTGATCCTCAACTACGTCGTCCCGGAGAAGGCGTTCCTCTACGTCACCTCCGTCGCCACCGCGGCCGGCATCTGGACCTGGATGATGATCCTCGTCAGCCACATCCGCTACCGCGCCGCCGTCGACGCGGGCCGGCTGCGCGCCTCGTCCTTCCCCGCCCCCGGCGGTGCGCTGTTCAGCTGGGTCGCCCTGCTCTTCCTCATCGGCGTGACCTGCATGATCGCGTACGACAAGGACGCGCGGGTCTGCCTGTACGTCGCGGCCGGCTGGGCCGTCGCCCTGGGCATCGGCTGGGCCATCCTGAAGAGCCGCAACCCGCGGATCGCCGAGCGCCGCGACCCGGAGCTCGAGAAGGTCGGCTAAACGCTTCGGCGAAGGGACGCCTGACGGCAGGGAGTTCTCGTGGCACCCCCTGCCGTCGCCGCTCAAGGCGTCCAGCATCCGGGCCGTTCCGTACCATCCCTCGGTACGGGACGGCCCGTCTGCTTATCCTGAGCCTCATGCTGACCATCACCCAGGCCCTCGTCGACCAGATCGTCGCCCACGCCCGCAAGGACCACCCCGACGAAGCGTGCGGCGTCGTGGCGGGGCCCGCCGGCTCGGACCGGCCCGAGCGCTTCATCCCGATGCTCAACGCGGCCATGTCGCCCACGTTCTACGAGTTCGACTCGGGCGACCTGCTCAAGCTCTACCGGGACATGGACGACCGCGACGAGGAGCCGGTGGTCATCTACCACTCCCACACCGCCACCGAGGCCTACCCCTCCCGCACCGACATCTCCTACGCCAACGAGCCCGGCGCCCACTACGTCCTCGTCTCCACCGCCGACACCGACGGCGTGGGCGAGTTCCAGTTCCGCTCGTTCCGCATCGTGGAGGGCGAGGTCACGGAGGAGGAGGTCAAGGTCGTCGAGGCGTACTGAGACGTACCGACGGGGCCCAGGCCTGGAGCGTTTCGGATGACGGATGAAAGGTGTCCGAGGGGTGAGATCACACTCCGGGAGCCCGGCCGGGAATCGATACGATGAGCCCATGGTTCTTCTCGACGTGAGCGACAAGGCGCCGGGCACACTGCTCGTGGCGCGGCTGCACGTCGACCTGTGCAGGCTGAACAGCGCCATCTGTTGATCCACTCCTGCCGCCGCACGGGCCAGTGAGCCGCGGCGGCGCCACCGCGCGCGCCCACTTTCGAACCAGACCACACCTTCCGACAGGAGCCCTCTGCCATGGCCATCGAGGTCCGCATCCCGACCATCCTCCGCCAGTACACCGACGGCCAGAAGGCGGTGGAGGGCACCGGGGACACCCTCGCCGAGCTCTTCGCCGACCTCGAGACCCGGCACACGGGCATCCAGGCCCGCATCGTGGACGGCGACCAGCTGCGCCGCTTCGTCAACGTCTACCTCAACGACGAGGACGTCCGCTTCCTCGACGGCATCGACACCAAGCTCACCGACGGCGACAACGTCACGATCCTGCCGGCCGTCGCCGGCGGCATGGCCTGACCGGCGATGCGGTACGACTCCCCGCTGGCCGCGGTCGGCAACACCCCGCTGGTGCGCCTGCCGCGGCTCTCGCCGTCCGCCGAGGTGCGGATCTGGGCCAAGCTGGAGGACCGCAACCCGACGGGCTCGATCAAGGACCGTCCGGCGCTGCACATGATCGAGCAGGCGGAGAAGGACGGCCGCCTCACCCCGGGCTGCACCATCCTGGAGCCGACCAGCGGCAACACCGGCATCTCGCTGGCCATGGCCGCGAAGCTCAAGGGCTACCGCATGGTGTGCGTGATGCCCGAGAACACCTCGCAGGAACGCCGTGACCTGCTCGGCATGTGGGGCGCGGAGATCATCTCCTCCCCGGCCGCGGGCGGCTCCAACACCGCCGTCCGCGTCGCCAAGGAGCTCGCCGCCGAGCACCCGGACTGGGTGATGCTCTACCAGTACGGCAACCCGGACAACGCGGGCGCGCACTACGCGACGACGGGTCCGGAGATCCTCGCCGACCTGCCGTCGATCACGCACTTCGTCGCCGGGCTCGGCACGACCGGCACGCTGATGGGCGTCGGCCGCTATCTGCGGGAGCACAAGCCGGACGTGAAGATCGTCGCCGCGGAGCCCCGGTACGACGACCTGGTGTACGGGCTGCGGAACCTCGACGAGGGGTTCGTGCCGGAGCTGTACGACGCGTCCGTGCTGACCACGCGGTTCTCGGTCGGCTCGGCGGATGCGGTGACGCGGACGCGGGAGCTGTTGCAGCAGGAGGGGATCTTCGCCGGGGTGTCCACGGGGGCGGCGCTGCATGCGGCGATCGGGGTCGCGAAGAAGGCGTTGAAGGCGGGGGAGTCCGCCGACGTGGTGTTTGTCGTCGCCGATGGTGGGTGGAAGTACCTGTCGACGGGGGTGTACACCGCGGCGACGACTGAGGAAGCGATCGAGACGTTGCAGGGGCAGCTCTGGGCTTGAGTTTTGGCTGCGGGGGAGTGGGGGCCGGCCGCGCCCACGCGGCGGAGCCGCATATCGACACAGCCCCGCGCCCCTGAAGGGGCGCTTGTGCGCCCCTGACGTGCCAGGTGACGGACTCGGTCCCACAGGATCGGGTCCACCATGCCTACTCGCCGGCGGAAGTCGCGTACCTGGACCTGCCGTAGCTCGTCGGTCACCAGGCAGGGTCTGTCCTTCGCGCTCGGGCCGTCCTGTAGGGCAATGACGTTACCGGCGCGCCCGCCCGTCCGCCGCGCGCCCCCTCACGCGCCTCACACGCCCCGCTTCCAGCCGAACCGGTGACAGCACAGGTGAGTTCGCCCACAACAGCCCCTGGTGGAGGAGCGACCAAAGGTTTTGCGCCTTACGCTCGACAAACCGCACGACCCCCGTTTTCTCATCCCCGCCAGCGGAGGTTTCTGCTTCATGAAGCTCACCGTCGTCGGCTGCTCGGGGTCGTTCCCGTCCGCGGAATCGGCCTGCTCGAGCTACCTCGTCGAGGCCGACGGCTTCCGGCTGCTCCTCGACATGGGCAACGGCGCCCTTGGCGAGCTGCAGCGCCACTGCGGTCTCTACGACCTCGACGCGATCTTCCTCAGCCATCTGCACGCCGATCACTGCATCGACATGTGCGCGTACTTCGTGGCGCGCTACTACCGGCACGACGGCGGCCGCTGCGCCCCCCTGCCCGTCTACGGACCCGAGGGCACCGAACACCGGCTGACCACCGCCTACGCCGACACCCCCTCGGCCTCCTCCATGAGCGAGGTCTTCGACTTCCACACGGTCAAGCCGTCCACGTTCGAGGTCGGCCCGTTCCTCGTGCACACCGAGCGCGTCGCGCACCCGGTGGAGGCGTACGGCATCCGCATCGAACACGGCGGGAAGTCGCTGACGTACTCGGGCGACACCGGAGTGAGCCCGGCGCTGGACGAACTCGCCCGCGACGCCGATCTCTTCCTGTGCGAGGCCGCCTTCACGCACGGCAAGGAGAGCATCCCCGACCTGCACCTCAACGGCCGCGAGGCCGGCGAGACCGCGGCCCGGGCGCAGGCCCGCCGCCTGGTCCTCACCCACATCCCCCCGTGGACCGACCCCCAGATCAACCTCACCGACGCCCGCGCGGTGTACGACGGGCCGGTGGAGCTGGCGGCTCCTGGCAGGACGTACGAGATCTGAGCGCCGCAGCCGCACGACGAAGGCCCGGAACCCGATCACATTCGGGTTCCGGGCCTTCGCGCCGTTCAGGAGCGGGTCACGCCTTCGTGGCGTCCTCGACCTCCTCCTCGGGCTCGCGGCCCGGGGTCGGGAGGTTGAACTTGGTGATCGCGAAGCGGAAGACGACGTAGTAGACCGCCGCGAAGACCAGACCGATCGGGATGATCAGCCAGGGCTTGGTGGCGAGGCTCCAGTTGAGCCCGTAGTCGATG
This sequence comes from Streptomyces sp. 15-116A, assembly GCF_025290915.1. Lineage (GTDB taxonomy): Bacteria > Actinomycetota > Actinomycetes > Streptomycetales > Streptomycetaceae > Streptomyces. The sequence continues at coordinate 9,147 of NZ_JAOCQE010000093.1, read as the reverse complement.
GCGCCCGCGGAGAAGGTGAAGCCGGCGTGGACGCCCAGGGCCCAGGTGATCGCCATGGACAGCGCCGTGAGCACCGCGTGGATCGCGTACAGCAGCGGCGCGATGAACATGAACGAGAACTCGATCGGCTCGGTCACACCGGTCACGAAGGAGGTCAGCGCGAGGGAGACCATCATGCCCATCACAGCCTTGCGGCGCTCGGGGCGGGCGGAGTGGGCGATGGCGATCGCGGCGGCCGGCAGGCCGAACATCATGATCGGGAAGAAGCCCGACATGAACATTCCGGCGCTCGGGTCACCGGCGAAGAAGCGGTTCAGGTCACCGTGCACGACGTCGCCTGCGGCGTTGGTGAAGTCGCCGATCTGGAACCAGGAGACGGTGTTGACGAACTGGTGCATGCCGATCGGGATCAGCGCACGGTTGATCAGACCGAACAGACCCGCGCCGGCGGCGCCCAGGCCGGTGATCCACTCGCCCGCGTCGGAGATGACCTCACCGATCGGCTCCCACACCAGGCCGAAGAGAACACCCATCGCGGTGCCGACGAAGGCCATGATGATCGGGACGAGACGGCGGCCGTTGAAGAACCCGAGCCAGTCGACCAGCTTCTTGCGGTGGTACCGCTGCCACAGCACCGCGGCGAGCAGACCCATCAGGATGCCGCCCAGGACACCGGGGTTGTTGTAGGTCGCGGCTATGTCCTCGCCGGCCTTGACCTGAGCCTCGGTCACCGGGAACGCCTTCAGGACGTTGCTGTAGACCAGGAAGCCGACAAGGGCGGCGAGCGCCGTGGAGCCGTCGGCCTTCTTGGCGAAACCGATGGCGACACCGATGCAGAACAGCATCGGCAGGTTGTCGAAGATCGCGCCACCCGCGGTGGCGAACACCGCCGTGACCTTGTCGGGAAGGTTCAGCTTCTCCTGGACGTCGGTCTGCCCGAGCCGGAGCAGAATGCCCGCCGCCGGCAACACGGCGATCGGGAGCTGAAGGCTGCGGCCGACCTTCTGCAGGCCCTGGAACAGGCCGGATCCCCGCTTCTTCGCGGGGGCCGCCGATGCGGTGGCGGTGCTCATACTTCCTCCATCGGTGGTGGTCTACACCACTCAGTGGTGTAGACCTGTTGTAGCACGATGAAGGCCGCATAAGGAACCCGCGATTCCTCACACCTTGGTGACGTCCTCGACCTCCTCCTCGGGCTCCCGGCCCGGTGTCTTCAGATCGAATTTCGTGATCGCGAAACGGAAGATCACGTAGTACACGACAGCGAAGCACAGGCCGATCGGGATGATCGCCCAGGGTCTGGTCGCCAGGTTCCAGTTGATGACGTAGTCGATCAGGCCCGCCGAGAAGCTGAAGCCGTCCTTCACCCCCAGCGCCCACGTCACCGCCATCGACACCCCCGTCAGCACCGCGTGCACCGCGTACAGCAGCGGGGCGATGAACAGGAACGAGTACTCGATCGGCTCGGTGATGCCCGTGACGAACGACGTCAGCGCCACCGACAGCATCAGACCGCCGACCTCCTTGCGGCGGCTCGGCCGTGCGCAGTGGGTGATGGCGAGGGCCGCCGCCGGCAGCGCGAACATCATGATCGGGAAGAAGCCCGAGGTGAACTGGCCCGCGTCCGGGTCGCCCGCCAGGAACATGTTGATGTCGCCGTGGACCACCTCGCCGTCCGGCGTCGTGTACGTGCCGAACTGGAACCAGATGGGCACGTTCAGGAACTGGTGCAGCCCGATCACCAGCAGCGCCCGGTTCGCCACCCCGAACACACCCGCGCCCCACGCGCCCAGATCCGTCATCCAGTCGCTGAAGCTCTCCAGCGCCTCACCGATCGGCGGCCAGACCCACAGACACAGCGCCGCGAACGCGATCGCCACGAACGCCATGATGATCGGGACGAGACGCCGCCCGTTGAAGAAGCCCAGCCAGTCCACCAGCTTCGTGCGATGGAACCGCTGCCAGAGGAACGCCGCCATCAGACCGATGACGATGCCGCCGAAGACCCCCGGATTCTGGTAGTCGTACGCCGTCACCGTGCCGTCCGCCAGCTGACAGCCGACATCCGGCACCGCCTCCGAGCCCTCCGGGCAGTCCTCCGGGAACTGCCGCAGCACATTGAAGTAGACGAGGAAGCCCACGACCGCCGCCAGCGCCGTCGACCCGTCCGCCTTCTTCGCCATGCCGATCGCCACACCGACACAGAACAGCAGCGGCAACCCCAGCGAACCGTCCAGCAGCGCACCACCGGCGCCGTCCATCACCTTCGAGACGTTCGTCCAGCCCAGCCCGTCGTCCCCGAACACATCCGGCTGCCCCAGCCGGTTCAGGATGCCCGCCGCCGGCAGCACGGCGATCGGCAGCTGCAGGCTGCGCCCCATCTTCTGCAGACCCTGGAACAACCGGTTCCAGCGTTCACGCGCGGGACTGACCGTGGCCTCTGCGCCGGCGGGACGGTCCGTGCTCATCCGGTCCCCTTCGCTGCGGGTTTGGCGACCGTCCACCAGGTGGTGTAGACCAGTCGACGGACGGTTCCGCTGTCGTGACGCCATCATTCGATACGTACGACATGACCGCTCGCGAAGATGGGCCAACTGTGGGTTACTGCGACAAAGCGGTTCGGATCAGGGAGAACGAACATGGCCAGCAAGGCTGAGAAGATCGTTGCCGGGCTCGGCGGCATCGACAACATCGAAGAGGTCGAGGGCTGCATCACCCGCCTCCGCACCGAGGTCGTGGACCCCGCCAAGGTCGACGAAGCCGCCCTGAAGGCCGCCGGCGCCCACGGCGTCGTCAAGATGGGCAGCGCCATCCAGGTCGTCATCGGCACCGACGCCGACCCCATCGCGGCGGAGATCGAAGACATGATGTGAAGCACCCCGCTTCACCCAGGGGCCCCATCCCAGACACGGAAGGGGCCCCTTCCGCATCTGCGGCTAGGCCCTGTCGTCAAATCCCCGTCGTCCGCCCGGAGGGCGGGCCTGGCGGCGGCGTGGGGGCACCTCCCGCCCGAGCCGTGCGAAGCGCGGTTCGAGGGTGGGGGAGCGTGCTCTCGGCGTGTCGGGCGTCGACCGGCGTACTGGTTGTACGTGGTCGGCGCCCGGTGCGGCGAGTGGGGGCACCTCCCACGCCCTTAAGGCAGTGGGGGAGCGTGCATGGCGTCGCCAGGCAGACGGGGATTTGACGACAGGGCCTAGGCTCGACGCCATGTCTCGAATCGACGGCCGCACCCCCGAACAACTCCGCCCGATCACCATCGAACGCGGCTGGAGCAAGCACGCCGAAGGCTCCGTCCTCGTCTCCTTCGGCGACACCAAGGTCCTGTGCACCGCCTCCCTCACCGAAGGCGTCCCGCGCTGGCGCAAGGGCAGCGGCGAAGGCTGGGTCACCGCCGAATACGCGATGCTCCCCCGCGCCACCAACACCCGCGGCGACCGCGAATCCGTCAAGGGCCGCATCGGCGGCCGCACCCACGAGATCAGCCGCCTCATCGGCCGGTCCCTGCGCGCCGTCATCGACTACAAGGCCCTCGGCGAGAACACCATCGTCCTGGACTGCGACGTCCTCCAGGCCGACGGCGGCACCCGCACCGCCGCCATCACCGGCTCCTACGTCGCCCTCGCCGACGCCGTCGGCTGGGCCCAGACCAAGAAACTCATCCGCCCCGGCCGCCAGCCCCTCACCGGCACCGTCAGCGCCGTCTCCGTCGGCATCGTCGCCGGCGTGCCCATGCTCGACCTCTGCTACGAGGAAGACGTCAAGGCCGACACCGACATGAACGTCGTCTGCACCGGCGACGGCCGCTTCGTCGAGGTCCAGGGCACCGCCGAGGCCGAACCCTTCGCCCGCGAAGAACTCGACGCCCTCCTCGACCTCGCCGTCGCCGGCTGCACCCAACTCGCCGCCGCGCAGCGCGCCGCGCTTGACACCGTCCTCGAACGGTAAAGAAGAACACCGAAGGTAAAGGACGCACCAAGACAGGTGGCCGACGCGGGCAACCGCGCCGGCCATCGCCGCGTCTGAACAGACACGGGCGCACGGCTCAACCCTGTGCGCCCGGCCAGCGACAAGGGCCGGCCCGACAGCCGGCCCGACAAGGGAGGGACCGTTCCATGGCCGCGAGCCGCCGACGCCGCACCACAGCCGTCGCCGCCACCCTGGCGGCCGTCGCGCTGACCGCCGGACTCACCACCGGCTGCGACGCCGTCGACAAGGCGCTGGACTGCGTCCAGACCGCCGACGCCATCGCCGACAGCGTCACCGACCTCCAGCAGGCCGTGGAGAACGCCTCCAACGACCCCACCCAGCTCGAGGAGTCCCTCGACTCCATCGACAAGAACCTCGGCGAGATCGGCGACAAGACCGACAACGCGGACGTCAACAAAGCCGTCGACGACCTGAACAAGGCCGTGGACAACGTGCGCACGTCCATCGAGAACGGCGACCAGACCCCCGACATCAGCCCGGTCACCGACGCGGCCGGCGAACTGACGAAGGTCTGCACGCCGTAAGCCACCCGGTCAGGTGGGTCCGGGGACCGGAATACTGGTCCCCATGACCCGCCTGATCCTCGCCACCCGCAACGCCGGAAAAATCACCGAACTCAGGGCGATCCTGGCCGAGTCCGGCCTGCCCCACGAGCTGGTGGGCGCCGACGCCTACCCGGACATCCCCGACGTCAAGGAAACCGGCGTCACCTTCGCCGAGAACGCCCTGCTGAAGGCCCACGCCCTCGCCCAGGCCACCGGCCTCCCGGCGGTCGCCGACGACTCGGGCCTCTGCGTAGACGTCCTCAACGGCGCCCCCGGCATCTTCTCGGCCCGCTGGGCAGGCCGCCACGGCGACGACAAGGCCAACCTGGACCTGCTCCTGGCCCAGCTCGGCGACATCCCCGACGAACACAGGGGCGCCCACTTCGCCTGCGCAGCCGCCCTGGCCCTCCCCGACGGCACGGAGAGGGTGGTGGAAGGCCAACTGCGGGGCACCCTCCGCCGAGAACCCACCGGCACGGGCGGCTTCGGCTACGACCCGATCCTCCAGCCGGACGGCGAGACGAGGACCTGCGCGGAACTGACCCCGGCGGAGAAGAACGCGATCAGCCACCGAGGCAAGGCGTTCCGGGCACTGGTTCCGGTGGTACGCGAGCTGCTGGGCTAGGTGCACGCACAGCAACGGCCTGCGGATCAACCTTCGATTCGCAGGCCGTTCATGTGCGGCGGAAGGGATTCGAACCCTCAAGCCCGATCAAGGGCCACAGATCCTAAGTCTGCTGCGTCGCCGTTGCGCCACCGCCGCCAGCGCCTGCCATGGTACCGGGAGTCGTGCGTCGCCTTGAGCCTCCCCTGCACCATGTGCTGGTGATCGCGTGACAGTTGGGACAGAGCAGCCGCAGATTCTCCCGACGATCGTCGCTCCAGTCCCCGCTGATGTGATCAACCTCCAGGGTCATAGGCTTGCCCAGCCACTCGGGGCCCAATCCGCAACGCGAGCATTCCTCAGGCACCCCGACCTCGAGAAGTGCGCGGCGCAGACGCTTGGTCGCTGTTCGGTGGCCGCGATCGTGCTTGACCAGTACCTCCTCGGGACGCTGCGTAGTCGTGCCGGGTTTGCCGCGCTGATGGGCCTGCCCCAGAAAATGCGAGGTCGAGATCCGGTGCTCGGCGATCCACCCGCGCACCTGCGTTCGTTGGGCGCCGGTGGTGCGACGGTCCAGGCGGCGCAACACCTCCGACAGCGAGATCGACTCGGCGACCGCTGCTCGCAGCTCCTCCTCAGTGGGGCGGGGCCGCCTGCCACAGGGACGGAAGTGCGAGATATCGATGCCGAAGTGAGCGAACCGCTGTGCGAGGTATCGCCGCAGGTTCCCGTACGGCTGGGTGCCGAAGAAGGCGATCACCCCGTCGAGGCTGTCACATGTGCCTGCAGCCTCTTCCAGTCGCTCGCGGGTGTACTGCACGCCGCTGCTCATCGGCCCGCACGCCCCTTGCCTCGACCTCGGTAACTATCCGTCGTCGAGTGGCAGTTGGGGCAGAGCAGCCGAAGATTCTCGATGCGGTTGTTCCGCCAGTTGCCGTCTATGTGGTCGACCTCGAGCGGCAGCGGCTCCCCGAGCCACACAGCCTCGATTCCGCAGAGGGCGCAGCGCTCCTCCCTACCGAGTTCGCGCATCGCCCTCTTGAGGCGACTGCTCGGCACACGCACGGCGTGTCCGGACGTGTCCTCGATGAGGATCTCCTCGGCGGTTCGGCGGCGCTGATTGCGCCTCTGCTTCTCCCTCCGGACGACCGGCGTGAAGTGCGACGTGTCGATGCCGTAGGCCTTGATCCGCCGGGAGATATTCGTGTGATGCCCCCCGACCACGTCAAGTCCGAGCTTCCGGAGAACCTCGTTCACGCTCGTCGACTCGGCGACAACGGGCTCGAGGATTTCCCTTGTCCACTTGGCACCCTCGCGCTCGAAGTGTGAAACATCCACCCCCAGCTTCCGCATCCGATCGGAGATGTACCGCCGCTTCCAGCCGCTCGGATCCACCCCCAACCTCACCAACGCCTCGGAGAGATTCCGTGCCCCCCGAGCCGCCTCCTCCAGTCGCTCCTTGGTGTACGTGCTGGCCCCCATGAAGTCCCCTCCGTTCTCGACCACCCGTTCGTGATCTCGCACGGAGTAACGAACCGTTTATCGGATGGTCACGCACGGAATGCGGAACGGCTCGTACCGGACGGGTGCCGGTACGAGCCGTTCGGGGGCGTGGAAGGGTGGGTCAGATGCCCAGGTCCTTGATGATCTTGGCTACGTGGCCCGTTGCGCGGACGTTGTAGAGGGCGCGTTCGACCTTGCCCTCCTCGTCCACGACGATCGTGGAGCGGATGACGCCCATGTAGGTGCGGCCGTAGTTCTTCTTCTCGCCGTAGGCGCCGTAGGACTCGAGGACCTGCTTGTCCTCGTCGGCGAGGAGGGTGACCTTCAGGGACTCCGTGTCGCGGAACTTGGCCAGTTTCTCCGGCTTGTCGGGGCTGATGCCGATGACGTCGTAGCCGGCGCCGGCGAGGAGCTCCAGGTTGTCGGTGAAGTCGCAGGCCTGCTTCGTGCAGCCGGGGGTAAGGGCTGCGGGGTAGAAGTAGACGATGACCTTGCGGCCCTTGTGGTCGGACAGGGACACCTGGTTGCCGTCGGCGTCGGGGAGGGTGAAGGCGGGGGCCACGTCCCCGGGCTGGAGTCGCTCGCTCATCGGACTAGCGTAACCGGGGGTCCTGACAGTGCGGCGGCGTGCGGAGCTGACAGACTGTCCGGCACAGGTATCAGCGGATTTCGGAGGCGACACGGTGGCGGACACGGCGGACACCAGAACCCCGGCGCAGATCGAGGCGGACATCGAGCGCCGTCGCGCGGTGCTGGCCGAGACCCTGGACGAGATCGGTGTGCGCGTGCACCCGAAGACGATCATGGGCGATGCGAAGGCGAAGGTCGCCGCCAATGTGGATCACACGCTCGGGCGGGCGTACGTGAGCGTGAACCGCGCGGTGAGTGAGGTGAAGGCGCAGTTCGTGGACGCGGAGGGCGCACCCCGGCTGGAGCGGGTCGTGCCGGTGGCGGTGCTGGTCGTGGGGGTCGTGGGGCTGCTGGCCCTGGGCACCCGGCGGCGCCGGGGCTGACCCGCCCGCGTACGGTCGCGGCGAAGGCAGGTAGGTTTCACAGCGTGAGCGCCAACAGAAACGAGCACCCCCAGCACGACAAGCTGCCCATCCGGATGCTGCACGACCGCGTACTCGTGCGGCAGGACACCAGTGAGGGCGAGCGGCGTTCGGGGGGCGGCATCCTGATTCCCGCCACGGCGGCGGTGGGCCGTCGGCTGGCCTGGGCCGAGGTCGTCGCGGTGGGCCAGAACGTACGGACCGTGGAGCCGGGTGACCGGGTGCTGTTCGACCCGGAGGACCGTGCGGAGGTCGAGGTGCGGGGGATCGCGTATGTGCTGATGCGGGAGCGCGATCTGCACGCCGTGGCCGCGGACCGGTTCGAGGGTTCCGAGGATTCGACCGGCTTGTACCTGTGATCACCTTCGGTTGAGTGGTGTGAGGGGCTGGTGACCATCGTCACCGGCCCCTCACGCCGTTCTTGGCTATGGTGGAAGGACCCGTGGGTCACCACCGGGTCCCGACGAGACGCGCCGTACCGGGTGAAGGCAAAGACGACGCACCCCCGTTTCCGTTCGTGTCCCGGAGGTGCCTGTCATGGCCTGGGTTCTGCTCGTCGTCGCCGGTCTGCTCGAGGTCGGCTGGTCGATCGGTATGAAGTACACCGAGGGGTTCACCCGGCTCTGGCCGAGCGTGTTCACCGGCGCCGGCATCGTGGCGAGCATGGTGCTGCTGTCGTACGCGGCGAAGACCCTGCCCATCGGTACCGCCTACGGCGTGTGGGTCGGCATCGGCGCGGCCGGTGCGGCGGTGCTCGGCATGGTGGTGCTGGGCGAGCCGGCGACCGCCGCCCGGATCTTCTTCATCTGTCTGCTGCTGGTGGCCGTCGTGGGCCTGAAGGCGACCTCCGGTCACTGACGGCCCCTGCCCGGGTTCAGGGCCTTCGTGTCGGGATGATGGCGCTCGGGCCGCCCTGGGCCGTGCCGCCCTCCTCGCCGCCGGTTGTGCCGTCGCCGGTCTCGCCGTCGTCGGTGCCGCCGGTCGTGCCGCCCGTGGCGGTTCCGCCCTCGGTGGCGCCGCCGGTGGTGTCGCCGTCGCCCTCGGTGCCGCCCTCGTTCCCGCCTTGGTCCTCGCCCTCGTCCTCGCCCGGTGTCTGTTCGGTCGTCTCCTCGTCCTGAGGTGTCTCCTCGCTGTCCTCGTCGGGGCCGTCCGAGGAGGTCCCGCCGGGTGTGCTGTCACCGGACGGCTGCACCCGGTCGGCGCCGGGCTGGAGGCGGAGGTCGAAGTCGCGCACGGGCTCGCCCTGGAGGGCCTCGCGGGTGAACTGGGCCCAGATCTCGGCGGGGGCGCCGCCGCCGTTGATGCGGGGCAGGCCCATCGCGCCGTACAGCTTCTTCTGGGCGCCGGTCTCGGGGTCCTGGGCCATCACGGCGATGACGGTGGCCAGTTCGGGGGTGTAGCCGGCGAACCAGGCGGCCCGGTCCTCCTCGGCGGTGCCGGTCTTGCCGGCGGCGGG
>NZ_JAOCQE010000092.1 GCF_025290915.1 Streptomyces sp. 15-116A | reverse complement strand
CCGTCGAGGTCACCGCCGAGACGGACGGCACACGGCTCCACCTGCGCGTCGCCGACAACGGCAGGGGCATCGACCCGGCCGTCACCCGCCGCAGCGGCCTGGACAACCTCCGCCGGCGCGCCACCGAACTCGGCGGCAGCTTCACCCTCACGCCGAACGATCCCACCGGCACCATCGTGGAATGGACGGTCCCCCTCCCCGCCCAGGCGGAAGCCTGAGCTTGTTCTTTGTCTACCAATATCTTCCGGGCTTGCCGATGGCCTTGAGGGTCTCGGGGCGTTTGATGGTCTTGCCGACGTCGTAGCGGGGTGCCCAGTGTTTGTTCTTGACGCCGGGTGGCCGTCCGGGGCCGACGCCTCGAGGTTTGGGAACACGGGTCGGGCAGGCCAGGTGAGCGCGGATGTTCCTGAACCCTCGGCGGACACGGGCGGGGGTGAGCCGGCCGGAGGCAGCTGGTTTCTCCCAGGGGCGGCGGAGGTCCTTGGCGAGGGGCCGGGCACGCCGGAGCTGGGTGTGAGCGACGATCAGGATCCAGGTCCAGCGGTCCGCTGCCTCGGGACTACGGAGTTTCGGGGTGGTCCAGCCGAGCGTCTGCTTCGCGAAGCGGAAGGTGTGCTCCAGATCGAAGCGGCGGAGAAATGCCTGCCATAAACGCTCCACGTCGTCCGGGGTGGGCGCCGGTTTTGGAGGACCATGACCACACCGGCGGGGCATCACGGTCCTTCGACAGATGCTCGACCTTCAACCGGATCAACATGCCCTCAATCAGGGGCAGTTCACCGTCATGGTCGAGCCATGAGGATCGATGGGTGAGCCTTGGTGGACCCGGTCCCATGCCTGCGTCTCGGCCTTGCCGTAGTTGGTTGTTGCGGTGACCGTGGTGATCGCGGGCTCGGGCCAGGTCTCCGGCTTAGCGAAGCGGAATTCCGGGCCGTGCTTAGCGGCCGGCCGCCCTTCGGGTCGTAGACACGAGGCGGCTTCGGCAGTCGCATGACGCGGTCGGAGCGGACCGGCCGACCAGCTCGACCGGCAGATCGCGCAGGACCCAGGCCAGTCGGGTGACGTCATAGTCGGCATCGCTGACGATCACGATATCCGGGCCCCCCGGCCCGCCACTGACCGGCGGCGATGAGCCGTTCAACAACTCCCCGCAGCTGGGCGGCGGTGACCGCTGTGGCGTCGTCCACCGGTCCGAGCGGACCGCGTCCAGGATCGCGGTCCAAGAGGTGGCGCCCGGCTCCGGGACAGCGACGAAGGAGTAGGGCCAGCCCGGGATGAACTGCGACGCTGTCTTCGCCCGGCCATAGACATGGCAGAACAGCCGCTCAGCCGAGCACGGCGCGTCCGAACGAAGCCATGGCGACACATCGACGGCCAGGACCAAACGCCCGCCGTCGAACCGCGGCAGCGACAGCCCGGCCAGCACCGTCCGCACCTGCTCGATATCGATCCGGCCGTGGTTCAGGCCTCCGGACCGTTCGGCCCACGCCGGACAGGGGCTGATCAGGCCCTGACCAGGGACCGTCGGCACGGGGTGCCCGGACCGGATCCGAGGGACGGTGGTCAAGGGAGCGGCACCGATCCCTCACGGTGCCGCTCCCGACCGACGCACACCGGACGAGTCGATCGCCCAGCTGCCTGCGGAGCGGCGCCCCGTCCGTGCCTTGCTCGTCGAGAGCACCGTGCGAGCCGCGCCGGGACCGGAGGGCGGGCGGGACGACCGTGTCCGGGCGATGGTCCGCTGGACCTCGTCGGACGGTTCCACCCACATCGCCCGGGCCATCGTGGACCCCGGTCGCGAGGCCGGCTCGACGGAGCTGATCTGGTTCGACGACGAGGGACGAGGAACGTCTCGTCGCACCCCCGCCGACCGCCGCTCAGGCATCCGCTCAAGCCGGCCTTCTGAGCCTCTCGGCCGCGTTCGCTCTCGGGGGTCTGGTGTGCGTCGTGGGCCGGGTCGCGCGGTGACAGCCACGAACCACGTGTAACCCTGTGACCTTCCGCCGGGCAGCTGCGGTGCGGCGCTGCCCAACGTACAACGTACGGCTCGCGATACGGAATCTGGGACCCAGCAGCCCATCGACGTGGTCGTGAGGCCGCCGACCATGCGAGACGGCCTCGCTCCGGCCACGACGCCTGGGGGCAGGTGCTCGGGGCCTGACCGCAGGTTTGCAGCGGCGACAGCCGGCACCTGCCGACCGTGACGCTCGTGTGGCTGTCGGGACTGTCGTCACCCCAGTCAAAGCAGCATCTCGTTGAACAGCTCCGGTACACCATTCCAAGGCGCTCCCCCGGACGAATGCCACGTTGCCGCGCCTGGCGCGTTCACCCGCATACGGGCCTTAGATTCGGGCGAAATACACCGACTGCGTGTACGTGACGCGTTCGCGGCCGTCATTGGGGTACGGACACGCAGCACGTCGAAGGGTAGAGAGCCATGACGCGTCGTCCCAACATCCTGTTGATCGTCACCGATGAGGAACGTGCCGTGCTCCCGCGCCCCGACGGGTTCACGCTACCGGCGCGACAGCGGCTGGCCGAGCGGGGGACGGTCTTCCGGCAGTTCTACGCAGCCTCCGCGATGTGCAGCTCCGCCCGGTCCGTGCTCTACACCGGCCGGCACCTGCCCCTCACGGAGATCTACGACAACGACAACATGCCGTACATTCGCCCGCTCGATCCCGGCCTGGGCACGCTGGGCACGATGCTGCGCTCGGCCGGCTATTACTGCGCCTACCAGGGCAAGTGGCACCTGTCGAACGCGTACGTCACCCCCGACCGTCCCGCGCCGACGACGAATGCCCTGGAGCCGTACGGGTTCAGCGAGTTCAACGACTGGGGCGACATCGACGGCGGTGCGTGGGCGGGGCTGAAGATCGACCCCGTGATCGCTGGTCAGGCTGTGCGGTGGCTACGCAACCGGGCGCCGGTCGTGGCGGAGGACCAGCCGTGGTTCATGGCCGTCAACTTCGTGAATCCGCACGACATCATGAGCTTCGACTACGGCGGCTCTCCGCAGGTCCAGCTTCCGTTCGGTCTCGCTCACGCGGTGGTGGCGAGGGCAGCGGCAGACATTCCCGTGTACCGGAAGCGGTGGGACTTCGAGCTGCCCGTGAACCTGCACGACGACCTGTCCGGCGCGGCCCCCGCCGTGGCGGAGTACGCGCGCATGCTCGACACCGTATTCGGTCCGGTGGCCGACGACGCGCACTGGTACGACGGCCTGAACTTCTACCTCAACGCGCTGCGCGACGTGGACCGCAGCGTCGAGCTGGTGCTCGACGCGCTCGAGGCGTCGGGCCAGGCGGACCGTACCGTCGTCGTCTTCACAGCCGACCACGGGGAGATGGCGGGGTCTCACGGGCTGCGGCAGAAGGGCAACCTCGTCTACGACGAGAACTTTCACATCCCGTTCATCCTCTGCCACCCCGACGCCCCCGGCGGCGTCGGCACGGACGCCCTCGGCTCGGCGGTCGACATTGTCCCGACACTGCTCGACTGCGCAGGTGTCACGTCCTCCGAGATCGTCACCCGCTACCCAGGGCTCAAGGGACGTTCCCTGATGCCGGTCCTCGACGGCTCGGCGGTCCGTGAGGGAGTCCTGTCGGCGGTCGAGTCGCTCGTGACCCTGGATGCCTCGTTCTGGTTCGAGTTCGCCGACCCCGAAGCGCCTGCCCGGATCCAGTCCGGTGCCCTGCGCCCCGATTGGACCAAGCGCGGCTTCCTCCGCGGCTACACCGACGGCCGCTACACGTTCGGCCGGTACTTCTCCCCGCTGAGCCCGAACCGACCGGCCGACCTGGACACCCTGTACGCAGACAACGACGTCGTGCTCTACGACCGGCAGGAAGACCCGGCCGAGGTCCGCAATCTCGCCGCCGACCCTGCCCACCGGGACCTTGTCCTGCGGTATTCGCGTCTGCTGGAAGCGCTGATCGACGCCGAGATCGGTACTGACACGCGCGCCTGGGTGACGGAACGCCCGCGGCTGCTCGGCTGGCCCATCTGGCACGGCGACACCGACCAGCCGGCCGCCGCCGGGGCGGCGGCTTCCGAAGGATGAGGCCCGCACCGTCGGCATCGACAGCGGCGGGCATCGCGGGTCGTGACCTGGGCCTTGTCGGGGACGAAGCTGCAGACTGGGCCCTCCGGTGATACACCGGGCCGGCCCAGCGCCTTCGCGAGCACGAGCCGATGACTGAAAATTTCCCGCCGCCCACTGAACGACCAGGAACAACAGCGAGAACATGAGCGTTGCTGCGCTGAGTACCCCTACGCCGACGACCTTCAGCACGCCGACGGCGCACTCGGCGGTCACCTGACAGCCGTCGGCGATCCTCGGCAGAACCACTCCCAGGACGCACGCGACCGCAGCAGCGACGACCTGCGCAGCCCCCGCGCCCAACGCACTCTGGGGTCGGACCATGTGCTCAGCCGCCCGGCCCAGGCCGAACGGCATCGTCGGCGGGACGTCCACGGCAGTCTCCGAGCAGCAGCACGGTCGCAGCGAGGCAACGCTCGAACCATGGATGGGGTCACGCAAGGCGACATGCCGTGATTCATCCGAAGAGCGGCGGTGACATGGCTGCACACCTCGCCGGTCCGGAGCAGGTCGAGGCGGTCGAGAGCCCGACTCGTACCGATGAAGCCCAAGGCGGAGGCCGCGGCGCGGTTCGTCGAGCGCACGGGAGGGCTGGCCGCGATCGGGGCGCTCGACGCGGCGTACGAGATCGTCCACGGAAGCTCCGGCACGCTCGTGCGGCCGGAGCTGCCCACGTGTGAAGGCCCTGCTGAGATTCCGCCCAGTGACGGCAGGCGGTCACCGCCGTCGGCGGCGTCGGAAGGATTCGCTCGGCGCCGACGGACTCCGTCAGGCCATACGCGTCCGAGTCCTCGCACAGGTCCTGCTTCACCCGCGCGAGGGCGAACAGGATGCCGCGCCGGTCCAGTTCGAGGCGGGGCGCGTCAACGGCGTCCGACGCCGTGATGTCGACCTCCGGATCGGCCTCGGTGTTGAGGACGAACCAGCGCACCGGCCCCGGGCTCTCATCCACGACGGCCACTGCCCCGCGCCGGAAGTCCTCGGCGTTGGCGAAGAACAGCGGGGAGCCGTAGCGGTAGACGAGCAGGCCGGGAATCGTGCGGGCCCTGCGGGTAGGCGTCCACGTCGCGCATGCCGGCCGTACCGGGTACGAGCCCCTGCACGGCGTCGTGCGGGCGCGCCACCCGCGTGAACAGCCCGGTCACCGGCAGGCCGACGGCGACCAGCACGCCGCACAGGATGTCGAGGACCAGCGCCCCGGCAAGACGAGCTCGTGGCGGTGCCCGGACCTCTGCGGCGCGCGGTGGAACGCGAGCGCGCCACCGGTCTCGTGATCGCCGCACCCGCCTGACAGTCTCAGGGCGCGCATGCGTGTGGGCCGGTTCACGCCACCGGCGTGCCCGCCGTACCGCCACCGCGCCACGGCGGAGCCGTCGCCCTGCGCCCGGCCGACCAGGCATGCACCGCCTTGCCGATCTGCCGCCGCAACCGGTCCTGCAGCTGGTCGACGACCTCACGGCCGGTGGCTTCCTCGGCGGTCGCGACGACCGTACGGCTGCCGAACCGTACGTCGGCCGTGGCCGTCCACAGGCGGCCGGCGTGGTGCGCGGCGGCCTTCGCGATCCGCACCTCACCGGTGACCTCGGGCAGACCCGGCCGGTCCGCGACGGCATCGATCTTCTCGCGCGCGTAGGCGACCGTCTCCGCGTCCACGTCGCCGTCGGTGCGCAGTCGCACCGACGGGGTGGTCTCCGGCTCCGTCCTGCTGTCGGTCGTCATGCTCGTCTCCTTCGGGTCGGCCACGTGCCCGGTACTCGTTGCCCGCACGATGGCTGTCATCCCTGTCCAACAGCCACGGCCTCGCGTTTCTCGGCTGTTTCGGCGCCTTGGGCGAACCGGGGTCCAACGGCCCACCAGATCGGGCACACCGGCCCCAGGGACCGACCGGCAGCCGGGCCGGGCGGCGCCGACAAAGGCCGTTCGGCCCCCTGGAAAGGCCCCCCAGCCCCTGCCTCGGCCGGCCCCGTCCCGAGATCCTGATAGTGCAGGAGAGTCCGCAGAAGAGCGTGCGGACACCGGTTCCGGGGAGGTGTTGGCCGTGCTTCGCCCCGTTGTCGTAGGACTGGATGGTTCACGCGAGAGTCTCGCAGCCGCCGACTGGGCGGCCCGGGAGGCCCTGAGGCGTGGACTGCCGCTGCGGCTGGTGCACGCGTGGGAGAGCGGAACGTCGCCCGACGAGTCGGACCTGCCCGAGCTGGAGGCGCCACGCCACTGGGCGCGGCGGATCCTGCGCGGCGCCATGGACCGGCTCAACGAGCGCTACCCGCAGGTCTGTCTGAGCGCCGAGCAGATCCCCCGTCTCGCGGCCGACGCCCTGGTCGCGGCGGGAGACGAGTCCGAGCTGCTCGTCCTGGGCAGCAGGGCGTTCAGCGGCTTCGGCGGGTTCATGGCCGGTTCGGTCGCGCTGGCGACCGTGGCCCATGTGACGCGGCCCGTCGTGCTCGTGCGGTCCGATCAGACGCCCGAGGACGAGCACCTGCCGGACCAGGACGGCCGCCCCTCGCCGCGCACGCCGTACCGCGGCGTGGTGGTCGGCGTCGACCCGGCGCATTCGTGCGAGGAACTGCTCGCCTTCGCCTTCGAGAGCGCGGCTCTGCGTGCCGTGCCGCTGCGGGTGGTGTACGCCTGGCAGCTGCCGTACATGCCCAGCGCGGCCCAGGCGAAGGCGCGCAAGGCGGTGCACGCATCGGCCGAGAAGGCCCTGGCCGGGGTGCTCGGGCCATGGCGGGAGAAGTACCCCGCCGTCGAGGTCCGTGCGCTGGTCGAGGAAGGACGTCCGGCACAGCAGCTGCTCGACGCTTCGAAGGACGCCGGCCTGGTGGCCGTCGGCCGCAGGATCCGCCCGGCCAGGATCGGCACCCGCACCGGTCCGGTCGCGCACGCGGTGATGCACCACGTCCGCTGCCCGGTCGCGATCATCCCGCACGAGTGAGTCGTTCCTCCCGGTCCAGCCGGGTGCGACTGCTCGACCTGTACGCGTCCTACGGCGCGGGAGAGGTGCCCTGACGAGACGGGAGGAGGCCTGCGGTGCCTGAGACTCCGCACATCGTGAGCGATGTGATGACACAGACGGTGGTGGCCGTCGGACGCGACGCGTCCTTCAAGGAGATCGTGCAGACCATGGAGCGGTGGAAGGTCAGTGCCCTGCCGGTCCTGGAGGGTGAGGGGCGTGTCGTCGGGGTGGTTTCCGAAGCCGACCTGCTGCCCAAGGAGGAGTTCCGCGACAGCGTTCCGAACCTCTACGAGCAGCGTCAACGCCTGGCCGACCTCGCCAAGGCAGGCGCCGTGATGGCGGGGGAGCTCATGAGCACCCCCGCCATCACGGTGCACCCAGGTGCCACTCTGGCCCAGGCGGCCAGGATCATGGCCGTCCGGCGCGTCAAGCGGCTCCCGGTGATCGATGACGAGGGCATGCTGCGGGGCATCGTCAGCCGTTCCGATCTGCTGAAGGTGTTCCTCCGGTCCGACGAGGACATCGAGGAGGAGGTCCGCCGCACGGTGGTCGCGTGCCTCTTCCCCGCCCTCAGCCACACCATTCACGTGGACGTGCACGAGGGAGTCGTCACCCTGCGCGGGCAGATCCAGGACACCTCGCTCGTCTCGGTTGCCGCACGCCTGGTCCGCGCCGTGGAGGGCGTGGTGGACGTCGAGTCACAGCTGACCGGCGCTCCCGCCGCCCCGGCCGGACCGGAAAGCGCGCACTGACCTGTCAGCCGGGGCGGCGTGGGCAGATGGCGCATACTCGACAGCCATACGGGAGGCACCGGGGCGGGGCCTTCGGGAAGGGCACGGCCGGCTCGCGGACAGGTTCGCGCGCACTCACCGATCGGCCGGGCTGATGCGGCGGCCCGTGAGACGTGTGGGCCGGATGGACACCCACATGTCGCGCTCTCCGCCCGCCCATGCCTCGGTATGGGCGCGTTCGGCCAGCCGCCGTACGGCCTCGGGCTGCGTGACCACGCGCGCGGGGCCGACGGCGAGCACGCTCCAGCCCTGGCTCATGGCCTCGTCCACATGGTCGACCTCGAAGGCGACGTCCGTTCCCACCGCTGCTGCGGGGACAGAGTTCGGCGCGGTGCGGAAGGCGATCGCGTCATCGACGACCTCGTAGTTGACCGGGACGACCACAGGTCCCTCGGGCGTCGACACAGCGATACGCCCCACACCGTGCGTGGAGAGCCGGGCGCGGCATTCCTCCGGGCTGAGGTCGTTCAGCTGTGGGTGCAGGAGCGCGTGTCCCTGGCCGGGCGGCAGATCGACACCGCCCCCGCGCAGGGCTGCCACGCTGGTGCCCAGTGCGTCGGCCAGCCGGATGAGGGTGGCCAGGCTCGGATCGGCCGGATGTTCTTCGAGGTAGGCGAGATAGCCCGGCGCCATGCGGGCGCGGCGGGCGGTTTCAGCCCGGGTCAGACGCTGTCGCTCGCGTTCGGCGGCCACGCGTCGGCCGATGTCGCCGGGGCTGGGTACCCCGGCGAGCGGAGGCACGCCTGTCACTGCATCCGCCGCCTCACCCGGCGACTGGGAAGGCTCTGGGGCCCTCGCGTGCTCCAGGTGCCTGACGTGAGCATCGGGCCCGGGGAACACGAGCGTCACTTCGTGTGTATCCGACCACCGTACGTCGTAGGGAGGTGTCCCGTCCTCGTGGTGGAGTCCGACGATCTCGCCGTCGCGCCTGG
Organism: Streptomyces sp. 15-116A; assembly: GCF_025290915.1. GTDB lineage: Bacteria > Actinomycetota > Actinomycetes > Streptomycetales > Streptomycetaceae > Streptomyces. The sequence goes on along the minus strand of NZ_JAOCQE010000092.1, from coordinate 13,136 downwards.
TGGCGCCGGTCGTCGGGCTCTCGATGATGAGCTGGTCGCCGAGGTGAGCTCGCATGGTCGCCGCCCCTTCCTCAGAATGCTGCCGTGTATCCAACGTGCCACGCGGGAGGTGCCGCCGCACCGGACCAGGGACGACCCGAGTCCGTCGAGGGCCGAACGCGGGGCGCTACAACGTACCCTCCGCGCCGGCACGACCTCGCGGGTCATGAGCTCTGCGGCCGTTCGGTGCTGCGTGTCGACGCTCCTGGCGCGACATGCCGTTCAAGGAGATCGTCACGTTGCCGGCGGAGAACGATGTCACGGCCGTACCCGTCGTGGACGATACGGATCGCCCCATGGGGTGGTGTCCGAGGCTGATCCAGGCCGACTGGGCCAGGGCCGAGGAACTGATGCAGGCTCCCGCGGTGTGCGCGCACCCGGAGTGGAGCGTGGTGGGGCGGCCCGTCTGAGGGAGGTCCACCACGTCCAGCGCCTGCCCGTGGTGGTCGAGGCTGACCGGCTGCTCGGCATCGTCAGCCGCGGCGACCTGCTGCGGGATTGCGCCGTGACGACGCCATCCGTGACGAGAGCACCCAGGACGTGCTGCGGCGGACGACGAGGATCGAGTCCCCGGAGTGGACGGTCGAGGTGCGCGAGGGCCAGGTCACTCTCGGCGGATCCGTCGAGCTCCGGAGTCTGGTCCCCCTTGCCGACCGGTTGCGGGGGCCGACAGCGGAACCGCCGACCCTGTCTGCGGCGGACACCTGCCCGCCCAGTGTCTGCGCAGCCCCCACGCAGGCCGGCGTCCGCGCAGGCACCGGGCGTTCAGCGCCACCCTGGCTCAGCCGGAGATTTCGATGCGCTGTGGCCTGGCCTTCTCGGCCTTCGGAATGCGCACGGTGAGGATTCCGTTGGTCAGGTCCGCGCTGATGTGCTCGGTGTCGGAGTTCGGCGGCAGACTCGTGCGGTAGCCGAACTCCCCGACGTGGCGGGTATGCCGCCGGACCACACCCGTGCGTTCCTTCTCCTTGATCTCGCCGTGAACATCGAGCTCGCCCTCGCCGACCTCCACGGTGATCTGGTCCTTGTCCACACCGGGAAGCTCCAGCTCCACCAGGTAGGCGTCCTCGGTGTCTTCGACATCGGCCAGCGGGACCCACGCCTCGGCCGCGCCCTGCTCGGGGAAGCCGACACCAGGCATGGGGAAAGTGGAATGCATGAGCTGATCCATCCGGCTGCGGAGTTCCTCGAGCTCGTGGAAGGGGTTCCATGCGTGCGGCGCACCCCTGCTGCGACGTGCAGGAACAGTCATCGGTCATCCTCCTTGACTTCAGCGACGGGCAGTCCGGCCTCTCTCCGGAGCCGAGCCCGCTGTTCAGGGGCTTCGGTCACACGGGCCATCCGGCAATCTGGCGAGGGCTCGGCCCGGTCGCGCCCACTCCTTCCGTATCGCGCTCGGCGGCCTACACCAGCTGTCGGTCGAGGTCGTGCATGGTCCTGCCCGCCGCCAGTTCGCCGCCGATCTCCGGCACGTCCGCATGCTCCGGATCTCGGTGCACGGCCCCGTGGCCGGTGAGCACCGTGGTTCCGGTTTCGAGCACGGCACGTGCCTTCGTCGTTCCCTCGTCCTCGAAGAGGTAGAGGCGAACCTTCCACTCCACGGTATGCGGCATCGTTTTCCTCCTCACCTCGGTGCGGCCCGGTGCGATCGAGAAGCGCTTCGTTCCGGGCTCCGGGGCCGTCCGGCGACGGCCTGAGGCTCCTCCTCGAAGCTCGCCGACGCCTCCGTGCTCCGGTCCGGTGCCGGGCACGCCGGCGGTTCGATGCCGCGCACGCAGCGCACGGGCCGCCGTGTTGCCCGGGAGCCTTGCGGGGGTGGACCGTGGAGGGGGGAACAAGGGAGTGAGTATCGTGCGAGCGCTCGTTCGATCGTGCGCGTCGACGCCACCACGGTCTGCGGCAGCGATCTGCACATCATGCGGGGAGATCTACCCGAGGTGAAACCGGGGACGATCCTCGGCCACGAGGCCGTCGGAGAGGTCGTGGAGGCCGGCAGCGGCGTCCATTCCCTGCGCCCCGGTGACCAGGTGATCGTCTCGTCCGTCTCGGCCTGCGGCCACTGCCGAGCATGCCGCGACAGCCTGTACGGACAGTGCCGCGCGGGCGGTGGGTGGATCCTGGGGAGTCAGATCAACGGGACCCAGGCCGAGTCGGTGCGGGTGCCCTTCGCCGACTACTCCACCAACCGACGCCCCTCCGACCTCCCGCTCGACGACGCGGTCCTGCTCGCCGAAGTCCTGCCCACCGCCTACGAGGTAGGCGTGCGGAACGGACATGTGAGCCCCGGAGACACCGTCGTCGTGGTCGGCGCAGGCCCCGTCGGTCTCGCCGCGGCGGTCGTCGCGCGGCTCCACTCGCCCCGCCGTGTCATCGTGACGGACCTGTCCGCCGCTCGGCTGGAAGCCGCCCTCCGGGTGGGAGCAGATGCGGCGGAACTGCCCGGGAAGATGATCGCCGACCTGTCCGACGGGCCAGGCGCCGACGTGGTCATCGAGGCGTCTGGTGAACCGGAAGGCTTCGTCCTGTGCACCCGCGCCGTCCGCACGGGAGGGCACATCGCCAACATCGGCACGCACGGCAAGCCGGCCACGCTGCATCTCGACGGCATGGAAGAGGCCTACGAGATCTTCTCGCACGGCACAACCACGGGCGCCCTCAAAGTCGTACTGCACTGCAGGTGAAGAAGCCGGGGCGAGAGGGCTCCGTGCGGGCCGAAAAGAGGTGGACGGCCTCGGGGCGGACGGTGACGCCCAGTTGCTCGCCCTGCCGTGCTCCGGCCGTCCGGGAAGGCGGACAACGACCGGGACGGCGCCCTGGCCGGTCTTGGCGGTCCCGCGGAGACAGGCGACAGCACTTGTGTCCACGACCGCGCCGACCACGAGATCCAGTGCCGGGGTCCGAAGGTCCTCGCCACGTGACGCTGCGGGGCCGTCCGGGCGATGTGCGGAGCGCTCCCGCGACGGGGAGTGGGCAGGCGCTCCCGACACGTGCCACGCCCGCGTACGGGGGCTTCTCGCGGAGGGGACCGGCCGATTTCTCGGATGGGAGATCGCGCTTGATTGCCACGGGCCCACGCAGAATTTTCGACGTCACGATCCCCTGCACGGCGAGCCGTTCGTGCGCCGACAAGTTCAGGGCGTTCTGGGAGCCCCAGGAGGACGGCCGCGCGGCGATCGAGGACACGGGGGTCGCGGGCCGGGATACCGGCAGCCGCGTCCGAGAGCGGAAGGCCCGGTCTCCTCCTCGCCCCCAGGCCCCGGCCCGCGCGACGGTCTTGCCCTCGCCGTGTGCGGCGCAGGACGCGGCCGGTTCCGGGGAGCGCGGGAAAGGGACGTTCAGGGACTGCGCCGGGGCCGGTCGGCTCATGTGCTGTGCGGCGTGTCGGTGTTGACTGCAGGCGGGAGACCGGTATCGGCCCGGAAGGGGGCGAGAACAGTGAGGACGAGTCACTCACCGGCGGTCTGGGAACGCCTCGCGATCCTCTTGGTCGGGGCGACGGGCTTGGCCTTCGCTCTCACGACGGCACATGACGCTCTCGCCCTTCGCCGGCTGCGCCGACGGATGGACCGGACGCAGGCGCACGTGCAGGCGCAGCCGCCGTCCGGGCCAAAGGACGAGAACCCGTATCCCGGTCCGGTGGCCCTGGGGGGCCGGGGACAACCACGTCGCACACGGCCCGCAGCGGCGTGACGCACCCGCCGGCTGCCCGCCGACAGCAAGGGGCGCGGCCGCCATCGGTGTCCAGTGGCATGTGCGCCGACAGCTGGCCTCCAGGACAGGCCGCGGCTCTCCTGGGCCGGTCGGTCCCGATCAGGGACCTGCGGCCCCTCCACCGCCCGGCCCCGGCACACGACGCTGAAACCGGTAAACCCTTGACGCAGGAGGAGGAAATCATGCCCCGTACTGTCACCGTGGGCCTCGATGGTTCAGCGGAGAGCCGGGCCGCCGCCGAGTGGGCGGCGCGCGAGGCGAGGCTGCGCGGTCTTCCGCTGAAGCTGGTGCAGGTCTGGGAGCCGGTCCCGGAACCCCTGGCGGAGGCCCCGCTGCTCGGGGCCGAGACCCATCAGCACTGGAGCGAGCGGATCCCCCGTGAGGCCGCCGCGGACATCCGGCGGCGCCACCCCGGGGTGGAGGTCACCGCCGAGCATCTCACCGGCCGGTCCTACGAGGTCCTGCCCCGCCTGGCCAAGGAAGCCGAGCTGCTCGTGCTGGGCTCCCGGGGCCTGAGCGGGATCGGCGGGTTCATGGTGGGTTCCGTCGGCATGATGGTCCTCGCCCAGGCGGAGCGGCCCGTCGTACTGGTGCGCTCAGGGGAACAGGCCGCCGACGAACACGAGACGGACCTGGCCGGAAACCCGTCCGAGGCCACCCCGTTCCGGCCCGTCGTCCTGGGCCTGGACACCGCGAGCCCCGACGCCTCGGTGCTCGAGTTCGCCTGCGAGGCCGCCGCCCACCGCGCTGCATCCCTGCGGGTCGTCCACGGCTGGGGCCTGCCGCCCTACTACGCCTACGGCATCCCGTCCGACGTCGCCGACGCGCTCACCCGGCAGCAGGCCGACGCCCTGACCGAGGTCCTGCGCCCATGGCGGGCCAAGTTCCCGGAGGTCGAGATCGTGGCGGAGTCCCGCTCCGGCAAGGCCGCCGAAGTCCTGGTCGACGCCGCCCGCGACGCGTCCCTGATGGTCGTCGGCCGCCGGATCCGCCGCAGCCCGTTCGGCGCACACATCGGTCCGGTCACCCATGCGGTCCTGCACCACGCCACCGCCCCCGTCGCGGTCGTCGCGCACTACTGACACCGGGTCACCCGCACCACGGCGAGCTGCCGGCCGGGCTCTGCCTGGTGCGTGCGGCGTCCAGGCCGAGGCCCGCGCCCGACGCGCGGGCTGGTTCGGCCCGGCCGGCGGTGAGCGCGTGGCGGCGAGGGGTGTACGGCTCCTGCTGCGTGGCGGCGCGTGCGCAGCCGCTGGACGGACCCGCCGGCGCGGGCGCCGCTGTGCCCCAGGCTCGTGGCACAGGGGGTGGCACATGAGCACAGCGCCGATGACCCCATCGTCCGGCGGTCACCACCCGGCTCCGCGTCGGCCGACAGCACTCGGTAGACGGCCGCGCGGGCACGGACGGGGCTGTCGGTCCGATCCGCATCAGATCGGCCGCAAACCGGTGGCCCTCGCCGGCGTCCACTGCATCACAGCAGGACCACGCCCGCGGCCTGGCTTCGGCACCGGCCCCCGTCCGCGGGCCGGACGCGCCCCCGCTGTGTCGCACGAGGCCGGGACGGTACGGGCCCCGTGCGGATCAGTCCGACAGCCGGCCGGACCTGAACACGAGGGCGCCGCCTGCCAGTTGGTCCCGTGTCGGCAAGGCCGAACGGTCCTTGGCGGGGACCCTGCGGCCCATGCCCGCCAGGCCGTCGTCACGGGACGCTGGTAACGACCAGAGGACCGAGCGCAGGAGGTGCGCGACATGCTTCCACCCATCGTCGCCGCAGTGGACGGCTCCGTGGAGAGTCTGGCCGCCGCCGAGTGGGCGGCCCGCGAGGCGCTGCGCCGCGAACGGCCGCTGCGTCTGGTGCACGCCTGGAACTGGCATCCCCGCCGGCCCGAGCAGGAGATCGCGAACGCAGCTCAGCGGCATCTGGCGCGTCGTGTGCTGCGCCAGGCGACGGACCGTATCCGTGCGACGTACCCACGTGTCCGCCTCGACGACAGGCAGGTCGAGGGCCCAGCCACCACCGCCCTGTTGAACGCCGCCGAGGAGGCGGAACTGCTGGTGCTGGGCTCGCGGGGGCTGAGCGGTTTCACCGGATTGCTGGTGGGGTCCGTCGCGCTCGGAGTGGTGGCGAAGGCCACCCGCCCCGTCGCCCTGGTACGAGCGGGTGAGGAGGCGGAGGACGAGCATCTCCCGGCGGACGACGGGAGCGCGTCCACCGGGACCGGCAACCGGGACGTGGTCCTCGGCATCGACCTGGGCGACCCCTGCGACGAGGTGATCGAGTTCGCCTTCGAGGCTGCCCGGCTGCGCGGCGCGCGCCTGAAGGTCGTCCACGCATGGCAGGCGCCCCCTCCCCTCGCCCTGGGGCCGGGAGAGATCGGACTGGTCTCCGCCCCGGAGCGTGAGGAGGAGTGGCACGGGTTCCTGTCCGCCGTGCTCCAGGCGTGGCGGGAGAAGTATCCGGAAGTCGATGTCGTCGAGTCCGTGACGGAGGGCACGGCGCGGGGCGCGCTGGTCCGGGCGGCCACCGGGGCGGGCCTGCTCGTGGTCGGGCACCGGCTCACCGGCCGGCCGACGGTCCCGCGCACCGGTCCCGTCACCCACGCGGTGATCCATCACGCCGGCTGCCCGGTGGCGGTCGTCCCTCACCAGTGAGCAGAACCGGCCGTCAGTTCTCGACGACTACAAGCCTTACCTGGACGACCGGTGGAACGAGGGCACTACCAGCGCGTTCGAGCCTACCTGCACAAGAAGCGCACCTCCCCGCGACCGGTGGTCGCCCGTCCACCCTCGCCCCGAACGGTCGCCGGTGCAGTCCGTCATGTGCGGGCTCCTTCGGGAGCAGTTCACCCAGGTCGGATACGACGATGTCGGCGCCGTGACGCCGCAGCCGCACCCCCGTGGACGGATCGCCGGTCCGGTCGACGCCGATGACGAGCCCGAAGCCGCCGCGCCTGCCCGCCTCGACGCCGGCCAGGGCGTCCCCGACGACGGCCGTGCGCTCCGGCAGGCTGTCGAGCCTGCGGGCCGCCTCCAGGAACAGGGCGGGGTCAGGTTTGCCGGGCAGCTTCACCGGGCGGCCTCACTCCCGTCGACAAGCGCTTCGAAGAGGGGCAACACGTCTGTGCGCTGGAGGAGTTCACGGGCGTGCCGGGACGCGGAGGCCGCGGCGAGGCGAACGCCCCGGGCGCTCGGGGCGTGCAGGAGACGCACCGTTTCGGGGTACGCGGGGATGGCGCCCGCGCGCAGCCGCTCGACGAACAGCCTCTCCTTGTCGGCGGCCACCTCCGCCACCGTGGCATCGGACGGGCGCAGTCCGCGGGAGGCGAGAAAGGAAGCCGCGCCGTCCAGCCGGGACTTGCCGTCCACGAACCGCAGATGGTCCTCACCCGCGTCGAACGGCCGCCGCTGGGCGGGATCGGTCGGTGGATGCTCGCGCAGGTAGGCGTCAAAGGCCTCAACGCCCTTGAGATGTAAGGAGATTCCAGTCACGAGGTGGTCCCCCGATGGCGGAGCGCGAACTCGAACGGTACACGGATCAGCCGTGCTGCGGTACGACGGCCACGGGGCAGTCGGTGTGGTGCGGCACGGCGCCGGCGCGGCCGGGCCGCAGGCCGAGGATCCTGTGACGACGCCGTGCTCCGACCACCAGCAGGTCGGCGTCGGTCGTACGGTCGAGGAGGACCTTCCGTGCGGGCCCTTCGACGACGGTGCGGTGCACCTGAACGGCCGGGTGTCCCCGTGCCGGAACATTCAGGGCGTCCTCCAGGAGCCGTGTGGCGTGCTGCTGGTGGCAGTGGGCCAGCTCCCCTGCCGGCAGTGGGCGGTCGGCCGTCTCGGGCGCCGGGCAGCGCCATGCGCGTACCGCGTCCAGCACGCTGTGGCGCGCCTCGGCTTCCCGGAAGGCGAAACCGATGGGGATCACCTGCCGGTACGGTCTGCTGTCCTACGTGGTCAGCCGGGCGGCGACGTACTCGGTGAGGTCGAGCAGCCGGTTGGTGTAGCCCCACTCGTTGTCGTACCAGCCGAAGACCTTGACCAGTTCATTCACCACCGGTGCCGAGCCGGAGGGGATGCTCGGGGAGGTCTCCCGGCACCTCGCCGCGCTGGAGGATTCCGCCGGGCGGCGCCTGGGGCAGCCGGACGATCCGCTGCTGCTGTCCGTCCGCTCCGGGGCGCGCTTCTCCATGCCCGGCATGATGGAGACGGTCCTGGACATCGGCCTGAACGACGACTCCGTGCTGGGTCTGGCCAAGGCTTCCGGCAACGAGCGCTTCGCCTTGGACTCCTACCGCCGCCTCGTGCAGATGTTCGGCAGCACGGTCATGGGCGTCGACTCCGCCCTGTTCGAGCAGGCCATGACGTTCCTCAAGGAGACCCGCGGCGTCCCGGACGACGTCCACCTCGACGCGGGTGACCTCGCCGAACTCGTGGAGACGTACAAGAACGTGATCCGCCTGGAGACCGGCGAGTACTTCCCGCAGTCTCCCGCCGAGCAGCTGCGCCGGGCGATCCTGGCCGTCTTCGAGTCCTGGAACGGTGAGCGGGCACGCCTGTACCGGCGGCGCGAACACATCCCGGACGACCTCGGCACCGCGGTCACCATCCAGCGCATGGTGTACGGCAATCCCGGCCCCGGCTCCGGCAGCGGAGTCGCCTTCACTCGTGATCCGGCCACCGGCCAGAAACCGGCCCTACTCGACCGTCCCCGCCGCACGCACGCAGCGTGTCCGAGGGAACGGCGGGTTCCTGGCAGCTGGTTCGCAATCAGCCAGGAAAGGCGGCAGAGCGGGTTGTGACCTCGACTCCACTGCGCGTTCGGAACCCTTCAGCCGGCCGGTGAGCGCTCGGGTGGCCAGTTGCGCGACGGTGCCGATCAGGCCTGGGTCTCGTCGGCTGAGTCGTCACGGCAAGGTCCGCACGATGTGTTGTGCTTGTATTGTCGCCGTCGACTGGATAACAGGTGCGGGGGTGGGGAGTTGGACGCGAGGATTGCCATCGCAGGCGGGGACGACGGTGATCTTCCCTCTTTGCACCAGTGGCTGACCGGCGAGGACGGGCTACGAGGGTCCGTCAGGGTCGGTATGCGGCCGATCGGTGAGACCGAGCTGGGGTCGGCCGGCGACCTCCTCGTGGTGGCCCTGGGCGCAGGGGGAGCGGGCTCGGTACTGAGTTCAGCGCTGATCACCTGGCTGAAGACCCGTCGGACCTCGGCGAAGATCACTGTCGAGGCCGCGGGCCGTTCGGTCACCCTGGAGATCGACACGCTCCGCGACGCCACACCGCTGCTGGAGGAGGTCCTGCGAGCCGGCCGCGATGATGCCGACAACGAGGCCTGAGCCCGGTCCCCCGGCAGGATCCCATGCGCTGCTGATCGGCGTCCCCGAGTACGAGCACCCGGAGTTCACACCGATCCCGGCGGTGCGCAACAGCTTGCAGGCCGTACGCGACCTCCTGTGCGACGAGGTGCTGTGCGGCTGGAAGAGCCATCAGGTCACGGTGATCGACGACGTACCGACAGCGTCCGAGCTTGCCGTGCAAGTCGCTGACCTGGCCGAGAAGGTTACGGGCAACCTTCTCCTGTACTACGTCGGTCACGGGATGCTCTCACCGGCCGGGGAGCTGTGCCTGGTGATGCCCGGGACACGGCCGGACCGCCCGACGATCACCGGCCTCGCTTGGGGGCACGTGGCCGAGGCGCTCCGGCTGAGCCCCGCGAAGGCCCGCATCACGATCCTGGACTGCTGTTTCGCGGGCCGGGCCATCGAAGCGCTCACCACCGACGGGCAGGCACTGGCCGACCTCGCGTTCGTCCAGGGCGCCTACACACTGACCGCCACCAGCCGCAACCGCACCGCACATGTCCCGCCGCTGAGTGAACAGGACACTCGGTCCACCTCGTTCACCGGGCAGCTGTGCGACCTCGTGCGCTGCGGTATCCCCGGGAAGGCGGCGCATCTGACCTTCAACGACATCTACCCTGTGCTGCGCGCCCGGCTGCACGCCAGTGGCCTGCCCGTTCCCAACCAGCGAGGCACCGACACCGCGGGGCAGATCGTCTTCGCCCGCAACGCGGCATCCGCACCCGTATCCCTCCGCGCCGAGCCGACGATCAGCGGAAACCCGGTGATTCTTGAATCAGGAGGTCCGTTCGAGGAGCGTGTGGACCGCGTGGTGGCCGCATGGGCCGCCCGCGGACAGCACGGGGACTGGCTGGTGAACGGAACCGCCTTCTTCGCCCTGTACATGTGGTGGCACGATCGCGAACAGATGCACCAGGCCAGCCCCATCATTCACGCCTACGTAGAGTCCTCGTACGAGTCCCTGGGGGGCAAGACCGGTTGGGATCATCTGCTCCATCAACGGGTGCGCTGCGCCTGTCACGATGAGTTCTGGCGGATGGAGAACATCAACATCTGCCTCGGCTGCCTGCGGTACCAGTGCTACCTGCTCGGCCGGGAATGCGAGGCATGCGGCGGCCGAATCGTGGGATAGCCACTGTGGGTCGGCAGATACCGCTCGATACTGAGCGCCAAGCTGGCCACCGCGGTGAAACAGACCGTGGACCACGCGCCCCGCATACGCCCGGCCCGACCACCGGATCCCGCTCACCGCGGCGGACGGCACCGCGGTCTCCTGACCTGCACTCAGTCGTGCGGGATCACCGCGACCGGCGCCACGGCGTCGTGAAGCACGGCGTGGGTCACGGGTCCGATGCGCGGGCCGACCGTCGAGGGGCGGCGGCGACGGCCGACGACGACCAGTGCCGCGTCCCGCGACGCGTCCGCCAGATGGGAACCGGGCGCTCCGACCACGACCTGCTCGGTCACCTCGACACCGGGGTACTTGTCCCTCCAAGGGGCCAGGGCATCGGTGAGGCTGGCTGGTTCGCCTCGCAGTTCGGCGTCGAGGGTGTCACCGTCGTCGTTCCCCGACGGGCTCCAGCTGTGGATGATCCGCAGCGCTGCCGCACGTCGGGAGGCGGCTTCGAAGGCGAACTCGATCACGGCATCGTGCGGATCCCGCAGGTCGAGGCCAAGGACGACGTCACGGAACGGGGTGGACTCGGACCTGTTGCCGGACGCGTCCGACACGTGCTCGTCCTCGGCGCGCTCGCCGGCCCGCACCAGAACCACCGGCCGTCGGCTACGGGCCACGACCGCCGGCGCGACGGATCCGAGCAGGAGACCCGCCACGCCGCTCAGGCCCCGGGAGCCCAGCACCAGCAGGTCGGCCTCCCTGGCGGCGATCGGCAGTGCCGTCGCGGGGTGCCCGTCGACCTGATCGGTGGTGATCCGCAGACCGCGGTGACGGTGTGTGAGGGCCGCGTCGACCTCGCGCAGCATGTGCGCGGAGCGATCGGCACCCGGAGGCGGCACGGTCTCCCCGGCGAACGGTACGTAGGCGTACGGCGGTTGCTCTCCTGCGTATACAACGCGCAGTTCGGCCGTGCGGAGAACGGCTTCACGGGCGGCCCAGTCGGCCGCGGCAAGGCTCTCGGGTGAGCCGTCCACACCGACGACGACGGTACGGGGCATCGAGGATCTCCTCCAGTTGATACGGGTTCAGCGGGATGGGTCGGTGACAGGAGCTCAGTCGGGAGCCGGCGGGGACGCCGACTGTTGCGTCATCAATGTCCCGCTTCTGCGCCGGGGTTCGGAGGGGCTGCGAGGCCCGGACAACGGGGTCGAACGTCCCTGTCCGGAAGGCCCGTTCAGCCGTCCCAGATCCCGTCCGCGACCTCGGGCACGTCGCTTCCGTTCTCACAGCTCCGGGCCTGGAGGCGCACTCGGGCGTCCTCTGTCCGCTGCTGTACGGCGGCGCGCACCGCGAGGCCGGGACACGGTCGATCACGTCCGTGACGAGCCGATAGCGGTCCGGGTTGCGGGTGAAGAGGGCGTCGTACTCCGCGTCCGGCACGCCGTGCGGGTGCACCTCCTGCAGCAGCCGGGCCAGGTCGACGACATCAACCACCCGCACGGCCAGTTCCGGTACGTGCCGGCTCCTAGCAACTACGCGCCGGCCAGCACCTGTTGGGTGGGGACATCACCCACGACCGCGAGGCGGCCTAAGGCCTGACTGCCGCCGCTGGATCGCTCCATGACCTGCCGTTTCTACCGTGATGGCAGGCAAGTGCCACGTGGGGAATCCGCGGGAAAGTGAATGCCCCTTCGCCAGGGCGTCCGTAAGCAGGCGCGATGGCCAGCTCATGGACCCGTGTACATCAGGAACTCGGCATTCCGCCCGGCCCCGTCACCTACGAGATGATCGAACAGGCGGCGGGCGAGATCGACGGCGAGCGGGATGATCTCGACTGGAAGCGCGAGCTTCCGAAGAAGCCCGAACTGGGCGAGTGGAACGAGTTCGCGAAGGACGTCGCTGCGATGGCCAACGCTCGCGGCGGCCTGCTCATCTACGGCTTCCGCAACGCACCCAGAGCGTCCTCGTGGTCGACGTCCCCGCGAGCCCCATGGCGCCGCACTTCATTCTCGGAACCTCGCCCCGCGAGAAGCAACCGCGTACACGATGCAGCCCGGCGCCACGGCGTACCGCCTCCTCGGCGGCCCAGTCCAGCGCCCGTACGGCGATCAATGAGCCGTTCACTCCGACGACCACGGGTTGAGTGGTCATGCTCGTGTCTCCCTTCTGTGCTTCCGCGCTCGAAGTGCGTTGTGGTTCACAGCGCCCGCACGCCGTGTTCCCGGAACTGCTCGCACACCCGGTCGATCAGTTCGGGGCCGGGCACGGGGGTGTCGCGCAGCGGGAAGGGGACGCCGAGGGCGTCGTACTTGTGGGCGCCGAGCTTGTGGAAGGGCAGGACGTCCACCCGGTCGACGTTGCCCAGCCCGGCCAGGAACCCGCCCAGCCCGTCTACGGCCCGCGGGTCGTCGGTCCAGCCGGGGACGAGGACATAACGGACCCACACCGGGACGCCGAGCCGGTCCAGTCGAGTGGCGAAATTGAGGGTTGGGGACAGTTCGCCGCCGGTCAGCTTCCGGTAGGTCCGGACGTCGAAGGACTTGATGTCCAGCAGGACCAGGTCAGTATCGGCGAGCAGTTCGTCGGTCGCGCGGGCGCCGAGGAAGCCGGAGGTGTCGAGGGCGGTGTGCAGACCGAGTTCCTTGCAGCGGCGCAGGATCGCGGCCGTGAATGCCGGTTGCAGCAGGGCTTCGCCGCCGGTGAGCGTCACGCCCCCGCCCGCCCTGGTGATGAAGGGCCGGTAGCGCTCGATGCGGGCCGTGATCTCGTCGACGGTCGTCTCCTTGCCGTCGCGCATGTGCCAGGTGTCGGGGTTGGCGCAGTACAGGCAGCGCAGGGGGCAGCCGCTGAGGAAGAGCACGAACCGGGTCCCGGGACCGTCCACTCCCGTGGACAGGTCCCAGGAG
>NZ_JAOCQE010000091.1 GCF_025290915.1 Streptomyces sp. 15-116A | reverse complement strand
GTCGCACCGCGTAGCGGAAGCCACCACTTGCCGCCCTCTGGCCGCAGCCAGCCGCGCGTCCGCGGCGGCAACGGCGGGCCCGTCGTTCCGCCGTCCATCCGGCGGGCCGTTCGTGCCGCAGGGCCTCCGAGATCTTGCAACCGGCCGCGCGCGGCAGGGCCAGCTGCACCCGCGTAGCCGCGGACGGCCGGGGATGCCGCCTAACTGCGGACGTTCGGCGATCCCCGCCCTATCTGCGGGCGGCCATCGGTCCCGCCCCAGCTGCGGGCGGCCGCCGTCCCTGCGTAGCTGCGGGCAGTCGTGCCGCTGGGGCGGCACGGGTGGGCGATGGGGGTCCCCCCGCTCGAGCGAAGCCGAGAGTGGGGGAGGCACCCCGCCAGCGCGGGCGAGCGACACCCACCCCCGCCCAGCAGCAGCGCAGGGTGCCCGGCCGAGCGCAGCGCCCCGCTCGAGCGAAGCCGAGAGTGGGGGAGGCACCCCGCCAGTGCAGGTCAGCGACAGCCGCCCCTGGCCCACGTCAGTGCAGGGTGCGGCGGTGTTTACTCTCGCAATACTTGCCTTTGCCAAGTTTTGAGGTCGGCGGCTCCCATTTTGTTTGCCTGTGGCAACCATCCAGATCTATGGTTGCCCTAAGCAACGAAAGCGGAGGTGCCGTGGCCGATCAGGCGCCGTATGAAGAGCTGGTCCGGCAGTTCAGTGCCTTCGGGGTCGTGAAAAGGGAGATGCGGCGGATCATGCCCGCCGACTGCCACAGCGGCTCCGCCGCCGTACTCGCGCTGCTCGGCCGCCACGGCGACATGCGCATCAGCAAGCTCGCCGAGCTCCTCGCCGTCGACATGTCGGTGACCAGCCGCCACGTCGCCCACGTCGCCGAACGCGGCTGGATCGAACGCTTCCCCGACCCCGCCGACAAGCGGTCGCGGATCCTGCACCTCACCCCCGCCGGCGAGGCCCAGCTCGACGAGATGTTCCGGCGCACGACCCAGCTGCTCGCAGAGCGGCTCGCGGACTGGTCCGACGACGACGTCGGGCGCCTCGCGGAGCTCATGGGGCGGCTCCGGGACAGCTTCGGGGACTGCCGTGCCACGACTCCCGGTTTCGAACAGACCACCCGTACACCCGCAAGCACTTAAGAGAAGGAAGCCCATGGCAACGACCACACCAGCCGGTGTGCGGGCTCATGCCAAGCACGGGGGAGGCTCCTCCGACAGCCATGCTCCGATGACGCACCGGCAGATCATGGAGGCTCTGTCGGGCCTGCTGCTCGGCATGTTCGCCGCGATCCTGTCCTCCACCATCGTCACCAACGCCCTGCCCGAGATCGTCTCCGACCTCGGCGGCGGCCAGAGCGCCTACACCTGGGTCGTCACCTCCTCGCTGCTGGCGATGACCGCCTCGACCCCCCTGTGGGGCAAGCTCGCCGACCTGGTGAGCAAGAAGGCGCTGGTCCAGATAGCCCTCGTCGTGTACGTGCTCGGGTCCGTCGTGGCCGGGCTGGCGCAGAACCCCGCGATGCTCATCGGCGCGCGGGTCATCCAGGGGCTCGGTGCCGGTGGTCTGTCCGCGCTGGCGCAGATCATCATGGCCGCGATGATCTCCCCGCGTGAGCGCGGGCGTTACTCCGGCTACCTCGGCGCGACCTTCGCCGTCGCCACCGTCGGCGGTCCGCTGCTCGGCGGTGTCATCACCGACACCAGCTGGCTGGGCTGGCGCTGGTGCCTGTACGTCGGTGTGCCGTTCGCCCTCATCGCGCTGATCGTGCTGCAGAAGACGCTGCACCTGCCGCTGGTCAAGCGGAAGGTGAAGGTCGACTGGGCCGGGGCCTTCTTCATCACCGCCGCGGTCTGCCTGCTGCTGATCTGGGTCACCTTCGCCGACGACAAGTACGACTGGATGTCCTGGCAGACCGGCGCCATGGTCGGCGGTGCGGTTCTGCTGACGCTCGTCTTCCTGTTCGTCGAGAGCAAGGCCAGTGAGCCGATCATCCCGCTGCGGCTGTTCCGCAACCGGACCATCACGCTGGCCTCGCTGGCCTCGCTGTTCGTCGGTATCGCGATGTTCGCCGGCACCGTCTACTTCAGCCAGTACTTCCAGCTGGCCCGGGACAAGTCGCCGACCATGTCGGGCGTCATGACCATCCCGATGATCGGCGGTCTGTTCGTGTCGTCGACCGTGTCCGGGCAGATCATCACCAAGACCGGCAAGTGGAAGGCCTGGCTGCTGGCGGGCGGTGTGCTGCTGACGGCCGGTCTGGGGCTGCTGGGCACCATGCGCTACGACACCCCGTACTGGCACATCGCGATCTACATGGCCCTGATGGGTCTCGGCGTCGGCATGATGATGCAGAACCTCGTGCTCTGCACGCAGAACCAGGTGGCCCCGACCGACCTGGGCGCCGCCTCCTCCGTGGTGACCTTCTTCCGCTCGCTCGGCGGTGCGGTGGGCGTCTCGGTGCTCGGCTCCGTGATGTCCACCCGGATCAGCCACTACGCCGAGGACACCATCGGGCAGCTGAGCCCGAAGGAGCAGGCCGCTGCCGCCGGGGCGTCCGGTGGGGGGTCCATCCCCGACATGGATCTGCTGCCGCACGGCATCCGTGAGTGGCTGGAGAGCGCCTACGGGCACGGGATCGCCGACATCTTCCTGTACGTCGCGCCGATCGCGTTCCTCGCCTTCCTGGTGACCCTGTTCATCAAGGAGGTCCCGCTGCGGACCTCGGGCGCGCTGGCGCAGGCCGCCGAGAGCGGCGCCGCCGCATCCGTTCCGGCCGGCGTGAGCACCGTCGCGGAGTCCGGTGACGAGGTGCGGGCCGAGCCGGTCGCCTCCGTCGGGGGTGAGTCCGGTGGTTCCGGGATCGCCGTGCACGGGTTCGTGCGCGGTGACGGGGGCGTGTTCGTCCCGGGGGCCGCGGTCACGCTGATCTCGCTGGCGGGGCGGCAGCTGGGGCGGTCGGTCGCGCAGGCCGACGGGTCCTACGCGGTGGACGCGCCGGGCTCCGGGTCGTACGTCCTCATCGCCTCCGCCGACGGCTACCAGCCGCAGGCGTCCACCATCGTCGTGCACGACGAGCCGGTCGCGTACGACGTGCTGCTCAGCGGCACCAGCGGGCTGACCGGGCTGGTGCGGGCCTCCGAGAGCGGGCTGCCGGTGAAGGACGCGATGGTCGTCGTGACCGATGTGCGCGGGGACCTGCTGGCCACCGCCACCACCGGTGAGCAGGGCGACTTCTCGCTCGCGGAGCTGGTGCCGGGCACGGTGACCGTGGCGGTCAACGCCGCCGGGTTCCGGCCGCGCGCGCTGCCCGTCGAGGTGGGCGGCACCGGGATCACCCGGGTCGAGGTCGACCTGGAGGCGGGGGCCCGGCTCCAGGGGGTCGTCCGGGCGCCGCACGGACCGCTGGCCGACGCCCGCGTGACGCTGGTCGACGCGGCGGGCAACGTCGTCGGCACGGCGACGACCGGGTCGGACGGGGCGTACGCCTTCACCGATCTGGACGCCGGTGAGTACACCGTCATCGCGACCGGCTACCCGCCGGTGGCGACGGCCCTCACGGTCGCCGGCCAGGGCGTCGACGGCCACGACATCGAACTCGCCCACCCCGGCGAGTAGTCGGACCCCGGCCCGCGGCGGGCGGCGCGCCCTGTAGCGGAGGCGCGTTCCCCGTCGCGGGCCGGTTCTTTGTGACCACGAGTTGTGCTGTGCAGGGAGAAAACGGGATGGGACTGACCGCGAGGATCCGTACCAGGGACGGATGGGCCGTGTCGCACGCGGTCGTCACGGTGACCGACATGACCGGCACGCAGGTGCTGCGCGCGGAGGCGGACGCCGAGGGGAGCGTGCGGGACGCGCATCCGCTGGCGCCCGGCGCCTACACGGTGATCGTCACGGCGGTCGGCTATGCGCCCGCCGCCGCGAGCGCGATCGTCACCGCGAGCGGGCGGGCCGAGGTCGGCACGGTGACCCTGGCCCGGCAGGGCGGGACGGAGCTGCCGCCGCCGGGGCCCTGGACCATCGACCCGGCGCATTCGAGCGTGGCCGCGGTCGCCCAGCACCTGGGGATCTCCAGCGTGCACGGCCGGTTCACCGAGTTCGCCGGGACCTTCGAGGTCGCGCCGGACGACGTGACCAAGTCCCGGGTGGAGGCGGTGATCCGGGCCGCGTCCATCGACACCGGCAACGGCATGCGGGACACGCATCTCAGGTCGGCGGACTTCCTCGACGCGGAGCGCTTCCCCGAGATCACCTACCGGTCGACGGGGCTGACCGAGGCCGGGTCCGACCGCTGGACGGTCCACGGCGAGCTGGCGATGCGCGGTGTCGTCCGGCCCGTCGACCTGACTCTGGCCTACCTCGGCACGGGCCAGGATCCGTGGGGCGGCACCCGGGCGGCCTTCCGCGCCACGGCCGAACTGCGGCGCGAGGACTTCGCCATGAACTACAACCAGGTCGTCCAGGCGGGCATCGCCGCCATCGGTACGACACTGAAGGTGGAGCTGGACATCCAGGCGGTCCAGGGGGAGTCACTTCCGGCGGCCTGAGGATCCATGGGCCGTGCGGGTCACCAACTGGTCGCACAGGTCGCGCAGTTTGACGTTCCGGTCCTGGGAGGCGCGGCGCAGCCGGTCGAGGGCCTGGGCGGCGTCGATCCGCTCGCGGGCCATCAGGATGCCGATCGCCTGGTCGATGACGCTGCGCGAGAGCAGCGCGGTGCGCACATCGGTGGCGGACTGCCCGAGGCGTTCGATGCGCAGTGCGGTGTTGACCGCGTCCGCCACGCGGGCCGCGAAGACGCGGGCCACGCTCAGTCCGGCGGCGAGCGAATTGGCGTCCTCGGCATAGAGGTTGAGGGCGGCGCTCGGCTCGCCCTCGAGGTCGAGCGGGACGGCCAGGACGCTGCGCACCCCGGCGGCCAGCGCGTACCGGGCGTACTCCGGCCAGCGGTCCTCCGCGGCCAGGTCGGGCACGTACTGCTCGGTGCCCGTCTCCGCGGCCGTCACACAGGGGCCCGAGCCGTACTCGTACTGCCGCAGATCGAGACCGTTCGGCAGGCCGGGGCTGCCCGCGAGGGTCAGCAGCCGGTCGGCGCGGCGCACCGTGATGCTGCACGCGACGGCGCCGGGCACGTCCCGCACCGCACGGTCGGTCAGATCGCGCAGCAGCGTGTCGAGCCCGTTGCCGCGCACCATCGCCTGGTCCAGCGTCTCGGACATCTCGGGAGTCATGACCGTACGGATATCCCGTCAGCGGCCGGGCACGCCCATGAGGTGGCTCACGGGCGTCGGCGGGTCACCGGGCGTCCGGGGTGTTGTGGGCGTCGACGATACGGCGGGCGAGGTCGCGCAGCTTCACGTTCTCCCGCTGGGAGGCGCGCACCAGGCTGTCGAAGGCACCGGCCGCGTCGATGGTCATGCGCTCCATCAGGATGCCGGTGGCCTGGCCGATCAGGTCCCGGGTGTGCATGGCCTCGGTGAGCTGCTCGCGCACGGTGGCCGAGTCCAGGGCGATTCCGACGTGCGCGGTGAACAGCCGGCCGACTCGCCGGGTCACCTCGTCGAAGGCGCGCGGCTTGCGGGCGTAGACGGTGAGCACGGTGAGCCGGCGGCGGTCGGCGCGCAGCCGCAGCGACAGCGCGGAGCGCAGGCCGTGTTCCGCGAGCGCGGACTCCGCCTCCTCGCCCTCGCCCTCCGCCGGTTCGGCGACCGGGTCGGTCCACAGGCGGTCCCAGTACGGCCCCCGCTCACCGGCGGGGCGCCGGGCCTCGATGTCGCGCACCAACTCGCCGGTCCAGGCGAGCGGGCGGCGCCGGGCGGTGCGCTCGATCAAGGAGATACCGGCGTACTCGGCACCGGGCATCAGGTCCACCGCGAGCCGGACGGCGGTGTCCAGGGTGTGGTCCGGAGTGGGCGTCTCGTGCAGTTGACGAGCGGCCGCCGTCAGCGCCTCGGCCAGGTCCACACCAGCCGGAAAACGGGGCAATTCAGAAAACCGGGACGCAGCCACCACGAACCTCTTCGGCATGCACGGCGACACGGCCATGCGCAGGAGAGCTCCGCAGCACATTCCCGACTGCGAGCACAGGACGCACAGAACTCTAACTGTTCGATGCCACCAGGTGACGCCCGGATCAAGAGCGGGGCCCCGGCTCCCGTGCCGCTTCCCTGTGCGCCGTGGGCGTGGTGGAATGGGCACGGGTCAGGAAGAGGCCTTGCCGGAATGCCGGACGAACGTCTGCCAGGTGAGTCCCGTGACCCTCCCGCCGAACCCTGACGCATCGCACGACGCCTCCGACCGCCTCGTGCTGCCGCTCCCGCCGGAGATCGACTTCTCCAACGCCACCGAGGTGCTCGACCTCGTCCTGTGCGCGGTCCGCTCATCCTCCGGCCGCCCCCGGGTGCTGATCCTCGACCTCACCGGCACCGACTTCATGGACTCACAGGGCGTGCGCGTCGTGGGCGAGATCAGCGGACTGCTGCAGCCCGGCACGCGCGTCCATGTGGTGGCCCGCCCGTATGGCGTGGCGAGCCGCGTCCTGGAACTGACCGGCCTGCGCCGGGACGTCCCCGTCTACGACAACGTGGAGGAGGCCCTGCGCGCCGAGGTGCACGAAGGACTGACCTAGGCCCGCCTAGGAATCGCTGTCTTCAGGTGAGTCTGCGCGGGCGACCATCGCCTCGATGCCGGCGATCAGCAGGTCCAGGGCGAAGGCGAAGTCGCGTTCCATCATCTCCTCGACCGTGTCGCCGCCCCGCGCCTTCATGATCTTCGTGGACTCCTCGATGACCTCGGCCGCGTCCGGTGCCCGCGTCACCATGCTCACGGCGTGCTCGTGGTACTCGTCCGGGGTCATCCCGGTCCGGGCGACGCGGGCGAGGAAATGGCCCTCGATGGTGCCGTAGCCGTAGACGAACTGGAAGACGGCCGAGATGGCCCCGGTCCGGCGGTGCACGGGCAGCCCGGTTTTGGCGATCACCTGCTGGACCACCCGGGAGAAGGACAGCGAGTTGGGCCCGATGTTGAGGAAGCTCCCGGCCAGCGGTGACACCCACGGATGCCGCACCAGCATCGTGCGGTACTCCCGGGCCAGCGCGCGCAACTGGTCACGCCAGTCCTCGCCGCCGGCCGGGTCGGGGAGGGTGAGCTCGCCGAAGACCTGGTCGAGGGCGAGTTCGAGGAGGTCGTCCTTGGTGTCGACGTACCAGTAGACGGACATCGCGGTCACGTTCAGCTCGGCCGCGAGCCGCCGCATGGAGAACTTGGCCAGCCCTTCCGCGTCCAGCAGCCGCACACTGACGGCGGTGATCCGCTCCCGGTCAAGACCGGAGGGCTGCCCGTCCCCCCGCCGCCCCCGCCGAGGCTTCCCCTCCAGCCACACACTGGTCCGCGAACTCCCCCGGCCTGCTGTGGCCATGGATACCTACCTCAATCTTGAAAACGCAGGGTCCTGCAACTCCCCAGGGGCGCGGGGAACTGCGCGATCAACCACAGACGACCCGCAGCCGCCGGCGAACCCAGAACCCCCGAGCTCCTAGGCACTCTCTCCCCGCTCAGCCCGCCGCAACAACAACGCGGCAACCAACCCCCCGAGCAGCACCGCACAGGCCCCCACCAACTGACTGCTCTCCAACCCCGACGCAAACGCCTCAATCGCCCGCGCTCTCTCCTCCCCCGAGTCGGCCGCAGCCAACGCCGCCGGCAACGACCCCGCCGCCACCGAAATCAACGCAGCGAACCGCGCATTGAGCACCGCCCCCAGCACCGCCACACCCAGCCCATTGCCGAACTCCGCCAACGTGCCGTTGATCCCGGCCCCGACCCCCGCCTTCTCCGGCGGTATGGAGCTCATGATCGCGTGGGCCATCACCGGCGTACCGACCGCCGTACCCGCCCCGATCAGCACCAGCCCCAGCAGCGTCCCGGCGTACCCGTGCCCGGTGAGCGTGGCGATCGACACCAGCCCCGCCGACATCACCGTCATACCGAGCGCGATGGCGGCCGGCGCCCCCAGCTTCGCCGCGCACTTCGCCGCGAGCCCCGAGAAGTTGAGCACGACCACGGTCAGCGCCAGCGGCGCGGTCCGCAGGCCCGCCTCCAGCGGACCGTAGCCCAGCACGAACTGCAGATGCTGCGTGAGCAGAAACAGCGCCCCGCCCATGCCGAAGGTGATCAGCACGGCACCGGCGACCGCTCCCGTGAACCGGCGGTTGGTGAAGAAGTGCAGGTCGAGCATCGGGTACGGGATCCTGCTCTCCCAGTACGCGAAGACGCCGAGCACCACCACGGCCGTGCACGCCGTCGCCAGCACCCGCGTCGACGTCCAGCCGTGCTCGGGACCGGAAATGATCGCGTATACGAGGGCGGCCATACCGATCGTGGACAGCAGCGCACCGAGCAGGTCGGGGCGGTCGCCGCGGGGCGCCTTGGACTCGGGGACGAGCGCGACGACGGCCACCAGACCGAGCGCCGCGACCGGCAGATTGATCAGGAAGATCGCGCCCCACCAGAAGTGGTTCAGCATGAAGCCGCCGACCAGGGGACCGGTGGCGAAGCCGAGCGCGTTGACCGCGCTCCAGATGCCGATGGCCTTGGGCTGCTCCTCGGGCGTGAAGATCTGCATCACCACGGCGAGGGTCGTGGTCAGCAGCAGCGCGCCGCCGACGCCCATCCCGGCGCGCGCGGCGATCAACTGGCCCGAGGATTCGGCCAGTCCGGCCACCAGCGAGCCTATGCCGAACAGGGAGAGGCCCGCGATCAGCATCTTCTTGCGGCCGTAGCGGTCGGCGGCGCTGCCCGCGGTGAGCAGCAGGCCCGACTGCACCAGGGAGTAGGCGTTGATCATCCACTGGATGTCCGAGGTGGTCGCGTCCATCTCGCGGGTGAGCGAGGGGATCGCCACGTTCAGGACGGTGTTGTCGAGCAGCACGGTGAGCTGCGCGAGACAGATGACACCGAGGATCAGCCAGCGTCGGGAGTGGCCCGGGACGGCGACCTGGGGAGCCGCCTGGAGCGGGGCCTGCTCCTTGGGTGGGGTGGTCATGCTGTACACCGTAGAGCAACTCCCATACGGTGTACAGCTGACGCTTCTTTCGCAGTCGTCAGGCCTGGGTCAGGTCGTAGAAGGTGACCGAGCCCGCCGTCACCTTCTTGAAGTTCTCCTGCACCCAGGTGGAGATCTGCGACGAGGCGCCGGAGTCGCCGCCCATGCCGCCGCCACCGCCCATGCCGCCGCCGGCGATGAAGTAGTGGATCTTTCCGTCCTCGACGTACTGCTGGAACTGGGCGAGGGACGGGGAGGGGTCCGTGCCGTTGAAGCCGCCGATGGCCATGACCGGTTCGCCGGTGGCGAGCTGGTAGCTCGCGGCGTTCTGGGCGCCGATCGCGGCCGCTGCCCAGGTGTAGTCGTCTGCGTCCGTCTCCAGCAGCTTCTTGGCCGCCGAGCCGACGTCGGTGCCGCCGAGGAGGCCGCCCATGCCGCCGCCTCCTCCGCCGGGCATGCCGCCCTCGGGAGTGGTGGTGCCGCCGTTCTGCCGCGTCTGGCCGCCCTGGCCCATCGGTCCGCCGCCGGGGAAGCCGCCGGTGCCGTTGCCGTTGCCGTTGCTGTTGCTGTTGCTGTTGCCGGTGCCGTTGCCCGTGCCGCCGGTGTTGCCGCCGGGCGGGGTCTGGCCCAGCCCGCCTTGCCCGTCCTGCCGGTTCTGTCCGCCGCCCGGGAATCCGCCGCCCCCGCCGGGACCGGCACCGCCACCCGGGCCGCCACCTCCGCCCATCCGTGCCCCGGAGGGACCAGCCGTGACGATCGAACCGGCGTGGCCCTCCTGCAAGGTGCTCAGCGTGTACGCCGTCGGACCCGCCAGCGACGCCACCAGCCCGAGGCCCGCCGCCGCGAGCGCCACGCGCCGCCCCACCCGGCCCGCGAAGACCAGCCCGAGCGCGGCGACCAGCCCGCCGACCAGCACCAGCCACTTCAGCCAGGGCAGGTACTCCGGCGTGCGGTTGAGCAGCACGTACCCCCAGGCCGCCGTCGCCGTGACCGCCGCTGCGAGGGCGAGCGAGGCCCAGATGCCGCTCCGCCTCTCCCACAGGGCGCTCGCGCCCATGCCGACGACGGCGGCCAGGTAGGGGGCCAGGGCGACGGTGTAGTACTCGTGGAAGATGCCCGCCATGTAGCTGAACACGGCCAGGGTCATCAGCAGCGAGCCGCCCCAGACGAGGAACGAGGCGCGGGCGAGGTCGGTCCGGGCGGCCTTGCGGGTGAGGATCAGCCCGGCGACGAGCAGGAGCAGCGCGGCGGGCAGCAGCCAGGAGATCTGGCCGCCGGTCTGGGAGGTGAACATCCGGTCCCAGCCGGTCTCGCCCCACTGACCGCCACCGGGCCCCGCACCGCCACCGCCTCCACCGACGCTGCCGGTCTCCTCGCCGTTGAGCCGGCCGAGGCCGTTGTAGCCGAAGGTCAGCTCCAGGAAGCTGTTGTTCTGCGAGCCGCCGATGTACGGCCGCGAGGACGCGGGCCACAGGTCGACGATCGCCACCCACCAGCCGCCGGAGACGACCAGCGCGACGGTCGCCAGCGCCAGCTGCGCCAGCCGCTTCCTGACGGTGACCGGGGCGCAGACGCCGTAGACGAGGGCGAGGGCCGGGAGGATCAGGAAGGCCTGGAGGGTCTTGGCGAGGAAGGCGAAGCCGATCGCGACGCCCGCCCACACCAGCCACTTGGTCCGGCCGTCCTCGATGGCGCGGAGCACCAGGTAGCAGGCGACGGACATCAGCAGCGCCAGCATCGCGTCCGGGTTGTTGAACCGGAACATCAGCGCCGCGACCGGGGTGAGCGCGAGCACCGCGCCCGCGAGGAGACCGGCGCCCGGGCCGAAGCGGCGCCGGACAGCCGCGTACACGACGGCGACCGTGCCGACGCCCATCAGCACCTCGGGCACGAGGATCGCCCAGGAGTTCAGGCCGAAGATCCGGACCGAGAGCGCCATCGGCCACAGCGAGGCCGGGGGCTTGTCCACCGTGATCGCGTTGGCCGCGTCCAGCGAGCCGAAGAAGAACGCCTTCCAGGACTCGCTGCCGGCCTGGACCGCCGCCGAGTAGAAGGAGTTGGCGTATCCGGAGGCGCTGAGGTTGTACAGGTACAGCAGGCCGGTGGCCAGCAGCAGCGCGAGGAAGGCCGGGCGGGCCCAGCGGGGGTCCTCGGGCCGGCCGCGCCACAGGCGCCGGGCGAGAGGCTGCCGTGCCACGGGCGGGGCCGCGTGCCGGGCCACCCCGGTGGTGGGCGGTCCCCAGCCGGCGGCATCCGCCGGGGGACTCGGCTGGTCGTACTGCGTGGTCATCGGGAGTCCCTCAGGTCGTAGGCGGGGGTGTGGTCGGAGAAGGAGGGCGTGGAACAGGGGGGCGTGGAGCCGGCGGAAGCGGAGCCGGTCGACGCGGAACCGGAGGACGTGGGGCCGGCCAACGCAGGCGAGGGCTCCGGGAACACCCACGCCCGGAAGAGCAGGAACCGCAGCACCGTCGCCGCGAGGTTGGCGGCGACGAGGACCGCCAGTTCGGTGGAGTGCGCGGGCTCGGTCGTCGCCGTGTTCAGGGCGGCGAGCGAACCGCTGGTCAGGATCAGGCCGATGCCGAAGACGACGAGCCCCTGCGCCTGATGCCGGACGGCCCCGCTGCGCCCTCGCACCCGGAAGGTGAGCCGCCGGTTGGCGGCGGTGTTGGCGACCGTCGAGAGCAGCAGGGCGAGGCCGTTGGCGAGCTGGGAGCCGGTGAAGGACCGGAAGCCGCTGTAGAGGAGCAGGTAGCAGAGCGTGGACAGGACGCCGACGACGCAGAAGCCGACCAACTGCCGGGCCAGCCCCTGCGGTACGTCCGTGAGGTCCCGGTCGCGCGGATCGTCACCGAAGGGCCGCGCGAGCCGGTCCAGCGGCAGCGAACCGGTGGCGAGCGCCCGGCCCACCCGCCACACGCCCTTGAGGTCCTCGGTCGCCGTCCGCACGATGTGCACGGTCGAGTCGGGGTCGTCGACCCAGTCGACCGGCACCTCGTGGATACGGAGCCCGGCGCGCTCGGCGAGCACCAGCAGCTCGGTGTCGAAGAACCAGCCGGCGTCCTCCACCAGCGGCAGCAGCACCTGCGCCACATCACGGCGGATCGCCTTGAACCCGCACTGGGCGTCGGAGAACCGGGCCTGGAGCGAGCCGCGCAGGATCAGGTTGTACGAGCGGCTGATGAACTCCCGCTTGGCGCCGCGCACCACCCGTGAACTCCGGTTCAGCCGGGAGCCGATGGCCAGGTCCGAGTGGCCGGAGATCAGCGGCGCGACCAGCGGCAGCAGGGCGTTGAGGTCAGTGGACAGGTCCACGTCCATGTAGGCGAGGACGGGGGCGTCGGAGGCCGACCAGACCGCGCGCAGAGCCCGGCCGCGTCCCTTCTGCTCCAGCCGGACCGACCTGACCTCGGTGAACCGCTCCGCGAGCCGGGCGGCCACGTGAGGGGTGGAGTCGGTGGAGGCGTTGTCCGCGATCGTGATGCGGAAGGCGTAGGGGAAGGTGCGGGTGAGGTGCTCGTGCAGTCCCCGGACGCACGGCTGGAGGTCCTTCTCCTCGTTGTAGACGGGGATCACTACGTCCAGGACCGGCGTGCCCGCTCCGGCGGCCGGGAGGTGCTCCCGCGCCGGCAGGGTGCCGGGAGAAGAATCGGTTCGCATGGAACCGACTGTTCTCAAGTGCCCTGTCGCACCGGTGTGGTGAGGCTGTGCCGTGGCTGTGAGTGGTGCGGCGCGGCATGCGGTGCGGAGGCCGATGCCCGCGCCGACAGCAATGGCGATGCCGATGCGTGTGCGGGCAGGTGCAGGGTGAACACGGTCCGGCCGGGCACGCTGTCGACGGTCACCGCACCGCCGTGCGCACTCGCCACGGCCTGCACGATCGCGAGCCCGAGCCCGGTCGACCCGGTGGCCCGCGTACGCGCCGAGTCACCGCGCGCGAACCGTTCGAAGACCCGCGGCAGCAGCTCGGGCGGGATACCGGGCCCGTCGTCCGCCACGTCCACGCACAGCCAGGGGCCGTTGCGGCGGACCCGGGCGGTGACGTTGGTGCCCGGCGGGGTGTGGCTGCGGGCGTTGCCGAGCAGATTGACCAGCACCTGCTGGAGCCGTGCCGCGTCGGCGTACACCACCGCGGGATCGTCGGGCAGCTCCAGCCGCCAGCTGTGATCCGGCCCGGCCGCGCGTGCGTCGCTCACGGTGTCCACGACCAGCGGTACGAGATCGGTCTCCTCGTACCGCAACGGCCGCCCGGCGTCCAGGCGGGCGAGCAGCAGCAGGTCCTCGACGAGCAGGGTCATCCGGCCCGCCTCGGACTCGATCCGCCCGAGCGCGTGCCGGGTGTCGGGGCCGACGTCCTCCCGTCCTCTGCGCGTGAGTTCGCCATACCCGCGGATGGACGCGAGAGGTGTCCTCAGCTCATGGCTGGCGTCCGCGACGAACTGCCGTACCCGCATCTCGCTCTGCTGACGGGCGTGCAGCGCGCCGTGGATGTGGTCGAGCATCCGGTTGAGCGCGGCCCCGACCTTGCCGACCTCGGTGTGCGGATCGCACTCCGACTCCGGAACACGCTCGTTGAGGTTCACCTCGCCCGCGTGCAGCGGCAGTTCGGAGACCCGGGTCGCGGTGGCGGCGACCTTGCGCAGCGGCCGGGTGGCGACACCGACGAGCACGTACCCGGCGATACCGGCCGCGACGAGCCCGGCACCGGTGACGCTGATCTCGACGAGGATGAGGGTGTTGATCGTCTCGTCCGTGTCGGCGGTGGGCAGGCCGACGTAGAAGGCTCCGTTGACACCGCTCTCGTACTGCACCCGGTACTCGCCCAGGCCCGGGATGTCCACGGTGTGCTCGCGCCCGTCGCGCGGGACGGTGGCGAGTGCGGCGAGCTGGGCGTCGGTGAGCCGGGCGGCCTCGGACGTCCGGACGCCGTTCTCCGTCGTGTCCTTGCTCAGCACGCCGTCGGTGACCCGGCCGTCCTCGACGGTGACGCCGATGGTGCCTATGCCCTGCGGACCCTTCGTGACGAAGTCCAGGGGTTTCCCGTCGCCCATCGGCTGCGGTCCCGGCCCCCAGGACTTCGGGCCCGCCGCACGCATCGCCACATCGCCCAGCCGGTCATCCAGCTGGTCGTACAGATGGGACCGCAGAGCGACCGTCGTCACCGTGCCGATCACCGCACACACCACCGCGATCAGCACCAGAGACGCGACCACGAGCCGCGTCCGCAGGGTGCGGCGCGTGCGCGGGGTACGCGGAGCGCGTCGGGTCATGCCGCCGGCTTGATCATGTACCCGGCGCCGCGCCGCGTGTGGATCATCGGCTCCCGCCCGGCGTCGATCTTCCGGCGCAGATACGAGATGTACAGCTCGACGACGTTCGCCTGCCCGCCGAAGTCGTACGACCACACCCGGTCGAGGATCTGCGCCTTGCTCAGCACACGCCGCGGATTGCGCATGAGGAAGCGCAGCAGCTCGAACTCGGTGGCCGTCAGATGGATGCTGTCCCCGCCCCGGGTGACCTCGTGGCTGTCCTCGTCGAGGGTGAGGTCGCCGACCACCAGCATGGACTCCGACCGCCGGTCGGCCGCGCCGGAACGCCGGATGAGCCCGCGCAGTCGCGCGACGACCTCCTCCAGGCTGAACGGCTTGGTCACATAGTCGTCCCCGCCCGCGGTCAGACCGGCGATACGGTCCTCGACGGCGTCCTTGGCGGTCAGGAACAGCACGGGCACGTCCGGCAGTTCGCGGCGCAGCCGCCCGAGCACGGCGAGGCCGTCCATGTCCGGCAGCATCATGTCCAGGACGACGGCGTCGGGCCGGAACTCGCGCGCGGCCCGGACGGCCCCCTGCCCGTCCCCCGCGCTGCGGATCTGCCAGCCCTCGTAGCGCAGGGCCATGGACAGCAGCTCGGTGATCGACTGCTCGTCGTCCACCACAAGCACCCGGACGGGGCTCCCGTCCGGCCTCAGCAGTTCGGTGCGCCCCTGGGGCGAAAGCGTGGTCATGACGGCCACGATGTCGGGGCGCTCTGAGAGCGCCCTTTCGGCAATCTGTGTTTTCGCTGAGAAACGCGGATGCCGTGGGGCGCGTCGCATGTTTCACGTGAAACGTGCTCGGCACCCGCGCCGTTCAGTCGGGGATGCCGAAGAGCCGGGCCGCGTTGTCATGGCACACCGCCCGCAGCCACGCCTCCCCGAGCCCCAGCCGCTCCAGCGCGTGCAGCTGGTGGACGTAGGGATACGGGATGTTGGGGAAGTCCGAGCCGAGCAGGATCCGGTCACGGAGACCGGCCAGCCGGGGCAGGGCTCGCTCGGGGAACGGCGCGAGGCGTTCACTGAAGTCGGTGAACGCCATGGTGGTGTCCAGCCGCACCTCCTCGTAGCGCTCGGCGAGGTCGAGGAAGTCCTCGTACTCGGGCATACCGAGATGCGCCACGATCAGCCGCAGCCGGGGGTGGCGTGCCAGCACCCGCGCGATCGGCTCGGGCCCGGTGTACTTGCCGGGCGCCGGCCCGGAGCCGCAGTGGATCACCACGGGCACCCCGGCCTCGGCGAGCAGACCCCAGGCGCCGTCGAGCGCAGCGTCGGCCGGATCGTAGGCGCCCACCTGCACATGCGCCTTGAACACCCGGGCCCCCGACTCCACGGCGTCCCGCACATACCCCTCCACTCCGTCCTCGGGGAAGAGCGTGGCGGTGTGCAGACAGTCGGGCGTACGGCGGGCGAAGTCGGCGGCCCAGTCGTTGAGCCAGCGGGCCATGCCGGGCTTGTGCGGATAGAGCATCGCGGTGAAGGCCCGCACCCCGAACGCCCTGAGCAGCTCCGCCCGTTCCCCCTCCTCCGCGCGGTAGGCGATCGGCCACTCGATGCCGCCGGTCAGCGGCCCGAGCGCGTCGAAGTAGGCCCACACCTTGCGCAACACCCGCTCCGGCATGAAGTGCGTGTGCACATCGACGATCCCGGGAAGCCCGAGCCCCTCCCAGAAGCACCGCACGTCATGGACGTCCGCCTCGGCCTGGCCGGCGGACCTTCCCGAGCTGTCGCTTCCCGCCCGGCCCTCGCTTCCCGCCGTGAGGTGATCACACATGTCGCCCACGATCACCTCTGCCCCCGCCTCAGAACAACCCCTCCTGCACCACCCCCTCCCCGAACCCCCCGTACTCCCTCACCGGCACCGACAACTCCCGCCCCACACCCGGAACCAGCCCCCACCCGGCCAGCAACCGCGTGTCCAGCACCACGACACCACCCTCCCCCGTCGCCAGATGCAGATCGGGCCCCGCGGCAGCGACCAGCTCTCCGCTCACCGCACCCCCGGCGACCAGCTCGCTCACCTCGCCCACAGCGGTCGGCACCCCCGCGAGCCCGAACACCCGGACGTGGTCCTCGGGCCGGAACGGCTCACGCTCCAGCGACTCCGGCCAGCCGCCCAGCGCGACCGCCCTCGCGTGCACGTCGGCGATCTCCACCGCCCGCTCCTCCTCGGTCCGCGGCAGCACCGCCCGCACGGCGCGCTTCTGGGCGTAGGGGATCCGGTCCGGCACCCGCAGCGCGGCACGCAGCAGTTCCTCGGTGCGCCGCGCCGCCATGAGCGGTCCGGTGCCCAGCCAGCTGAAGCAGACCGCTCCCTGCTCCAGCAGCCGCACCGGCCCGCGCTCCACCGCGGTGATCCCGACCTTGACCATCCCGGGACCGAACCACGCCAGATAGACGCGGTACGGCCGGGGATCGTCCGCGAAGGTGTCTGCGGCGACGGAGTGCGCCCGGTCCAGCCGCGCGCACTCCTCGCAGCGCGCCCCCGTGCTGCGCCCCGGCACCGCCGCCGCCGACGGACACGCGTGCCCCCGTGCCCCGACGCATGTCCGCACACCCCCTTCCGCACCCTCCGCGACCCCGAAGGCCACCCGTTTCCCCCAGGTCAGCGCACTGCGCCGCCCACCGTCCCACACCAGCACGGGACCGCCCGCCGACCACCGCAGCCCCGAGCACCGCCATGCCTGTCCCATCTCTGCCGAGACTAGAGGCCACCACTGACAACGGGCTCCGCCATCCACACTGTCGCCAGGAGCACACCCTCCGGGACCGGGCCGGAACCAGGTGTGACCGCGCGGCCGCCCGCCGCCGAGGTGCCAAGTTCCCCGAGGAGTGCCAGCCTGGTCGGGACACCGCCGTCACTCGGGGAGAGCTGAGAGGGCGAGCACATGGCCAGCAGCAATGCCACCGGCACCGGTACACCGCACCGCCGCGACGGATTCGCCGCGGAGAGCGCCTGGGCCACGGGCTGGACCGGAGCCGCGGCGGTCCTGATGACCTTCGGCGGCATCATGGCGATCTTCCAGGGCATCGCCGCCATCGCGGAGGACGACGTCTTCGTCGTCGCCCCGAACTGGACCTACGAGTTCAGCCTGACGGGCTGGGGCTGGATCCACCTGATCCTCGGCGCCCTCGTCCTGGTCGCCGGTCTGTCCCTGTTCCGGGGCGCGGCCTGGGCCCGTGCGGTGGGTGTCGCCCTCGCCGGACTGAGCATGATCGCCAACTTCCTGTGGCTGCCGCACTTCCCCGTCTGGTCGATCGTCCTCATCGTCATCGACGGCTTCATCATCTGGGCCCTGTGCGCCCCGCGCCGCGAGTCCCGCGCCTGAGACGCCCGCCCTCCCCTGCCCACCCCGGTGCGAGGCAAGCGGCCCTCAACGGTATGGAGCGCCCTGTGGCCCTGGCTGCTGGAGGCGGCGGGCATGACGGTCATGGTCGCCGCGTACTTCCTGCTGCCCCTCGACCGTCTGGGCCCGCACCGCCCGGTCCTCAGCTGGGTTCTGTTCGGCCTGGCCCTCGCCCTGGTGGCCGTCCTGCTGCTGCGGCAGATCATGCATGTCCTCCTCAGCAGGCCGAACGCCCGCCCGGCGCTGGTCATCCCCCTGCTGATGTGCCTGTCCATCCTGGTCTTCGCCGCCACGTACCAGCGCCTGGCCCAGCACCCGGGAGAGATGAGCGGCGGCCTCACCACCCGCCTGGACGGCCTCTACTTCACCCTCGTCACCCTGGCGACGATCGGCTACGGCGACATCACGCCGCACGGCCAGGCGGCCCGCCTGGTCGCGATCCTTCAGATCCTCTACAGCTTCATCTTCCTCACCGCGGCGGCGACGGCCCTCACCCGCCACGTCAGCAACGTCGTCCGCCGGCACACCCCCCGCCGCCCGCCCGACGAAAGCTGACCCCTGTCCGCCGGTCCGCGGATGTCGAGAACGTGCCGCCGGCTCCGTCCCAGGGACATCAGGGAAACATCCCTGGGACCGTCAACGGCCCTCAGCGGCCGCACGAGGAAGAGGAGAGACAGGCATGGCGATCCAACGGATGGACAACGTCGGCATCGTCGTCGATGACCTGGACGCCGCCGTCGCGTTCTTCGCGGAACTCGGCATGGAGCTGGAGGGCAGGGCGGAGATCGAGGGCCTCTTCGCCGACCAGTGCACCGGGCTCGACGGCGTCCACTGCGACATCGCGATGCTCCGGACCCCGGACGGCCACGGCCGGCTCGAACTGGCGAGGTACCGGAGCCCCGCGGTGATCAGCGACGGACCGCGCGACCGGCCGCACAACGTCCTCGGCACCCACCGCGTCATGTTCGCCGTCGACGACCTGAAGGACACCGTCGACCGCCTGCGCCCGCACGGCGCCGAAGTCCTCGGCAAGATCGCCCGCTACGAGGACAGCTACCTGCTCTGCTACCTCCGCGGCCCGGCCGGCATCATCGTCGGCCTCGCCGAACAACTGCGCTGAGAAACCCCACGCCCCGAAACGCCGAAGGCCCCGGATCGCTCCGGGGCCTTCGACCTGTGCGCACTCGGCAGGATTCGAACCTGCAACCTTCTGATCCGTAGTCAGATGCTCTATCCGTTAAGCTACGAGTGCCTGCTTCTTCAGTTTTCTCGCCGCTCTCGAACCTTCCGGCCCGCTCGCGGCGACAGGAAGAACATTACATGACTGCCGCCGCCATGTGAAATCCGTTTGGTCTACCCCTTGTGACCTGCACAAACGCGAATAATGCAGGCCCTGCACGACGAAGCCCCGGTCGGTGGACGACCGGGGCTTCGTGATCGGTGCGGAGGCGGAGGGATTTGAACCCTCGATGGGCTTTAAGGCCCAAACCGCATTAGCAGTGCGGCGCCATAGACCGGACTAGGCGACGCCTCCAGCGCACATGCCCTTCGCGCGCGAGCGTGATGGGGTGGTGCGTGCCGATGATGACACAGCCGCGTGGGGTGTCACCAATCGCCCCCCACGGTACTAGGCGGAGAGGCCGCAGGGCAAAGCCCTTCCGACGGCACGTCGCCGGGTGCGTCCAGGGGTGGCCGGGGGCGCAACGTCCGTGGCGGCGGCGCGTTGGTCAGGGCATGTCGTATCGCATGCATGTGGTGCCCGTGGTGTCCCGGATCGGGCGGCGGCTGATCGTCGGGGGTACCGCCGCCTCCCTCGCCCTGCTCTCCCCGCTGCCCACCGCCGCCCATGGTCACGAGGAACGGCCCCGAGGGGAGGACCGGCTCGTCGTCACCGTGCGTGGCGCGGGCGGTGGGGCCGACGGGACGTACGAGGTCTCCTGCCGGCCCAGCGGTGGCAGCCACCCGGACCCCGGAGGGGCCTGCGCCGCCGTGGAGCGGAACACACGGTGGGGCAAGGACGCCTTCGCTCCGGTGCCGCGGGACGCCATGTGCACCATGCGGTACGGCGGGCCCGCCACCGCCCGGGTCACCGGCACCTGGGCCGGACGCCCCGTCGACGCGACGTTCGACCGCCGTGACGGGTGTGCGATCGCCCGCTGGGACCGGTTCGTACCGCTGCTGCCCGACGCGTCCGCCGCGGCGCCGCCCGCGTCGTGACCGAGTGCGGGAGGCGGTGCGGCGGGGGCGTACAGGAGACGTAAAGGTCCCGCGCGGCCCCCGGTCGCGTCGCCGCAGGCCGTCGCGCGTTCCGGGCGTTCGGGGCGTCACGGCGGCGGCACATCGCCGTCACTTCGTCGTGGGACGTCCCTCTCATCCGGCGTCGCGAGCGCAACCTCAGCCCGTAGACTCCCTCGCGTGACACGCTGCGGGACGGTTGGCAAGATGGCCCGAGCGGTCGGCACGTCGCGGTAACAGGGAGGAAGCGTCTCGTGAGCAGCAGGCCATCCCGAGGCGCTGCTCGCCTCGCAGCCATACTGGACGCGCTTCCCGACGCCCTGGTGCTGGTCAACGCCAACGGGACCGTCGTCAACGCCAACACCATCGCCCTCGAGGCCTTCGAGACCCCGGGCACCGCCCTGGTGGGGCGCGGGCTGCTGGATCTGCTGCCGGAGTTCGACTCCAAGCTCATCCCCGGCTCCATGCGGCGGCCGGACCACATCGATCCCAGGGCGCGCACCAAGCCGACCCGGATGATCGCCCGGCGTACCGACGGGAGCGAGTTCCCGGTCGAGGTCACCAGTGCGAATCTGGAGAACGGCCAGCAGGCGTACGACAATTACGGCTACACCGGCGACGAACTGCTGATGCTCGTCGTCCGCGACCTGTCCGGCACCGTCGACACCGAGGCCGAGCTGGCCCGCTCCCAGCGGCAGACCGAGATGATCCTGCGGGCCGCCGCCGAGGGCGTCGTGGGCACGGACACCGACGGGCGGATCGTCCTGGTCAACCCGGCCGCCGCGCAGATACTGGGCTACCGGGCCGGCGAGCTGGGCGGGCGCGAGCTGCACACCCTCGTCCTGCACTCGCGGGCCGACGGCTCCCCCTTCCCGTACGACGAGTCGCCGCTCGCCGACACCCTGCGCTCCGGGCGCAAGCACCGGGTGCGCGGGCAGGTGCTGTACGCCAAGAGCGGCGCCAAGGTGCCGGTCGACCTGACGACCGCGCCGGTGCGCGACGGCGACCAGCTCGTCGGCGCCGTCATGACCTTCACCGACCGGCGGCCCTACGACGCCCTCGTCAAGGAGAAGGAAGAGGCGGAGAAGGCGCACGCCGAGGAGCTGGAGCGGCTCTCCGAGGAACACGCCTCCGAGCTGACCTCCCTGCGCCAGAGCCACGTCACCGAGCTCGAGGAGCTGCGCGAGAAGCACGCCGAGGAGCTCGCCGCCAACGAGGAGCGGTACGCCGCCCTCGGTGAGCGCGAGAAGGACCGCTACGAGGCCCTCGCCGCCCGGCACGAACAGCTGCTCACCCTGCTCGGCCAGTCGCTGCGCGGCCCGCTGGAGGAGCTGCGCCGCGAACTGGCCGCCCTCGCCGCCGACGACGCCGGGCAGTTGTGGCCCGAGGCCAACCAGGTGCTGCACCATCTGTCGGCCGGCTACTCCCGCATCACCACCCTCATCGACAACGTCCTCGGCTATCAGCGGCTCGACGCCGGCGCGGAGGCGGTCGCCCGGACGAAGGTGATGCTCGACGCGGTCGTCGCCGCGGGTGTCGACGGCGCCGTGGAGCTCATCGGGCCGGGCCGGGTGCAGTTCGCGGTGCACGCGCCGCCCATCGAGGCGGAGGTGGACCCGCGGCTGCTGGCCACGGCCCTCGCGCATCTCGTCGCCGACGTCGCCGGGGTCGACGCGACCGGCAACAGCCCGGTGTCGACGGGCGGTTACCTGGACAACACGGTCGTCGTCGCGGCGGCTCAGCGCGGTGAGGTCGTCCGCATCGAGGTGCGCGGCCCCTACAGCGGCGGCGACCCGGTGCACGAGCCCATCGTGCGCGGCATCGTGCGCGCGCACGGCGGTGTGCTGCAGACGCACGAGGTGCCGGGCATGAGCGGCAGCGCGTTCGTGCTGGAGGTGCCGATCGGCGGCGGGGCCGGGGTGGTCCCGGCGGAGCAGGCGCCGCCGGCCGAGGCACAGGACACGCCGGAGGCTCCCGCCGGGGGCGGACGGCGCCGGGCACGGCGTGCGTCCGTGGACGCGTTCCTGGAGAGCGAC
>NZ_JAOCQE010000090.1 GCF_025290915.1 Streptomyces sp. 15-116A | reverse complement strand
TGGGGGCGCCCCTGCTCGCGCGAGGCCGGCGACGGGGGACGAGGCGAGCGCTCGGGGAAGGGCGACGGGCGGGACGATGAACGAGCACGAGCGATACGCCGAGGACGAGGCGCCGCGGACGCCGGGTGTACCGGCCGCGCCGGCCGCCCGGAGCGCACCGGGCTCCCAGGGCACGCACGGCGCGCACCACGACCCGCAGGACCGCAGCGGGGCGCGCGCCATGTTCCTCCAGCTGCGCACGCTGAAGGACGGCAGCCCCGAGTACGCGGAGCTGCGCAATCAGCTGGTCCGTATGCATCTGCCGCTCGTGGAGCATCTCGCGCGCCGCTTCCGCAACCGCGGGGAGCCCCTGGACGACCTCACCCAGGTCGCCACCATCGGCCTGATCAAGTCGGTCGACCGTTTCGACCCGGACCGCGGGGTGGAGTTCTCCACATACGCGACGCCGACGGTCGTGGGCGAGATCAAACGACATTTCCGGGACAAGGGCTGGGCGGTGCGGGTGCCGCGCCGGCTGCAGGAGCTGCGGCTGTCGCTGACCACGGCGACGGCCGAGCTGTCGCAGCTGCACGGCCGCTCCCCCACGGTGCACGAGCTCGCCGAGAAGCTGGCGATCTCGGAGGAGGAGGTCCTGGAGGGCCTGGAGTCCGCCAACGCGTACTCCACGCTGTCGCTGGACGTCCCCGACACCGACGACGAGTCCCCGGCGGTCGCCGACACCCTCGGCGCGGAGGACGAGGCGCTGGAGGGCGTGGAGTACCGGGAGTCGCTCAAGCCGTTGCTCGAGGATCTTCCGCCGCGCGAGAAGCGCATCCTGCTGCTGCGCTTCTTCGGCAACATGACCCAGTCGCAGATCGCCCAGGAGGTCGGCATCTCCCAGATGCACGTCTCCCGCCTGCTGGCCCGCACCCTGGCCCAGCTCCGGGAGAAGCTGCTCGTGGAGGAGTGAGGTCCTTCTGGGACGCGGGCGGCGGGCGACCGCCGCCTACTCCTCGGCGTTCCCCGGCCCCCGGATCCCCAGCGCCTTCGTGGTCTCCGCGTTGATCAGCAGCACCAGGGACGCGACGGCGACCACCGCGAGGGCGATGCCGGCCGGGATGGCCACGCTGTCGGCCTGGAGGAGGTTGTACGCCACGGGGAGGGCCATGAGCTGGGTGATGACGGCCGGGCCGCGGCTCCAGCTGCGCCGGCCGAGCAGACCGCGCGCGGCGATCAGCGGCAGCAGCGCGAGCGCGACCAGCGTCACCCCGCCGGTGACGGCCTGCTGCCGGTCGTCCGGCTCGCCGGTGAGGCCGAGCACCAGCATCCACACCCCGCCGACCACCAGCGTCAGCCCCTCCAGGGCCACGAGCCCCGCGGCGTACGTCAGCCGGCGCGGCCGGGGTCCGGTGGTGTCCGGTGCGGTGGTGGGGGTCTGCTCACTGCTCACCCCAGAAGGGTAGCCCTCGCCGCGGAAGGGGTGCCGTCGCCCTGGAAGGGTCGTCCTCTCACCCTGGAAGAGCGGCCCTCGCCCTGGGCGCGGTACCGCCCAGTAGGTACCCTGCAACGCATGCGTGCACTTCTCGTGGTCAATCCGGCGGCAACCACCACCAGTGCGCGCACGCGCGACGTACTGATCCACGCGCTCGCCAGCGAGATGAAGCTGGAGGCGGTCACCACCGAGTACCGCGGCCACGCACGCGACCTCGGCCGGCAGGCGGCGGAGAGCGACGACATCGACCTGGTGGTGGCCCTCGGCGGCGACGGCACGGTCAACGAGGTCGTCAACG
Organism: Streptomyces sp. 15-116A; assembly: GCF_025290915.1. Lineage (GTDB taxonomy): Bacteria > Actinomycetota > Actinomycetes > Streptomycetales > Streptomycetaceae > Streptomyces. Next base: position 20,247 of record NZ_JAOCQE010000090.1, on the reverse strand, counting down.
GTCTGCTGCACGCGGGCCCCGACCCGGACCATCTGCCCGGCCTCGCCGTGGTTCCCGGCGGCTCGACCAATGTCTTCGCGCGTGCCCTGGATCTGCCCAACCAGCCCGTGGAGGCCACCGGCGTCCTGCTGGACGCCCTGCGCGAGGGCCGTCAGCGCACGGTCGGCCTGGGGCTCACCTCGGGCACGCCGGGCACGGAGGACGAGGCGGTCCCGGCCCGCTGGTTCACCTTCAACGCCGGTCTCGGTTTCGACGCGGGGGTGGTCGGCCGGGTGGAGCAGCACCGCGAGCGCGGCAAGAAGTCGACCCACTCGCTCTACGTCCGTCAGGTCGTCCGGGCGCTGTTCGGCGAGCCGCACCGCCGGCACGGGATGATCACCCTGGAGCAGCCGGGTGAGGAACCCGTCACGGATCTGGTGCTCTCCATAGTCTCGAACACCTCTCCGTGGACGTTTCTGGGCAATCGCCCGATCTATGCGTCACCTAAGGCTTCGTTCGACACCGGCCTTGACATCTTCGGCCTGAAGCGCCTGTCCACCGCCGCGGTTGCCCGGTATGGCACGCAGTTGCTCGCTTCGTCCCCCGAGCGCGGCCCCAAGGGCAGGCATGCCGTCTCCCGGCACGACCTCACCCAGTTCACCTTGCATTCGAAGGTGCCGCTGCCCCTTCAGATGGACGGTGACCACCTGGGGCTGCGCACCAGCGTGACGTTCACAGGCGTACGCCGTGCACTGCGTGTGATTGTGTGAGCAGAACGGGCCAAAGTCCTTTCACTCGAACGTTTAGGCCAGGGTCCACCCCATGGAAGTACGGCTGTGACCTAGTCGACACCGAAGAATCAAAAAAAACTTTCCGGAAGGGGTTGTATCCGTCGTCGAGGTTTGCGAGTCTCTTCTTGGCGATCGGGACGGCCCGCAACACCGGCCTCCACAGATCACCGGAACCCCTCTTCAAACCCAAGGACCACGCCGGGGTATCTGGCGTTCGGCCCTTCACTTGTTGAGGGATTCGTGAAAGCGTTCACATTCACAAGCAACCGCAGTAATACCAAGGAGAGGTAGCAGCCATGGACTGGCGTCACAACGCCGTTTGCCGCGAGGAAGACCCCGAGCTCTTCTTCCCCATCGGCAACACCGGTCCTGCGCTGCTGCAGATCGAGGAAGCCAAGGCCGTCTGCCGCCGCTGCCCGGTGATCGAGCAGTGCCTGCAGTGGGCGCTCGAGTCCGGTCAGGACTCCGGCGTCTGGGGTGGTCTCAGCGAGGACGAGCGCCGTGCGATGAAGCGCCGCGCCGCTCGCAACCGGGCCCGTCAGGCCTCCGCCTGACACTCCCACCCCTGCTGACAGCCTGAGCTTGGCGGCGCGTACACCGCGTACGCATCTCCCGCCCCCGAGCCGCAGCGCGCAGTTCCCCCGATGCGCATCAGCCCCGGACCGTTCACCGGTCCGGGGCTCTTTGCCGTCCGCAGCCGGCCCCCGCGAGCCGCGTGTCGGCTACTTGTCCGCCTGCACCGGGATGTCCAGGATCACCCTGGTCCCCCGCTCCGGGGCCGGGACCATGTCGAAGGTGCCGCCCAACTCGCCCTCCACCAGGGTCCGTACGATCTGCAGGCCCAGGTTTCCCGCGGTCTTCGGGTCGAAGCCCTCGGGCAGGCCGACCCCGTCGTCCTGGACGGTGACCAGCAGCCGGGCCTCCTTCGTGGTGCCGCCGCGCACCGCCGAGACCTCGACCGTGCCGGTGTCGCCCTCACGGAAGCCGTGCTCCAGGGCGTTCTGCAGGATCTCGGTGAGCACCATCGACAGCGGGGTGGCGACCTCGGCGTCGAGGATGCCGAAGCGGCCCGAGCGCCGGCCGGCGACCTTGCCCGGCGAGATCTCGGCGACCATCGCCAGCACCCGGTCGGCGATCTCGTCGAACTCGACCCGCTCGTCCAGGTTCTGGGAGAGCGTCTCGTGCACGATCGCGATGGAGCCGACCCGGCGCACCGCCTCCTCCAGCGCCTCCCGGCCCCGCTCGGAGCCGATACGGCGGGCCTGCAGGCGCAGCAGCGCGGCCACGGTCTGGAGGTTGTTCTTCACCCGGTGGTGGATCTCCCGGATGGTGGCGTCCTTGGTGATCAACTCGCGTTCGCGGCGGCGAAGTTCGGTGACGTCCCGCAGCAGGACCAGCGACCCGATGCGCGTGCCCTTGGGTTTGAGGGGGATCGCGCGGAACTGGATCACGCCGTCGTGCGCCTCGATCTCGAACTCGCGGGGGGCCCAGCCACTGGCGACCTTGGCCAGCGCCTCGTCGACCGGGCCGCGGGAAGGGGCCAGTTCGGCGGTGGTCCGGCCGAGGTGGTGGCCGACGAGGTCGGCGGCGAGGCCCATGCGGTGGTAGGCGGACAGGGCGTTCGGGGAGGCGTACTGGACGATGCCGTCGGCGTCGAGCCGGATCAGTCCGTCGCCCACGCGGGGTGAGGCGTCCATGTCCAGCTGCTGGTTCGCGAACGGGAAAGCGCCGGCCGCGATCATCTGGGCGAGGTCGGAGGCGCTCTGGAGGTAGGTGAGCTCCAGCCGGCTGGGGGTCCGTACGGTGAGGAGGTTGGTGTTACGGGCGATCACGCCGAGGACGCGGCCCTCACGCCGCACGGGGATCGACTCGACCCGCACCGGCACCTCCTCGCGCCACTCGGGGTCGCCCTCGCGCACGATCCGGCCCTCGTCGAGCGCCGCGTCGAGCATGGGCCGCCGACCGCGCGGGACGAGGTGGCCCACCATGTCGTCCTGGTACGAGGTCGGGCCGGTGTTGGGCCGCATCTGGGCGACGGAGACGTACCGCGTCCCGTCGCGCGTGGGCACCCACAGCACCAGGTCGGCGAAGGAGAGGTCGGAGAGCAGCTGCCACTCCGAGACCAGCAGGTGGAGCCACTCGAGATCGGTGTCGTCGAGCGCGGTGTGCTGGCGTACGAGTTCGTTCATGGAGGGCACGTCAGCGAGCGTACCTGGCGGTTTGTACGGCCCTGAAACACCCGCGGGCCGCGGCGCCTGAGAGGGACCCTCAACCCTCCCGGCACCGCAGCCCGGAGCAATATCGGCCGTGGGGTGTGCGGTCCCGATCGGCCGAGCGCGAGGATCCGGCGCAGTCAGGGCAGAGAGCCCCGGACCCTCGATCCACCTTCCTGTGCGGGGAAGGCAGGTCTGTAGTGTTCCTGAGAGGCATTGTGGACTAGACCACTAGCCGTGTCCATGCTCGCGACGCGGTGTTCTGCGCTGTCTCCGCCTGCCGCCCGAGCGCCGGACGGAGGCCGTCGCATTCAGAACGCAGCCTAGCTCGTACGGGTTCCCGCGCGGGGCCAGACGGACATGGCAATTTCGGCGAGCGCCTCCAGTTCCTCCCGGCGTGCCCCGTCCCGCGCCTGTTGCGACATCCCCTGGATCATCGCTCCGGCGTACCGCGCGAGCGCTGCCGCGTCCGCGTCCTCCGGCAGCACCCCGGCGGTGATGTCGGCCCTGATCCGGTGCTCGAACGCGGCGATGTTGGCCTCGCGCCGCTCACGCAGGGAGCGCTCGACCTCGGCGTCCGAGCAGTTCGCGGCGGCATGGACGACCAGGCAGCCCGCCGGACGCCCGGGCTCGGTATACGCGGTGGCGGCCTCCCGCAGGATCCGCCCGACGGCGGCCCGCGCGGTGGGCTCCTCCGCCAGGGCGCGGTCGACGAACGAGCCGTGGCGCACACCGTAGACCCGGACGACCTCGTCGAACAGCGCACGCTTGTCCCCGAAGGCCGCGTACATGCTGGGGGCGCCGATGCCCATGGCGCGGGTGAGGTCGGAGACGGACGTGGCCTCGTACCCGTGCTCCCAGAACGCGAGCAGCGCCTTCTCCAGAGCGGTCTCCCGGTCGAAGGAGCGGGGGCGCCCTCGGGGCCTGCGCCCCGCCCCCTCGCCGCTGACCTTGGGTTTTCCCTGCTCGTTCACCGTCACGGGTGCATTTTATAGCGGGCACTAGAGAAATGTCGGCGGCGCGTTGTACGGTTTTTTTCTGTAGCGACCGCTAGCAAAATCTGGAGGGGCGTCGGCATGGGTGTGCTCACGGGCAGGACGGCATTGGTCACGGGCGCGAGCAGGGGCATCGGGCGGGGGATCGCCGAGCGGCTGGGCCGTGACGGCGCACACGTCGCCGTCCACTACGGGCGGAACGAGGCGGCGGCCAAGGAGACGGTCGCGGCCATCGAGGCGGCCGGAGGATCGGCCTTCGCGATCGGCGCGGAGCTGGGCGTACCAGGTGACGCCGAGGCGCTGTGGGCGGAGTTCGACCGGCACGCGAGCGGACTGGACGTGCTGGTGAACAACGCGGGCATCGGGACGTCCCGGGCCATCGAGAACCTGGACGAGGAGGAGTACGACCGGCTCTTCGCGGTGAATGTGAAGGCGCCCTTCTTCATCGTCAAGCACGGGATGGCACGACTGCGGGACGGAGGCCGGGTCATCAACATCTCGTCGGGCCTCGCACGCACGGCGGTGATGCCGCAGAACATGGCCTACGCGATGACCAAGGGCGCACTGGACGTGTTCTCGCGGGACCTGTCGAAGGTCCTCGGCCGACGGGGCATCAGGGTCAACTCCGTGGCGCCGGGCATCATCGACACCGACAACACCGCGCCACTGCTGCACGGAACACCGGACGGCTGGGCGCGGGCCGAGGCGATATCGGCACTCGGGAAGGTGGGCACACCGGCGGACGTCGCGGACGTGGTGGCGTTCCTCGCCTCGGACGCCGGCCGATGGGTGACGGGGAGCTGGGTCGACGCGACGGGCGGCTCCCTGACATAAGGCGCGGGGCGCACAGGCGGGAGCGAGCCGCGCCTGCCTGACCCTGGGATCCTGGAGGAGGCACGGCATTACCCATGGGAAGGGGTTCGGGGCTCTGTTAGATTGGGATTGGTCTAAACCACATGCCCCGAGCCCTCCTCCTCAGATCGGCAGGCCCAGCGTGGAAGTTGTCATCGTTCCGGACGCCCAGGCCGGCGGCGAGCTCATTGCCGAGGCCATGGCTCAGCTCCTGCGGCGCAAGCCCGAGGCGCTGCTCGGCGTGGCCACCGGGTCGACGCCCCTGCCCATCTACGAGGCGCTGGCCGCGAAGGTGCGGGCCGGTGCGGTCGACGCCTCCCGGGCCCGGGTGGCACAGCTCGACGAATACGTGGGGCTGCCCGCCGATCACCCCGAGTCGTACCGGTCGGTGCTGCGGCGCGAGGTGCTGCAGCCGCTCGGGATACCCATGGACGCCTTCATGGGACCCGACGGGACCGCCGAGGACGTGCAGCGTGCGTGCGAGGCGTACGACAAGGCGCTGACCGAGGCCGGCGGGGTGGACCTGCAACTGCTCGGGATCGGGACGGACGGGCACATCGGCTTCAACGAGCCGTGCTCCTCGCTCGCCTCGCGGACCAGGATCAAGACGCTGACCGAGCAGACGCGGATCGACAACGCGCGCTTCTTCGACGGCGACATCGACCAGGTGCCGCACCACGTCATCACCCAGGGCATCGGCACCATCCTGGAGGCCCGCCACCTGGTGCTGCTCGCCACCGGCGAGGGCAAGGCGGACGCCATCGCGGCGACGGTGGAGGGACCGGTCGCCGCGGTGTGCCCCGCCTCGGCGCTCCAGCTGCACCCGCACGCCACCGTGGTCGTCGACGAGGCCGCCGCCTCCAAGCTGAAGCTCGCCGACTACTTCCGCCACACCTACGCCAACAAGCCGGAGTGGCAGGGAATCTGATCACCGGACCCCAGGCCCCCGCCGCCGTGGACTAGACCAGCCTCGGTCCCGGCGGTATACAGAGGAGATCACGGAGCGTGCGGGGCACCGCCCCGCCGCGAGCCGTGCCACGATGTGGTCCGTGGCCGATGGGGATGTCGGTCGCTTCGGGACTCGGAGCCGGGAAGGCAGAGCATGAGCACCGACGTCAGCAGTGCGGAGAACGAGAACGGGACCACGGTCCGTACGGCGCGCGTGCCCAAGTACTACCGGCTGAAAAAGCACCTGCTCGACATGACCGAGACGGCGCCTCCCGGCACGCCGGTGCCGCCGGAGCGCACGCTCGCCGCGGAGTTCGACACCTCCCGCACCACCGTGCGCCAGGCGCTGCAGGAACTCGTGGTCGAAGGGCGCCTGGAGCGCATCCAGGGCAAGGGCACCTTCGTCGCCAAGCCCAAGGTGTCCCAGGCCCTGCAGCTCACCTCGTACACCGAGGACATGCGCGCCCAGGGCCTGGAGCCCACCTCGCAGCTGCTCGACCTCGGCTACATCACCGCCGACGACCGGCTCGCCGAGCTGCTCGACATCACGCCCGGCGGCCGGGTGCTGCGCATCGAGCGGCTCCGGATGGCCAACGGCGAGCCGATGGCCATCGAGACGACCCATCTGAGCGCCAAGCGCTTCCCCGCCCTGCGCCGCAGCCTGGTGAAGTACACCTCGCTGTACACGGCCCTCGCCGAGGTGTACGACGTGCATCTCGCGGAGGCCGAGGAGACGATCGAGACCTCGCTGGCCACGCCGCGTGAGGCCGGTCTGCTCGGCACCGACGTGGGCCTGCCGATGCTGATGCTCTCCCGGCACTCGCTGGACCGCGACGGGCAGCCCGTGGAGTGGGTGCGGTCGGTGTACCGGGGCGACCGGTACAAGTTCGTCGCGCGACTCAAGCGCCCCCAGGAGTGAGCCGCTCCCCCTCCCGCATGAGCCGCTCCCCGCTCGCCGATCCCCGCAAAACGGACGGTTGACAGAGATTTCGTTGCTGTTGCCTCTCGGTTGAGCGGCGCTCGGGTACCGCTATGCGGACGAGGGGTTCCGGCCCCTGTCGGGCCTGACCTAGATTTCCTGCGCATTGCACGCCGGTGATCAGTGAGGGGACAGGAGCCGTAGATGTCGCAAGCCCCAGAAACCAGCAGAGGGCCGGTGGTGACGCCCGTGCGCGTCGTCATCGGCCTGTGTCTCTTCGCACCTTTCGTGGCCATGCTGTGGGTCGGCTCGTACGCCAAGACGGACCCGGTCGTCATCGGTATCCCGTTCTTCTACTGGTACCAGATGCTCTGGGTCCTGCTCTCGACCGCGCTGACGATGGTCGCCTACAAGCTCTGGCAGCGTGACCAGCGCGCCCGCAACGCCTCGAAGGGTGGTGACGAGCAGTGAACGAGGGCGTCAACGGCGTGGCACTCGCCGTCTTCATCTTCTTCTTCGTGCTCGTCACCGCCATGGGCTTCATGGCCGCTCGCTGGCGCAAGGCCGCCAACGAGCACACCCTGGACGAATGGGGCCTGGGCGGACGGTCGTTCGGCACCTGGGTGACCTGGTTCCTGCTGGGCGGTGACCTCTACACCGCGTACACCTTCGTGGCCGTTCCGGCGGCGATCTACGCGGCGGGCGCGGCGGGCTTCTTCGCGGTGCCGTACACGATCCTCGTGTACCCGCTGATCTTCACCTTCCTGCCCCGTCTGTGGTCGGTGTCGCACAAGCACGGCTATGTGACCACCTCCGACTTCGTGCGCGGCCGGTTCGGGTCGAAGGGGCTGTCGCTGGCGGTGGCGCTCACCGGCATCCTGGCGACGATGCCGTACATCGCGCTGCAGCTGGTCGGCATCCAGGCCGTGCTGGACGTGATGGGCGTCGGCGGCGGCGAGGACACCAACTGGTTCATCAAGGACCTGCCGCTGCTGATCGCCTTCGGCGTGCTGGCCGCGTACACCTACTCGTCCGGTCTGCGGGCGCCCGCGCTGATCGCGTTCGTCAAGGACACGCTGATCTACATCGTGATCGCGGTGGCGATCATCTACATCCCGATCAAGCTCGGCGGGTTCGACGACATCTTCGCCAGTGCGAGCGAGGCGTTCGGCCAGACCAACCCGGCGACCGGTCAGCCACGCGGTGCGCTGGTGCCGGGCGACGCGGGCCAGTGGACGTACGCGACGCTGGCGCTGGGCTCGGCGCTCGCGCTGTTCATGTACCCGCACTCGATCACCGCGACGCTGTCCTCGCGCAGCCGTGAGGTGATCCGCCGCAACACCACGATCCTGCCGCTGTACTCGCTGATGCTGGGCCTGCTGGCGCTGCTCGGGTTCATGGCGATCGCGGCCGGGGTGAAGGTGCAGAACGGGCAGCTGGCGATCCCGCAGCTGTTCGAGAACATGTTCCCGGACTGGTTCGCGGGCGTGGCCTTCGCGGCGATCGGCATCGGTGCGCTGGTGCCGGCGGCGATCATGTCGATCGCGGCGGCGAACCTCTTCACCCGCAACATCTACAAGGACTTCATCAAGCCGGACGCCACGCCCAAGGACGAGACGCGGGTGTCCAAGCTGGTGTCGCTGCTGGTGAAGGTGGGTGCGCTGGCCTTCGTCCTGACGATGGACAAGACGGTCGCGATCAACTTCCAGCTGCTCGGCGGCATCTGGATCCTGCAGACCTTCCCGGCGCTGGTGGGCGGCCTGTTCACCCGCTGGTTCCACCGCTGGGCGCTGCTCGCCGGCTGGGCGGTCGGCATGATCTACGGCACGGTCGCGGCGTACGGGGTGGCTTCGCCCACGCAGAAGCACTTCGGCGGGTCGGCGAAGGAGATTCCCGGGATCGGGGAGATCGGGTACATCGGGCTCACCGCGTTTGTGATCAACGTGGTGGTGACGGTGGTGCTGACGTTCGTGCTGAAGGCGGTCAAGGCGCCGGAAGGTGTGGACGAGACCAAGCCGGAGGATTACACGGCGGATGCCGGGGATCCGGGCGTCAAGGTTGAGTTGCCGCCGGCTACGGCTGGGTCGGCTCACTAGGGTCGTCGTTCGGCTGCGGGTGCGTGGGGGCTGGTCGCGCAGTTCCCCGCGCCCCTAAGAAAGTTGTACGGGCCGTCGGATCGAATCCGGCGGCCCGTTGTCATACCCATGGGGGACACTCGGCCTCATGGACATCGTTATCCGGCCGGTCGAAGCCAATGAGTATGCAGAGCTTGGAGAGATCACCGCTCGGGCCTATCTCGACGACGGGCTCCTCGACTTCGGGGAGAGTGATTCCTACCTGCACGAACTCAGGGACGTGGCCAAGCGGGCCGTCGCTGCCGAGGTGCTGGTCGCCGAGGAGCGGGGGCGGGTGCTCGGCGGGGTGACCTTCGTGCCGTGCGGGGGGCCGATGGCCGATATCGCCGGGGACGGGGAGGCCGAGATACGGATGCTCGCCGTGGACCGGGCGGGCCGGGGGCGGGGTGCCGGGGAGGCGCTCGTGCGGGCCTGTGTCGAGCGGGCGCGGGCGCGGGAAGGGTGCGTGCGGATCGTGCTGTCGAGTCAGCGGGCGATGCACGCGGCGCACCGGCTCTACGAACGGCTCGGGTTCGTCCGTACACCCGAGCGCGACTGGAACCCGGTACCGGACCTGGACGACATCACGCTGCTCACCTATGAGTTGACGCTCTGACACCGGCGCGGCACAACATATGGGGGTGCTCGCAACACCCGGCACAAGATGTATGCTCATGCTCGCTGTCGCCGCAGGGGAATCCGGTGTGAATCCGGAACTGTCCCGCAACGGTGTACTCGCACACGTATGCCCTGATGCCGTCGTGTACGAGAGTCAGTCCGAGGACCTGCCGACAGCGCACCCGGCCCGTCCGGTCCGGGTGCCCTGACGTCCGGGCCTCGCGGAATGGGCCGGTGGACGCGACGCCCCGTGCGCTCGTGCCGCCCCCTGCCCTCGTCGAGGCCCCTGTGCCGAGCGAGGGAGACCCCACGTGACCATCGCGCCAGCCGATCCGGCTTCAGCGATCGACGTGACCGAGGTGAGCGACGGCCCCGGTGCCGCGCTGCTGCGGACCCTGACCGAGCTGACCGCCGACCTTCCCGACGCCGACCCCGGCCGGGTCGCCGCCGCCGCGCTGCGCGGCCGGTCCGCCCGTGCGGACGAGGCGGAGCTGCGGGAGCTGGCCACCGAGGCGGCGGCCGGGCTCATCTCCGAGGACCCCGCCTACTCCCGGCTCGCGGCCAGGCTGCTGACCATCGGCATCCGCGCCGAGGCCGCCTCCCAGGGCGTCACCTCGTTCACCGAGTCCGTGGCGTCCGGCCACCGTGAGGGCCTCATCGCCGACCGGACCGCGGACTTCGTCCGGCTGCACGCGGAACGGCTCGACGCGCTGATCGACACCGGCGCCGACGACCGCTTCGGCTACTTCGGCCTGCGTACCCTGCACAGCCGCTATCTGCTGCGGCACCCGATCACCCGGAAGGTCGTCGAGACGCCCCAGCACTTCCTGCTGCGCGTCGCCGCCGGTCTCGCCGAGGACGACAGCCTGCGCTCGCTGGAGGAAGTCGCCGCGCTGTACCGGCTGATGAGCCGGCTTGACTATCTGCCGTCCTCCCCCACGCTGTTCAACTCCGGTACGCGGCACCCGCAGATGTCGTCCTGCTATCTGCTGGACTCCCCCAAGGACGAGCTCGACTCGATCTACGACCGTTACCACCAGGTGGCCCGCCTGTCGAAGCACGCCGGCGGCATCGGTCTTTCGTACTCCCGCATCCGCTCCCGGGGTTCGCTGATCCGCGGCACCAACGGGCACTCCAACGGGATCGTGCCGTTCCTGAAGACGCTGGACGCCTCCGTCGCCGCCGTGAACCAGGGCGGCCGGCGCAAGGGCGCGGCGGCCGTCTACCTGGAGACCTGGCACTCCGACATCGAGGAGTTCCTGGAGTTGCGGGACAACACCGGTGAGGACGCACGCCGTACGCACAATCTGAACCTCGCGCACTGGGTGCCGGACGAGTTCATGCGCCGGGTGAACGCCGACGAGCAGTGGTCGCTGTTCTCCCCGTCGGACGTGCCGGAGCTGGTCGACCTGTGGGGCGAGGAGTTCGACGCCGCGTACCGGGCGGCCGAGGCGAAGGGCCTGGCGCGCAAGACGCTGCCCGCGCGGGAGCTGTACGGCCGGATGATGCGCACCCTCGCGCAGACCGGCAACGGCTGGATGACCTTCAAGGACGCCGCCAACCGCACCGCGAACCAGACCGCCGAGCCGGGTCACGTCATCCACTCCTCCAACCTCTGCACGGAGATCCTGGAGGTCACCAGCGACGGAGAGACCGCGGTCTGCAACCTGGGCTCGGTCAACCTCGGCGCGTTCGTCGACCGGGCGGCCGGTGACATCGACTGGGAGCGGCTGGACGAGACCGTCCGCACCGCCGTGACCTTCCTCGACCGGGTCGTCGACATCAACTTCTATCCGACCGAGCAGGCCGGCCGCTCCAACGCCAGGTGGCGGCCCGTGGGCCTCGGCGCGATGGGCCTGCAGGACGTCTTCTTCCAGCTCCGGCTGCCCTTCGACTCCCCCGAGGCCAAGGCACTGTCCACACGGATCGCCGAGCGGATCATGCTCGCCGCGTACGAGGCGTCGGCCGACCTCGCTGAGCGCAACGGGCCGCTGCCGGCCTGGGAGAAGACCCGCACCGCCCGGAGTGTGCTGCACCCCGACCACTACGGCGTCGAGTTCACCTGGCCGGAGCGCTGGGCGGCGCTGCGGGAGCGGATCGCCTCCGTCGGGCTGCGCAACTCGCTGCTCCTCGCGATCGCGCCGACCGCCACCATCGCCTCGATCGCCGGCGTGTACGAGTGCATCGAGCCGCAGGTGTCCAACCTGTTCAAGCGCGAGACGCTGTCCGGTGAGTTCCTCCAGGTCAACTCGTATCTGGTGGAAGACCTGAAGCGGCTCGGCGTGTGGGACGCGCGCACCCGGGAGGCGCTGCGCGAGGCGAACGGCTCGGTGCAGCACTTCGCCTGGATCCCCGAGGACGTACGGCGGCTCTACCGCACGGCGTGGGAGATCCCGCAGCGCGGCCTGATCGACATGGCCGCCGCGCGCACGCCGTATCTGGACCAGGCGCAGTCGCTGAACCTGTTCCTCGAGACACCGACGATCGGCAAGCTCTCCTCGATGTACGCCTACGCCTGGAAGTCCGGGCTGAAGACCACGTACTACCTGCGGTCGCGTCCGGCGACCCGCATCGCCCGCGCCGCTCAAGCGCAGCAGCCCACCGTCCCCGCGCAGGCCACCCCGGACCCAGAAGCGGTCGCCTGCTCCCTTGAGAACCCCGAGTCCTGCGAGGCCTGCCAGTAATGCCCAGCAATCAGAACCTGCTCGACCCCGGCTTCGAGCTGACTCTGCGCCCCATGCGCTACCCCGACTTCTACGAGCGCTACCGGGACGCCATCAAGAACACCTGGACCGTGGAGGAGGTCGATCTCCACTCCGACGTGGCCGACCTCGCCAAGCTGAGCCCCGCCGAGCAGCACCTGATCGGACGGCTGGTGGCGTTCTTCGCGACCGGTGACTCGATCGTGGCGAACAACCTGGTGCTGACGCTGTACAAGCACATCAACTCCCCCGAGGCGCGGCTGTATCTGAGCCGTCAGCTGTTCGAGGAGGCCGTCCACGTCCAGTTCTATCTGACGCTCCTCGACACCTATCTGCCCGACCCGGACGACCGGGCCGCCGCCTTCGCGGCCGTGGAGAACATCCCCTCGATCCGGGAGAAGGCCGAGTTCTGCTTCAAGTGGATGGACTCGGTGGAGAAGATCGACCGGCTGGAGACGCAGGCGGACCGCCGCCGCTTCCTGCTGAACCTGATCTGCTTCGCCGCGTGCATCGAGGGCCTGTTCTTCTACGGCGCCTTCGCCTACGTGTACTGGTTCCGCAGCCGGGGCCTGCTGCACGGGCTCGCGACCGGCACCAACTGGGTGTTCCGCGACGAGACCATGCACATGTCGTTCGCCTTCGACGTGGTCGACACCGTGCGCAAGGAGGAGCCGGAGCTGTTCGACGAGCAGCTGGGGCAGCAGGTCACCGACATGCTGCGCGAGGCGGTCGAGGCGGAGCTGCAGTTCGCGCGGGACCTGTGCGGGGACGGGCTGCCGGGCATGAACACCGAGTCGATGCGGCAGTACCTGGAGTGCGTCGCCGACCAGCGGCTGACGCGGCTGGGCTTCGCGCCGGTGTACGGCTCGGAGAACCCGTTCTCGTTCATGGAGCTCCAGGGCGTCCAGGAGCTGACGAACTTCTTCGAGCGGCGCCCGTCCGCGTACCAGGTCGCCGTGGAGGGCACGGTCGACCTGGACGAGGACTTCTAGGGGGTGCGGAGGGTCGTCCGGCCGGATCCGGCGCGGGCGGCCCTCCTGCTCAGGTCCTGGGTCTCTCGTACGGTCTCGGTTTCCCGTGCGCTCTCGGCCTGCCTGAGCTGCCGGTCGATCCGCCGGTCGTGCGCGATGCCGAGCACGGCCGGGAGGACCATCAGGACGAGCAGTCCGAGAACCACGAGCATTCCGGTCAGTGCTTCGATGTGTGCCGTATTCATAGACACCACTGTCGCGCCGGACACTCCTTACCAACAGTGGCAGTACTGCCGCACACCCTCGATTTCCTGCCAGCGACGCGGCACACTGGGAGCATGCTCCGCAACGTGGCCGCCGTCCTCCTCGACGGCGTGAACCCCTTCGAACTGGGCGTCGTCTGCGAGGTCTTCGGCACCGACCGCAGCGACGACGGCCTGCCCGTCTACGACTTCGCCGTCGCCTCGGCGGACGGCCCCGTGCTGCGCAGCAACACCGGCTTCGCCCTGCACGTCGAGCACGGTCTCGAGCGGCTGGAGGAGGCCGACCTCATCGCCGTGCCGGCGGGATCCTGCTACGAGGACCGCGTGTTCCCGCCCGAGCTGCTGGACGCCCTGCGCCGGGCCGTGGACCGGGGCTCCCGGGTCCTCAGCGTCTGTTCCGGCGTCTTCGTGCTCGCCGCGGCCGGGCTGCTCGACGGCCGCCGGGCCACCGCCCACTGGCGTCACGCGGAGGAGCTGACCCGGCAGTATCCGCATCTGACCGTGGAGCCGGACGTGCTCTACGTCGACGAGGACCCGGTGATCACCTCCGCGGGCACCGCCGCCGGGATCGACGCGTGTCTGCATCTGGTCCGCAAGGAGCAGGGCCCGGAGGTCGCCAACAAGATCGCCCGGCGCATGGTGGTGCCGCCGCACCGCGACGGCGGCCAGGCCCAGTACATCGAGCGCCCGCTGCCGCAGTCCGGCGGCGACACCGTCGCCGAAGTGCTGGTGTGGATGGAGCGGCACCTCGACGAGGAGGTCACCGTCGAGCAGCTCGCCGCCCGCGCGCACATGTCCCCGCGCACCTTCGCCCGCCGCTTCCAGCAGGAGACCGGCACGACGCCCTACCGCTGGATCCTGCGCCAGCGCGTGCTGCTCGCCCAGCGGCTGCTGGAGGGGACGGACGAGACGGTGGACGCGATCGCGGGCCGCACCGGCTTCGGCAACGCCGCCGCGCTGCGCCACCACTTCGTCCGTGCCGTGGGCACCACCCCTCAGGCCTACCGGCGCACGTTCAGGGGCCCGGAGGCCGCCTGAACGCGCCCCGCGCGCCCGTCCCGGTCAGCGGGGCAGCGCCCGCAGCATCAGCCGCCGCGGCCGCAGCGTGATGCCGATACGGGGCCGGGTGTCCGAACCGGGTGCGTGCTCGAACCGGTAGGCGGAGGCGATCGCCGCGGTGATCAGCGTCAGCTCGGCCATGGAGAAGTGGTCGCTGGGGCACTTCCGGTTGCCCACGCTGAACGGGCTCATCGCGTACTTGGGCACCTCCTTGGCCCGCTCCGGGAGCCAGCGGTCCGGGTCGAACTCCTCGTGCCGCGCGTAGGAGCGCCGGTCGCGCTGGATGGCGTACGGGCTGTAGATGAGGTCCGCGCCCTCGGGAATGCGGTATCCGCCGAGTTCCGTGTCGGTCACGGCCCGGCGCGTCAATATCCATACGGCCGGATACAGTCGCATGGTCTCGACGACGACATTCGCGGTGTACGTCAGCTTCCGGACGTCCTCGAATGCGACCGGGCGGTCACCGACGACGGCTTTCACCTCGTCGCGGATCTTGTCCCCGAGCTCCGGGTGTTCGGTGAGAACGAGCAGCAGCGACATGATCACGGATCCGACGGTTTCGCTGCCGGGGGTGAGGATCGCGATGACCTGGTCGTGGATCTCCTGTTCCCCGATCGGCTCGCCATTCTCGTCCGTCGCCTCCAGCAAAGCCGTCAGCAAATCGTCCGGCTTTTGACCGCTTGCCCGGCGGTCGGCGACGATCTCGTCGACCAGGAGGTGCAAATCGGCCAGCGCCCGGTTGAATTCCCGATTGGCCGGAAGCGGGACCTTATAAAGCGGCCCGAGCGGCACCACCATGCGCTGGTACATACCGCTGAACAGGGTGGCGAGGGAGGCGCAGATGCGCTCCGCGCGGGCGTCCATGTAGCTGCCGCGCATCAGACAGCGGGCGGCGACCCGCACCGCCACACGGAAGGACTCCGCGGTGACGTCCAGGACCTCGCCGGAGCGCCAGCGCTCCACGAGCGCGTGCGCCTCCTCCGCCATGATCGGCCCGTAGGCGGGGATCGCGTCGAGCCGGAACGCGGGCTGGATGGTGCGCCGCTGGCGGCGGTGCAGCGGCCCGTTGGCGGTGGCCACGCCCTCCTTGCCCAGCAGGCTCTCCAGGGACTCCCACAGCGGTCCGGCGATGATGTAGTCGGGGCTCAGGGCCACCGCCCCGGTCAGGGCGGGCGTGGTGACGGCGTACACCGTCTTGGGGCCGAGCTTCAGCCGTACGACGTCGCCGTGGTCGCGCAGCTGGGCCATGAAGGCCAGCGGGTCGCGGACCAGCTTCCAGCCGTGGCCGAGGACGGGAACGGCTCCGCCGGCCACCGGCGGCTCGCGCAGTTCGGCCGCTCGGTGCGTTCCGGGTGCTTCGGGCGTTCCTGGCGCTTCGGGCTTCACCGACTCGACGGTCATTTCTCACCTGCCGCTTCGTTGTTGACGTACGGGGGTGTGGACCGGTCGTCCCAGCTGTCGACGCGGTACCGGCCGGACTCGTGGTGGAACCAGTAGACGGAGCTGAACCAGTTCCGCATATTGCCGAGGCAGGCCCGTACGGCGCCGCTCAGTTCCTTTCCACCCACCGTGCCGTCGTCGAGGGCGTCGGCGAACCTTAATGCGTCGCTCTCTGCGGCGACGAATTCGGTGACGCATTCCTCGACGCGGCGCCGCACTTCGACGATCGCCTCTTCGAGCGTCAGCCCCTCATGGGTGATGAGACTGATCCCGAGATTGTGCACCTCGTTTCCCGCGATTTCCTTCGGGAGCGAGCAGAGGTCGTTGTACCAGGCGGCGAATTCCTGACTGAGCAGCGCCGCCCTGTGATACGCCGGGTTTTCCCGTACCGCCGCCGGGAGTTCATATCCCGCGCTCGGTTCCAGGAGGTCGGTCCATATCCAGTGCGCGAAGGTGAGCCGGCGCAGTTCGAGATACTCCTCGACCGTGGGGACCACCCCGTGCGTACGGTTGTGGAACTCGCGGTCGTAGGCCTCGATCACCTCGTGGAAGTGCCGGGCGAACCGGGCGTTCCAGCTGCCGGGCAGGAAGGCGTACAGCCGCAGCACACTGTCCGCGAAGCCCGCGACCAGTGGATCGGTGTGACTCAGGTGCTCCCCGGGACGGTCGAGGGCGGTGTGCAGCAGGTCCTTCAGCCGCCGCCAGGCGGTGGGGCGGGCGTGCACGATGTCCCGGTCGTGCCGGTCGTCCCAGACGAAGAACCACGCGCTGTAGTCGGCTATCGCCTGCAGCACCTCGTCGGCGGCGCCTATGTAGTAGCCCGCCATGAGGTCGGTGTAGCACAGTCCGTCGGCATATTCCGCCACCTTGTCCGCCGGCATGAGCCGCTTTTCGAGCAGCCAGCCCCGGGTACGCTCCTGGAGCGTCGGCCAATACGGATGGAGTTGCCGCGGAAACGCCGCCTCGATCAACGGGAGAGACAGCGACGGTGGAACTGCGATGGCGCCAGGTGCCGATGTGGTGCCGTGTGACAAAGCATGCACGAACAATCCCCTCTCAGCCGCCAGTTGACGTGCCCCCGTCCCCCGTGCCGGGCGTACGCCGGTGTCACGCATCCCCGCACATCCATTCAGCACCACAACTGACCGTTCTGGGAACGGATTTGCTTCTTTCACGCCCCCCGGATGCCGAGATTCTCCCCTTGTGTGTCTGATTCTGGATCAGGAGAGGGCACGAGGGGATCGAACGTGTGACGAACACACGAACGGCGTCCGGCCGGGCTCCCAGGCCCGATCGGACGCCGTCGGCGGACGGTTCGAGACGGTCAGTCGTTGGCCACGACGGGGTAGCGGGGCTCGTTCTCGGCCATCTGCCGCAGCGCCTCCTTGCGTTCCCGCTTCGACAGCCGGTCGATGTACAGGTAGCCGTAGAGGTGGTCGGTCTCGTGCTGCAAACAGCGCGCGAAGTACCCGGTGCCCCGCACCTTGATCGGGTTGCCCCGCTCGTCCTGCCCGGTCACCTCGGCGTAGTCCGGACGGGCCAGCGGCGCGTACGCGGTCGGCACGGACAGGCAGCCCTCGCTGCCGTCGTCCAGGCGCCGCTTCTCGGCGGGCAGTTCGACGAGCTTGGGGTTGCAGACCACACCGACGTGGCGCACGCCCTCGTCGTCCGGGCAGTCGTAGACGAACACCTTCAGATCGACCCCGATCTGGTTGGCGGCCAGACCCACGCCCTCGGCGGTGCGCTGGCTGGCGAACATGTCGTCCACCAGCTTGCGCAGTTCGTCGTCGAACTCCGTGACGTCCTTGCACTCCTTGTGCAGCACCGGGTTCCCGACGACCGTGATCGGACGGGAGGTCCCCCGCTCACGGTAGGCGGCCTCACGCTCCTCGCAGTCCTCCGTGTCGATGACATACCCCTCGTCGTCGACGGGGAGCACGCCCACGCGCTGCTGATCGGTGTCCTGCTGAGCCATGCCGACGTAAGCCTTCCTAGCAAAAACGGGGGTTCCAGTGCTGATACAGGGTACGTGCAAGCGCCCCTTCAGGGGCGCGGGGAACTGCGCGACCAGCCACAACGGACCGGCACCAGGCAACGTGCCTCAACACACCTCTTCGAGATCCCGCCAATCCCGGGAATCCGGACTGTCGGCAACCCACCCGTCCAGCAACCCCCGGACCAGCGCAGCCGGCGCAGCCACCCCGCACTCCCGCTCCGGCACCCACAACTGCCCGTCCGTCCGATGCCCCAGCGGCCCGGGATGCCCCGGCTCACTGTGATCGTGCGGATCGAGATGCTCGCCCTCCCCCTCGTCGGACGGCATCCGCGACTCCGAGCACATCCGGCACAGCAACCGCACCGACGACGACCAGTCCTCCGCCGCGAACCCGGCATCGGCGGCCAGCTGCTCCAGCGCGTCCCGGTCCGCCTCGCTCGCCGCCTCCAGCAGCACCACCCACGTCGGCACGGGAGACGGCGCCCACAGCTCGATCTCGTCGAACACGGGGTATGTGTGCCCCGCGGCCGTGCTCCGCTCCCCGTGCGGCACCCCGTCATGCAGGACGACCTCACCCCAGCGCCGCCCCGAGGACGGCAGCGGGATCGACAGCACCTCGATGCGGGCGGGGTCCAGCCGCCTCCCCCACACGACCTCGGCCTCCCCCTCCGGGGACAGCCGTACGGCCGCGCTGCCCAGGTCCATGCCGAGCGGCTCACCGGAGTCCGTGGCGGCGCCGGGCACCTTCAGCCCGTAGGCCTGCCAGGCGCGCCGGGCCAGCGGCCAGTCCTGCAGGGCGGTCGCGGCGATGCCGACGTTCCACCAGTCGGGCGCCCCGGTGTCCCGGTCCAGCAGGGCCACGGCGCGCAGACCGGCCGCCCGCGCCTGCTCCCAGTCGTGCCGGAACTTGTGCAGCAGGGCGAGGTTGAACCAGGACTCCGACAGCCAGGGCTCCAGATCGGCGGCACGTGTCAGCAGTGCGCCCGCGTCCTCGTAACGGCCGTCGCCGATGAGCGTGAACGCGCGGTCCGTGGCCTGCCGCCAGGAGGCGGAGGGCCGGTGCCGTCCCTTGCCGAAGATCCTCACGATTCCCGCCTGCCAGTTCCGTGCGATGGGCTGGCTGTTCCTTCCGCGCCCCCGGACACCCTCTTCTTCGCATCCAACCACGTACGGCCACAAGGGCGCTCATTACCCATGGGTTACCCAGCCTCGACGCGGGTCAGACAGTGCCGCACGCGGTCTCATGCGTGGCCCTCGCCACGCTCAGCCCCTCTGCTCTCGCGTTCCCTCCGTGTTCCGTGACAGCACGCGGGCCAGCGCCTCGACCACCTCCGGCGCGTACTCACCGGCGGCGCCGAGCCGCAGCTCCTCCAGGGCCGTGAGCGGCCCGCCGGGGCCTCCTTCCCGGGACTTCTCCTCGTACGCGTTCACCACCCTCACGATCCGCGCGGCGAGCGGCTGGTCCCGGTGGGGGTCGGCCTGTTGCTCGACGATCCGGGCGACCTGCGGGTCCACGCCGGTCTGGCGGACGACGGCCCCGCCGAGCAGGGCGATCCTGCGCTGTTCGGTGCGCGGCAGGCCCGCGGTGGCGCCCGCGGGTACGGGGTCGACGAGGCTGAGCTGGCCGATGTCGTGCATCAGGGCGGCGTACTCCAGCACGGTCAGCTCGGGCTCGGTCAGCCCGAGGTCCCGGCCCACCGCCTGGCTCAGTGCGGCGACCCGGCGGGCGTGGCCGGCCGGGGTGTATCCGGCGATCTCTGTGGCGCGCGCGAGGGAGGCGATGGTCTGCCGGTAGGTGGCACGGACGGCGGCGTACCGCCGGTAGGACAGCTGGGCGAGCAGCAGCGGTACGGAGAAGACGGGCAGCGCCCACAGGCCGACCACGGCGACCGCGAGCGCCATGACCGCGCCGGTCGCGATGACGGCGGCCCCGATGCCGGGAAGCGCGCGCAGTTCGTCGCGCAGCACCGGCCCGAAGCGCCACCCGTGGCGGGAGTGGGCCAGCGCGGCGGCGAGCACGGCGTCGCACAGCGCGCTCAGCGACAGCAGGGAGAGCAGCAGCAGCGCGTAGGCCGGGCCGCTGAAGTCCTCGAAGGCCCCCCGGTTGCAGAGGGGCTGGAAGCAGACGGCGACGAAGCCGACGGTGAGGACGCGGCGCGCCAGATGGTCCAGCGTGGGCCCGTGCCCGCGTCCGACGTGCGGCACGCTGCCGAGCAGGGAGGCCGCGAGGACCACGGTGACGACCTGGGCGGTGCCGTGCCCGGTGGGCTGCCCACCGGCCTCGCCGAGCAGCGCGTACGACAGGGAGCCGGCGGCGGCGAGCGGCGCGGCCTGCCGGATGTGCGTACGGCCGCGCCGGGTGAGCTCGCCGACGGCGACGAGGACGC
>NZ_JAOCQE010000009.1 GCF_025290915.1 Streptomyces sp. 15-116A | reverse complement strand
AGCCGAGGTCCGTGCCGGCCTGTACGAGAGTCCCCACCTGATCGGTACGGGGTGGGCTGACCGTGGGGGCTCAGCTGGGCCGGCTGACCGAACGGGCTCTGGGGGCCCGGCTGGCCGTACGGACCCGGCTGACCGTAGGCGCCGGGTTGGCCGTGCGGGCCGGGCTGGCCGTATGCGCCGGGCTGGCCGTACGGGCCCTGCTGGGCGGGTTGGCCGTACGGGCCCTGGCCGGGGTGCGGAGGCGGGGGTGTCGGATGCTCGTTCGACATGACTCGGACTCTAGCCAGCGGGCGGAACCGGAGAGGCCCCGGAGGGCACAAAAAACGGGCCGGTCCGTGGGGGGGAGACGGACCGGCCCGAGGGGGGGTTTCCACCATAACCCTTCGTGAGGGATGCCGCGCACATCGGCGTGCCACAACTACTCTCCGGAGCCGGGCGGCGACGCCACGATGCCCCCGGAAGCCGCCGTTCCTGGCCCTTTCGTGACCGAAACCAGCCGGAAATCCGTGGAAAATGGGGGGTTGAGGGGGCGGTGTGAAGGAAGTGGCGGCGTGAGGCACGCATCGCGACAACTCTTCCGGCCGTCCCTCCGATGGGTGACCCGGGCGTGGTGCACCCGCTTGACCCGGTGGGCACCGCGCAGCCCCCTCCACTGCGCGGTACCACCCGCGCAGCTTTGCTGACGCGAATTACCTTGGTCCGAACCTACGCGACCGGAAACGGAGAAGGCGAGCCGCGGGCCATAACAATGCGGAAACCCCAGGAACAGCATCTAGGACGAGAACTGTCCTCGATCTCCCCTACGGTCGACCTCATGACGACGACAAGGCTCCCGCAGATCACGTGGTCCCAGGCGAGCGCCCGCCGCAGGGAACGGCAGTTCCTGGCCACGCCCGCCCCGGCGGACGTACCGCTGGCGGATGTGGTCGGCGCGATGCTCGGCGCCCACGCCCAGGTCCTGTCGGCGGCCGAGCTGTCCGTGGGGCTGCGGACCACCGGGGCCACGCGGGCGGACGTACGGGCCGCGCTGTGGGAGGACCGCTCGCTGGTGAAGACGTTCGGCCCGCGCGGCACGGTCCATCTCCTCCCCGCGCACGAACTGCCCCTGTGGTGCGCGGCCCTGAGCGCGGTGCCGAGGGGCACGAGCCCGTTCCCACCGGATGTGCGGCTCACCGAGGAGCAGGAGGAACAGGTCGTGGCGGCGATCGGCGACGCACTCGCCGGTGCGTGTCTGACGATCGACGAGCTGAGCGAGGAGGTCGTGGCCCGCACCGGCGCGTGGGCCGGTGACCTGGTGATGCCGGCGTTCCAGGACATGTGGCCCCGCTGGCGCCAGGTGCTGCACCGCGCGGGCTGGGCGGGCGCGCTGTGCTTCGGCCCGAACCGCGGGCGGAAGGTGACGTACACCCGCCCGCCGGCCGCCGACGTCCCGACGCGGACGGACGCCACCGACGCCGTCCCGGCCTTCGTACGCCGCTACCTGCACGCCTACGGTCCGGCGACCCCGCAGCACTTCGCGAAGTGGCTGGCAACACCGGCGGGTTGGGCGGCGGAGGTCTTCCGGGAGTCGGCGCTGGCGGGCGGGATCGAGGAGGTCGAGTTCGAGGGCGCCCGTGGCTGGTGGGTGGCGTCCGGCGACACGGAGTTCCCGTCGGTCCCCTCGGTCCCGCCGGCCCCGTCGGCCCCGGAGGCGGGCGCGGCCCCGGGCGTGCGCCTCCTCCCTTACTTCGACGCCTACGCCATCGCGGCCCAGCCGCGCGAGCGCCTGTTCCCGGGACGGGCGTACGAGCGCGCGCTGGCGGGCGGGCAGGCGGGCAACTTCCCGGTGCTGCTCGTGGACGGCGTGGTGGCGGGCGTATGGCACCAGCGGCGCAGCGGCCGCCGTACGACGGTCACGGTCGAGCCGCTGGGATCGCTGACGGCGCGGCAGGAGAGGGAGCTGGGCGAACAGGTGGAGCGGGTGGGCGAGGTGCTGGAGGCGAGGGCGGAGCTGGTGGTGGGCGAGGTGAAGGTGGGCCCGCACGCGTAGGAACTCTGGGAAACGGCTATGAACGCTCGGGCTTGCGCACATCGAGGAGATGCCGGCTGCTGTGAGCGACGAAGGCACCGTCGTCCTCGATCCGTTCGTGCAGCTGACGCAACCGCGGCCGGTACCTCTCCACGCTGAAGTCCGGCACCATCCAGATCACCTTGCGCAGGAAGTGCACGACGGCGGCGATGTCGTAGAACTCCATCCGCAGCCGCTCGGCCCGCAGGTCGACGACCTCCAGCCCCGCCGCCTCGGCCTCCCGCCGCTCCCGCTCGGGATCCCGCGCGCCGCGCACCTCGTCCGGCTGCGGCCCGAGGAAGTACTCGACGAGCTCGAAGACGCTGGCGGGCCCGACATGCTGGGCGAAGTACCGCCCGCCGGGCTGGAGTACGCGCGCGATCTCCGGCCAGTGCGGCTTGACGGGATGCCGGCTGACGACGAGATCGAAGGCCCCGTCGGCGAAGGGCAGCGGCGCGTCCTCGTCCGATGCAACGACGGGCACGCCGTAGGGCCGCAGGAGCTCGGTCGCCTTGCCGACGTTGGGCGGCCACCCCTCGGTGGCGACGACGAGCGTCGGCCGTTGCGGGGCGGCGCGCTCGAGGGCGAAGCGCAGCACCTCACCGCCCCCGGTCTGGACATCGAGCACGGCGGCGGCCCGCCCGAGCCGCTCGGCCATACCGGCGGCGTACCCCCAGGAGGGCCGCGCCTCGGTGGCCCGCCCTTCGAACCAGGAGAAGTCCCATCCTCCGGTGGGCACGGAGACGCCTTCGGCGAGGAGCTCGTCGAAGGAGCGCTCTGGATCGTGGGGCCGTTCCGGGACGATCATGCCTCCTTCCTACCTGCTCCCGCCTCCCGTCTCCTGCCGTTATCCGCCCGCGCCCCTGCCGACACGCGGACCGACCTCCTCCGCGACGAACCGTACGAATCCCTCGGGGTCGGGCTCGTCCGCGGTGGCCTGGAGGACCACGGAATCGGCCCCGGCGTCGGCGAACCTCCGCACCGCCTCGGCCACGGCCGCCCCGTCCCCGGCGACACCGACCCCGGCCTCGCCCGCGACGCCTTCGTCCTCCAGCTCGGCCCGCAGCCTCCGCTCGGCCCCGGGCCCGGTGGCGGCCAGCAGGTAGACGACGACCTTGTGACTCCCCAGGTCACGTCCTGCCCTCTTCCGCCCCTCCTCGATGAGACCCCGGGCACGCCGGACGCCGTCGGGTGACGTGGAGGCCGTGAGAACGGTGCCGTCGGCGGCCTCGCCGCTGAGCCGCAGGGACCGTGGCCCGGTGGCACCGGCGAAGACGTCGACCTCGGTCTCGGGCGGCCAGTCGAGGGCGACGTCGCGCAGTGTCATGTACCGCCCCTCACTACTGACGCGCTCCCCGCGCAACAGCCGCCGCAGCGCGACGAGATGCTCCCGCAGCAGCGTCACCGGCGACTCGACCCGGGCCCCGACCTGCCCCATCCACTCCTGCACACCGTGCCCGACGCCCAGCATCACGCGGCCCGGAAACATACGGTGCAGGGTGGCCGCCTCCATGGCGGTGAGGGCCACGTTCC
Organism: Streptomyces sp. 15-116A; assembly: GCF_025290915.1. Taxonomy (GTDB): domain Bacteria; phylum Actinomycetota; class Actinomycetes; order Streptomycetales; family Streptomycetaceae; genus Streptomyces. The sequence goes on along the minus strand of NZ_JAOCQE010000009.1, from coordinate 66,150 downwards.
GCAACGGCACCGGCAACACCCCGACCCCGACCCGCACCCGCTCACTCCACGCGAGCGCGGCGGCGGCACTGGAAACCCCACCCTCCCGAAAACAGTCCTCCCACAGCCAGAGCTCCTGAATCCCTCCCCGATCAGCCACCTCGACAACAGCCCGGAACCGCTCGGGGGGAAGCTGAGGACGAAGCACTACACCGAGTGTGGTCATGGGGTGTTCCTACCCCAGTGGAGTCAGGCACGTCACCCCTGTCGACTCAGCGGTTGATCGCCTGGATCTCCTGGACCACGACGTCCTGGGTCGCTCCGAACTCGCCGTCCGGGAGGTCGCCGCCGGCGCCGCCGGTGCCGGTCCACTGGATCTTCCAGGTGACGGTCGCCTGGAGCGGGAAGGTGTCATCGCCCGAGGAACGCAGGTACTTCACGCCGCACGGGGGTGTCTGATCCGCCTTGCCCTTGGCGTACGGCTCACCGATACGGCCGTCGTTGATCTCGCAGACGCCCGAAGCCGGATAGAGCTCGGCATCAGCCGTCCCCGGCTCGATCTTCAACGAGACCGGCTCCGCCGTCGCCGTGGCCTCGATGCCGAGGACCGGGACGGACGCGGTGACCGAGACCGGCTTGAACTCCGCGCCGTCCAGCCACGCCCAGGTCGGCAGGTTGACCTTGGTCGCCTCCGCGGGGGCCAGGGTCACCTCGGTGCCGGGGACGCGGATCTCGGAGTAGGCGAGTTCGGCGAGGATCTCCGGGGTGACGGCGTTCTCCATGTCCGCGGGGGGTGCATCGCCCTCGTCTACCCAGAAGGGGCCCTTGTCGCAAGCATCCCAGCCCGGGGGGTAGCTCTCGTTGACGTACGAGTCCCACCAGTAGCCCTCGCCGGACTTGTGCTTGTTGAAGGCCTTCTTCTTGTCGTTCGCGTTGTACTTCTCCCGCTGCTCGGCGTCCCACTCGTACCCGGTCGACCCGGCCTCCCAGATCGGCTCCAGATACTTCTGCAGCTGCTCCGGCGTGTACTTGGGGGCGTACCAGCAGGGCGGCGGCGTCCAGGACGTGGTCGCGGCCAGCGCTCCCGCGCCGTCGCCGCTGCCGTTCTTGGAACGGTCGAAGACGACACCACCGACGGTCACCGAAAGATTGCCCTTTTCATCGGCGTTGGCGCTCTGGTTTGCGTTCTCTGTGCTCCCGCCCAGGGTGTCGTCGGCGTACGCGACGTCGGCAAGGAGGAGGAGTGACAGGCATGCTCCGATGGCGACGGAAGCTCTGCTCCCAGAAGCTGTCATGGCTGGCACTTGGGGCTCCCACTCTCCGAAATCATCTTCTGGATCTCCCAGACGCCCTTGTCGTTCTTCTTGAGGGATGTGTGGTAGATGACGTAACTCTTGGCCGTCACCTTGGTCTTCTTGATCTCGTTGGTCTTCAGGTACTTCACGTAGGCCTTGCCCTGATCCTCGCAGTACGTGAAGGACGCTGAGCCGTCTTTGCCAAGTGCTACTTGGGGAGCGTAGAAGCGGTAGAACCCTGTGATGCTCGCCTTGTGGTCGACATAGTTCTGGATGAACTTCTGCGTTCCGGCGGCGGCCTCACCTTCGTAGTAGTACAGGTATGCCTTGTCCAAGGCGTCCTGATTGACGATCGCCAAGTCAACGGCCTGAATGGCCTGCTGGCTATCCGCCAGGATTGCGTCCTTCTCCTTGTCTCCGGTCTTCGGCCAGTCGAAGGTGTAGGACAGGTCGTCCGGTAGCTGCAGCTTCGGACGGTCGCCGGACTCTGACGGTGTCGTACTCGGCGACGCCGAGCCCTCACCCGTGTCCGCGCCCGCGATCTTGTCGCTGTCCTTGGAGGAGCTGTCGTCGTCGCTTCCGCATGCGGTCAGCGTCAAGGCCGCTGTGGCGGTCAGCGCGAGCGCTGTGAGCAGGGTGGGGCGGCGGTTCACGGTCGGCTCCCGGTGGGGCGAGGCTTCTCTTGAGCGAACCCAAGCTATCCAGCGTGGCGTACGGAGACCAGGGTGAACGGTGTCAATTTGCGGGGTGTATGGGGCTAAACCGGGCGTCGGCGGGGGCAGTTGGGCAGTAACGGTTGCGTAACGCGGTGCGGGCGGCAGGGTAGGGCGTTGGTGTTCCAGGGTTTGCGATGGAGGAGGAGGGTGTCGTGGGGCGTTGGCGGGATGGGTTCGGAGAGTTGGTCGTGGGGGCGGAGGGGGGTGAGGTTCGTGTTCCGTTGGAGATCGCTTCTTCCTATCGGGCGCGGACCAAGGGGCTGTTGGGGCGGGACTCGGTAAAAGGGGCCTTGTTGCTCAGTCCTGCCAACAGCGTGCACACCTTTCGGATGCGGATGGCCATCGATGTCGCCTATCTCGATCGGCGGCTCCGGGTGATCGCCGTGCGGACCATGCCGCCGGGGCGGCTCGGGTTGCCCAGGGTGCGGGCTCGGCATGTGGTCGAGGCCGAGGCCGGAGTGATGGAGGGCTGGGGGCTGAGAGTGGGGAGTCGCGTGCAGGTCATCAACGGGTCCGTCGGGAGCGCCGCCGAGGCGTAGGCGCGCGTCGCCCCGCTTCAGTTCGGTCTCATTCCGTTCGGCCCCGCTTCAGTTCGACCTCGCGTCAGCTCGGCCTCGCTTCAGGCCGGGTCCGGTAGTTCCTCGATCGGGTACGTCGTGATCAGCGCCGTGATGATCACGGGGGCGTCGCCGTCCGACTGGTTGAGGGAGAGGGACAGCCAGCGCGGGGTGGCGGGCGTGGTGGGCTCGTGCAGCGGGCCCCAGACCCTCAAGTCGCCGTAGCAGTCCGTCGCCGCGAGGGTGCGGTACGGCTCGGGCAGGGGGGTGCCCGTCGTGGATCTGAGGAGGGGTACGCGCATGCTCACCGTGCGATGCCGGCCCCAGCGGGCGTCCAGTTCCGTCGCCAAGGCCGTCAGGTGGGACTCCGCTTCCTCCTCCGCCGCGTTCCAGTCCTCGCCGTACACGCCCGTCAGCCACTTGCCCTCCCAGAGGGGGAGGAGCCAGAGGCCCTCGCCTCGGGTGCCCGACCATTCGCCTGTCTCCGGGTCGCCCTCGGACGTCGGCGGGCCGGAGGCCGGGATGGGGGCCGTCAAGGCCGTTTGGAGGGTCGACAGCGTCCTCGCCCTGTCGAAGGGCTTGCTTGTGCGGGCGGTCACAGGGCCGGCCTGTCCATCCGGTGGGGCAGGGGCTCCAAGGCGCCGGATGCCTTCGGGGTCGTGCGGGCGTCGACCATCGGTGTCGTGTCGCCCGGGTGCGTGAGTGTCAAGAGAACGCCATCGGTTTCCGGGAGGTGGTGGGTCAGAGGTTGTGGGTCATGGGTGCCAGGCTCGACGGTATGCGGCTCGCCCGGGTCGGGGACAAGTAGCCCACCCAGTCAGTCGACCAATCGACGGCGTATCGGGCGTGTGCCAGGTCCAGGCGCTGCCGCCGACGCCGTCGTCGTCCGAGGTCGTGCGCGCGGCGGCCGGGAGCAGGTCGGCGAGGCGTGTCAGCGTCCTGGCCCAGTGAACGGCGAGCGACTTTGTCGGCTCCTGCCGGGGCCCAGCCCCGCACGACTCTTCGCACGGACTGGCCTGCTCTCACCAAGGGGCCTGGGCCGGGCTTCTGCGCCACCACCAGCGGTCGCCGGGGCCGGGCTCGGCTGCCTCGTCGGGGTCCGTGTGGGCTCGGAAACCGGCGTCCAGGGAGGACAGGGCGGCGCGGAGAGCTTCGGCGGAAGCCCGGTCCAGTTCTGGTGTCAGTCGGGCCAAATCGTCGCGTGCCTCCAAGTCGCGTCGGTAGAGGTCCTGGCGGTAGCGGCCTGAGGGGGCCCAGTCGTTCGCCTCCAGACGGCGGATCAGACGCTCCCAGAGACGCAGGGCGTAGTGGAGACGGCCCTCGATACTCGCGGCCGGACCCGTCACACGGGTGGACGTGAAGGCGTCCGTCACGGGTGTCGCGAGCGGGTGACGGTCCAGGATTTCCGGCAGGGGGCCGACAGACGCCAAGGGGAAGTGGGGTACCGGCTGTTCTGTCGCATCCACCCTGTATGCCGACGGTTCCGCCTCCTCGGTGTCGATCGCCTCCAGACGGCACCTGACGGCGCGTCCGTCCGGGGTGACGACCCAGTATGCGCTGGGCAGGTCGATGTCCGAGGGGAAGAGGACGGGGGTGGCCGCTGCGGCTGCCAGGGCTCGGGCCAGCGCGTGTTCCGTGAGCGGAACAGAGGCGTTGTCGTCAGTCGAGATGTCCAGGGCCAGGGACAGGTCGCCGGGGGGAAGCCTGGTGTAGGTGCACAGTGCGCGCGCCTCCCAGTTACGGTTCTCCTGGTCGTCATCGGTGTCCGCCACGTCGACCGCTTCCTCCGGGACCGCTAGGACGTCGGCCAGGGCGTCGCGCAGGCGCGCCGGGGCCAGGTCCGCGACGGTGAAGAGGTTTGCGATCACTTGTACGTCCCGTCGTAGATCTGCTTCGCCTTCTCGACCTTTTCCGGATTGTTGACGAATTTGGGGTCACGCTGCAATTGCTGCGATGCCCCGGTGTCCCCCTTGTTGCGGGCGATCTCCTTCAGGGCCGCGTACTCGATGCGGTCCAGTTGGACGAGGCCGGGGCCGGACTTGGGGAAGACGGTGCCATTGGGCTCGACTTCGTAGCTACGGCCGTTGATCTCGTAGGTGTTGCCGTCCGGGGCCAGGGTGGCGCGGCCGTCGGCGATGCCCTCGATGTCGGCGCGCACGTGGTCCTCGTTGCCCCGGAGGATCACGGTGTTGCGTTCCTTCACCTGCCCGCCGGACGCTCCGCTGATGGTGTGGCGCTTGTTGGGGAACTTGAGGAGCTTGCCCCGGGCCGGACCGGCGATGTCGTCCCGGGCCTGCCATTCGGCGGCGGGCCGCTTCTTCTGCTCGGCCTCGTCGGCCGCCTTGTCCGCGTCGTCGGCCTGCCGGCGCGCCTCCTGCGCCTCCTGCTTGGCCTCCTCGTCACAACCGTCCTCGGCGAGGACGATGGAGCGGGAGCCGGTGGACGCCGCGGCGAGAATCGTGGTGCCTGTCCCGGGACCGCCGAAGGGGGCGGGTGATTCGCCGTACGGGATTCTGCGGGACGGCGCGGCGATCGTGCAGCCAGCTTCGCGGGCTTTGCGCTCGGCCTCGTCGGCTGCCTCGTCGGCCTTCTCCGCCGCCTCTCTGGCGCCCTCGGCATCGCCTGCCTTCGCCGCCTTCCTCGCGTCCTCGGCGGCGTCGGCGGCCTTGTCGGTGAGCTTGCCGAGTTTCCCGAGCTTGCCCAGCTTCTGGACGATCTTCACCTCTCCGTATCCGGGGATGAAGAGGGAGCCGACGTTCCACAGGACGGTGGTGGTGGCGCGGGTCTTGTTGCCCTGGTTCCACTGGTCGCGGACCTCGTCCCCGATGAACATGTCGTCGAGGATCTTCCCGCCCGAGTTCAGGGTGGCGCCGCCCCAGTCGGTGAGGGCGTCGAGGTAGTCGCCCTTCGCCCACTTGTCGCCGGCGTCCTTGGCGTCCTCGCTCCACTGGTCGGCGATGAGACCGCCGTAATCCTTGAGCCCTTTGAGGCTGTCCAGCGGGTTGGTGATGGTGTCCCACGTGTCGGTGAGGTCACCCCAGATGCCGTCGACGAACAAGCCCTCGCCGACCTGCTTGAGCTGGTCCCCGGCGCAGCCGAAGAAGGCACCGACTCCGGAGAAGCAGCCGTCGTCGTCGCCGTCCGCACGGGTCTCTTCGCCGTCACCGGCCGCCTGTCCGTCGCCGGGGCCCTCGCCGTCACCGGCCCCCTGTCCGTCGCCGGGGCCCTCGCCGTCCGCGGCTTCTTCGCTCTCGCTTCCGTTGTCGTCGTCGCTTGTGCCGTCTTCGCCGTTCGCTTCTTCGCCGTTCGCTTCCTCGCCGGGGTCGGTGGCGTCCGTCGGATCGTTGCCTTCGTTGCCGGTCCCGGCGCCGTTGCCGTTGCCGTTGCCGCCTTCGTTGCCAGCCCCGGCGTCGTTGCCGTTGCCCTCTCGGTCCTGGTCCGCGCCCCCGTCCCCGTCCCCGGCGTTCACCTGACCGTCGCCGCCCGTCGGTGCCGGGCAGGCCGTGCCGGTGACGCGGCAGATCTGGGACTGGAGGCCGGTGAAGATCTGCGTGCCCAGTCCGCTGACGACCAGCGCGGTGATGATGGCGGCGACGACCGCGATCAGGCCCGCGTACTCCACCGCCGTCTGCCCCTCGTCCCGCCGCCAGCGGATCATTCGGGCGAGGGAGAAAGGGCGGTGGGGCGCACGGTCGGCGTCCGGGAGGCGGTACCAGTCGCGGGTCTCGCGCCGGGTGAGGAAGTAGACGATGAGGGCGGGGAGGAGGAGCTGGGTGGCGCCCCGGGCCGAGCCGTCGGCGAGGTTGGATATCGAGCCGAGGATGAGCCACGCCTGTACGGCGATGAGCGCGGCCCAGGTGCGCTGCCCGCCGCCCTGCCGCGTGCGACGGGCCAGCCACCAGCCGAGGGTGCCGGGGGCGGCGGCGTAGGCGACGAGGGCGAGGACGGCGCCGTCGACCGCGTCGTAGGAGCTGGCCGTGAGCAGCAGGCCGAGGCCGCCGATGACGGTGACCGCGAAGAGGAGGTGGACGAGGATCAGTGCGAGGGAGAGCGGCCTCGGTGCGGCGGCCCGGCGCCCGGAGGACCCCGACGGAGGCACGCCGCCCGCCCCGTCCGCCGCTATGCCGCCCGCTCCCCCGGCCGCCGCCATGCCCACGCCCCCTCAACTCCCCCGCGCACGCGCCTGCGTTCGTATCGCGGCGCACGTCTCGGGGTGAGCGTAGGGAGAGGGTGCCGAGGCGGCATGGGCCCGTGGGCCCAAAGGGGAGCCCAACGGAGCCGGGACAGAGCAGGACGGAGCCGGACGGAACTCGAAGTCGGTGCCTGACGTGGGCCCGTGCACCAGTGCACCAGTGCACCAGTGCACCAGTGCACCGAGATCGTTCCCGCGTCGTCTTGCCTGACGGGCTACGTCGAGAACGCCGCCGCCAGGCCCGCCCGCCCCGCCGCTGCCTGCGCGCACCGAACCGGGACCAAGGAGACTCCGTGATCCATGACCGTCACCCGACGACAGTCCGAACGGCCTTCAGGCCGGCCCAGTACATCACCCCGTTTCTGCTGCTGGCCGTCGCGGACGCAGGTGTGCACAAGGCACCGGCCAGCGAACGTCCGCTGCTGTTCGGCCTCTTCACCGTGCTCGCCGCCCTCGGCATCGTTTGCACCGCGGTTCGCCTGCGGCGGATGCTGCGCGCGCACCGGCAGACCGAGCAGCCCGCCTGGACACGCGTCCTCGGCGGGCTGCTCGGCGCGTACGGCCTGTACGTCGCCTACGCCGTGTGTTCGCCCCTGCTCTGCTCGGCGCGCTGATGTCGGCGGCTGGGTGAGCTGCGCCCTTGGCGTGATGAACGTCCGGCGGGGCCGGACCGACCGGGGTTCTCCGTGACCCTACGGTCGGTTCGGCCGGCCTCTGTCAGCGATTGAGATCCATGACGCCGACTCCCATCCCGTCGTAGGCATCCGGGGTGACCGTGGCCACGAGTGCTCCGTCGGGGAGCATGAGGCTCGGTCGCGCCACATGTACGGCTGCGGCGACGCCGGGGGCAACGCCGTCGCTGAGCAGTTCTGCGACGGTCATGGCGGTGGCGAAGTCGTCGTCGACCAGGCGGAGTACATCCAGCAGTACGCCGGCCTGGACCACGATCCCGGCGCGCTCGCGCTCAGCCTCCACGAGACACAGGACAGGCACCCACAGGCGGACGTCATCGCTGGACGCAGCGGCATGGATGAGACCGGAGACCTGTTTGTTTCCTCCCATCGCCCGCAGGGTGGCGCTGTCGAGGACGTAGTGCTCGATCTGGTTCAACGGGACGGCTCCGCTTCTGCGAGAGCGGCCCGGTGCGCGGCCGTGGCCTCCCGCATCTTCCGCCGCATCTCCGCGGATTCCTCGTCCGTCACGTAGTGCCCGAAGCGCTCGGCGAGAAGGGCGCGGGTACGGTCGGCCCGCTCCTTGATCTGCTCCGGGGTCAGAGTCTGAGCTGCGATTTCCTGCATGAGGGCACGAAGACTCACCCCGCGCGCCTCCGCCACGGCAGCGAGCTGATCACGGACTTCGGCAGGCACGCGGATCATGACGTCGGACATGCCAGCAAGTATACGCGGCGTATACGCGTGGGGGGGGGCGAAGCCGCGTCACCGGACGACGTCGAAGACCTGCTTCTGTACGCCGTTGGCGTAGGCCTCGTGCTCGACGAGCTTCAGCTTCTGGGTGTCCTTGTCCGTGGCGCTGAAGAGTCGCTTGCCCGCGCCGAGCAGGAGGGGGAAGACGAGCAGGTGGTAGCGGTCGATCAGCCCGGCGTCCGAGAGGTTCTGGTTCAGGGTGGCGCTGCCGTGGACGATGATCGGGCCGCCTTCCGTCTCCTTGAGCGCGGCGACGTCGTCGAGCGAGCGCAGGATGGTGGTCTCGCCCCAGTTCGACACGAGGTCGCTCTCGGTGAGGGTGGTGGAGACGACGTACTTCGGCATCACGTTGTAGTCGGGGAACTCGTCCATGTTCGGCCACACCGGGCTGAACGCCTCGTAGCTGACCCGCCCCAGCAGCAGGGCGGTGGCCTCCTTCTGCTCACGGTCCTTGATCTCGTACGCCTCGGGCAGGAACTCGACGTCCTTGAAGGTCCACCCGGAGTTCCGGTAGCCGGGCTCGCCGCCGGGGGCCTCCATGACGCCGTCGAGGGAGATGAAGGCGGTGCTGATGAGAGTACGCATCTGGGGTTCCTCGGTGTCTCGTGTCCGGATGGATCTTTGAGTCGGTCGGTCGGCGCACGCTACGACCGCACTCGCGGCCACCGCGCACCAACCATGATTGAGGACCGTGGAGCATGCGGAAACTCATCGGCCGTCGCCGGCTCCTCCTCCTCACGTGGCGGAGGCGACCTGGATCGACGGCCGTGTCTGCACCGCCGTCGTCAGAGCGCGTCGCAAGCCCCAGCGCCGCGTCGCCAATCCGATGACCGCTCGATCGCGATCGCCGAAGACCTCTCGCTCCACAACCACGCCCTCCGACGACGCACGGCGTACCGAGGACGCCCGCTCAGCGCTCAGGCCACCTGCACCGAGGACTCGTCCCATTCCAGACGCACCGTGATCCGCCCGCCCAGAACGGCCGCGTAGGCACGCAGCATCTCGAGGCTGTCGATCTGACCGTGCTCGATCTGCGACACGCGCGCCTGACTGACCTTGAGCCGGGACGCCATGTCCCGCTGCGTCAGCCCCGCCTTCCGGCGCATGCCCGCCAGCACATGCCTGCGGATGCGTGCCCTGTTCTCCTCGCGGATGGCGGCGCGCTGCTCCTCAGCCTCAACCGTGGCCAGCTCCGGATGGCGGGACATCGCCTCCGCACGGACCTCCGACCAGGAACGTCCCTTCATTGGGCACCTCCGCGTTCACGTTCTGCCAGGAACTCCGTAACTGAACTAGTCGAGCAGGAGCCTGGGATGACCGTGCCTTTCCTACGGCCTGGTGCCGTCGATGTGCTCGAGGAGCGTTCGGGCTTCGATGGTTCGGCGGTGGTGCGGGCCGAAGGAGGCCAGGCAGGCGTCGTGGGCTGCCGCAGCCAGGCGACGGGCCTCGGCAGTGCGGCCAGTCCCCAACAGAGCGTTGGAGAGGACCAGTTCGACGGCACCCTGGTCAGGGTGGCGCTGGTAGTCGGGCAGAGCGCGGTACAACTCCTCGGCGGCCTTCGCCTCGGTGAGGGCCTCCTCATGGCGGCCCTGGCCGTTGAGGCTGCGCGCCAGGCCGAGGCGCAGGACGAGCGAGGCCCGGTCACGCAGCCGATGGGCGGCCAGGGCCTCGCGGGCGATCACCTCGGCCTCCTGGTGGCGTCCCTGTGCGTTGAGGGCGAAGACCAGCCCGTTGCGGGCGCCCGCCGCCAGGAGTGCCATGTCCGGGCCGGTACCGCGGCTGGCGGCCTCGGCGACGGCCGCACATTCCGCCTCGCACTCGGCGTGCCGACCGAGCAGAACCATCTGCTGGGCGCGGTCCGAGCGGAGTTTCAGGGTCGCCCACTGATCGGGGCCGAATACCTGACTGAAGACAGGCAGCGCTTCGTCATAGACGGCGAGTGCGTCGGCGTGGCGGCCTTGGGCGCCCGTGGCGAGCGCGGCGATGTTCAGCGCCACGGCCGCGTACTGGTCGTCGTGCGGCCGTGATCGTGCCACGGCGAGGGCTGCCGTCTCCGCCTCGGCGTAACGGCCCGCTTCGTAGAGGGCTTTGGCCTCGGCCACGGGCGTCCCTGTCATGCGCTGGGCGTCACTTCGGCCACGTGAGCGGAAGAATTTCATGCCGGGGAGCATACGGAGGCCGTGCACGGGCTCGGGCACCGCGGGAGACACGGGCGGTGGTCGCGGGTTCCAAGAGGTAGGCGCACAGGACGAGGTTGGAAACTTTGGTTTACGGCGGCGGTCGCTGTGAACTATAGTTGTCGCATGGCCGCCCATGAGATCACCCCGGAAGAGCAGGCAGAACTCCACAAGGCCCTGTACGACGCCCTGAACCCTCTCGCCTCGGCCATCCGCTCTCGGCAGACCGGGTTGTCCGCCGAACGTATGTGGGACGCGAGTCCGGTCGACGTGGCGCTGTCCGTCCTGGCCGCGTGGAAGGTGGTCGACGGCGAGGTCAAGCGGCTCACGGAGAGGGCGGCGACGACGGCCGGCTCCTACGGGGCGAGCTATGAGCAGTTGGGAGCCGTCTGGGGCATCACCCGGCAGGGTGCCCGTAAGAAGTGGCCCGACGCCGTCCGCCGCCCGGCGCCCACGTCGGCGGGCAGGAGCACGCTCGCGCTGTTCGGGGGGACGGCCGAGCTGGTGCAGTCACCCGCCGGTGGCTGGGGCTGGACCGGGCGGGGCGCTGACGGCGCATCCGGCACGGCCGCCGACGGTGAGGCGCCGTACGCCACGGCGGAGGAAGCGGCGGCCCACGCGGGCGCCTTCCTCAAGGAACACGCCCTCGGCACCGGCAGTCCGTCCCAGTAGCGCATCGCCGCGCCGGGTGATCCATCCCGGCCAGGGCATCCTCCTCGCCTCGTGACCGAGACCGCCACAGCGGCGTCCGCCCTGCCCGGGCGCCCCGAACCGCCACGGCGGAACCGCGCCTCCCGCAAGGCGTGGCCGGAAACACCCGCCTCCTCGACGTGGACGTGTCACACCCCTCGACGGTGGACCCGGCGTGTGCTGTCATCCTCAGTGGCCTCACCCTTCCAACGATGTACACGGCGACATGCGGCGGTACACGGCGGTACACACCGCACGGCAGCGGGCGAGAAGCACGGCCGGCTGCCGGCCCACGCCGCCACCACTGCGCCGCAGCCCAGCCGCGTCGACGCTCACCCGCCGCCCCACCCCGGACCTTCCGCCCCGCGCGGCTTGCGCCTCGGCGGCACCTGAGCACCACGAGTCCAGAATCAGGAGATCCGCATGCCCCTCAGCAGACGCGCACTCCTCGGCACCAGCGCCCTGGCCCTAGGAACGGCGGCCCTGGGCGGCGGCCCCCTCGCTCCCACCGCGTCGGCCGCCGCTCCGCCGAAGCCGGGGGCCGGCGCACTCGCGCCCGACGCCTTCCGCAAACTGCCGGCCGGCAGCGTCACCGCGCGCGGTTGGCTCGCCGGTCAGCTCAGACTCCAGCTCGACGGCCTGTGCGGCCGCTACGAGAGCTTCTCCCACTTCCTGGACTTCTCCACCACCGGCTGGGTACACCCGGAGCGCGGTGCGTGGGAGGAGGCACCCTACTGGCTGCGCGGTTACGTACCGCTGGCGATCGCCACCGGCGACCGGCACGCGCTGGCGCGTTCGCGCGCCTGGATCGAGGCCGTCCTGGCCACCCAGCAGAGCGACGGCTTCTTCGGGCCGCGGGCGCTGCGCACGTCCCTCAACGGCGGGCCGGACTTCTGGCCGTTCCTGCCCCTGCTCCAGGCGCTGCGCACGTACGAGGAGTACACGCACGACGAACGGATCGTGCCCTTCCTCACCCGCTTCCTGCGCTTCATGAACGCCCAGGGTCCCGGCGCCTTCAACACCAGCTGGATCTCCTACCGCTGGGGCGACGGTCTGGACATCGCCGTCTGGCTCCACCGTCGCACCGGCGAGCCGTTCCTGCTCGAACTGGCCGCCAAGATGCACACGTTGGGTGCCGACTGGACGGGCCCCACGCCCTCCCGGCACAACGTCAACATCGCCCAGGGCTTCCGCGAGCCCGCCCAGTACGCGCAGGTGACCGGCGACGCGGAGCTGACCCGGGCCACCTACCGCGCCTACGACCGGGTCATGGACGTCTACGGGCAGTTCCCGGGCGGCGGCATGGCCGGCGACGAGAACTACCGGCCCGGTTTCACCGACCCCCGGCAGGGCTTCGAGACCTGCGGGATCGTCGAGTTCATGGCCAGCCACGAACTGCTCACCAGGATCACCGGCGATCCCGTCTGGGCGGACCGCTGCGAGGACCTGGCGTTCAACATGCTGCCCGCCTCCCTCGATCCGCAGGGCAGGGCCGTCCACTACATCACCAGCGCCAACAGCGTCGACCTGGACAACGAGCCCAAGACACAGGGCCAGTTCCAGAACGGCTTCGCCATGCAGAGCTTCCAGCCCGGTGTCGACCAGTACCGCTGCTGCCCGCACAACTACGGCATGGGCTGGCCGTACTTCACCGAGGAGCTGTGGCTGGCCACCCCGGACGGCGGGCTGGCCGCGTCGATGTACGCGCCGAGCCAGGTGCGCGCTCAGGTCGCCGGGAACACCACGGTGACCGTCACCGAGGACACGGGCTACCCCTTCACCGAGACGGTCACCCTGACCGTGTCCACCCCGCGCCCGGTCCGCTTCCCGCTGCGGCTGCGCGTGCCCGGCTGGTGCGACGGGCCGGAGGTACGCGTCAACGGCCGGCCGGTGACCGCGCCGGCCGGCCCCGCGTGGGCCACCGTCGAGCGGACCTGGCGCGACGGCGACAAGGTGACCCTGCTCCTCCCCCAGCGGACCACACTGCGCCACTGGTCCGGCGGGCATGACGCCGTCAGCGTCCAGCACGGCCCCCTCACCTACTCCCTGAGGATCGGGGAGCGTTACGAGCGCTACGCGGGTGACGACACCTTCCCCGAGTACGAGGTGCACGCGGCCTCTCCGTGGAACTACGGCCTCACGCCCTCCCCCCGGACGTCCCTCACGCGGGCCGACGGCCCCGTCCCCGGCAATCCGTTCACTCACGAGACGGTCCCCGTGCGCATCACAGCCGAGGCCCGGCGCATCGAGGAGTGGATCGCGGACGACGAGCGGGTGGTCGCACCTCTGCAACCCGGCCCGGCACGCAGCGACGCACCCGTGGAGACCGTCACCCTCATACCCATGGGCGCGGCGCGACTCCGGATCACCGCCTTCCCCACGGCCACGCCCGACGGACGGCCCTGGATCCCCGAACCCCCCTTCCGGCGCGTCCAGAACAAGCACAGCGGCAAGGTCCTCGCCGTCGACGGCATGTCCCTGGAGAACAGCGCACGCGTCGTGCAGTTCGACAACTCCGGTACCAGCGACCACGCCTGGCAGCTCGTGGACCGCGGCGAGGGCTGGTTCCTGATCCGCAACGGCAACAGCGGCAAGGTCCTCGGCGTCGACGGCATGTCGACCGCCAACAGCGCGCGCGTCGTCCAGTTCGAGGACAACGGCACCGCCGACCACCTGTGGACCCTGCTGGACGACGGCGACGGCTGGTACCGGATCCGCAACGGCAACAGCGGCAAGGTCCTCGGCGTCGACGGCATGTCGACCGCCAACAGCGCGCAGGTCGTCCAGTTCGACGACAACGGCACCGCCGACCACCTGTGGAGGTTCCTGTGATCCGGTGACCCGGACCGACCCGCGTGACGGCTGACCCGCCGACCGTTCGGCGCACCGGGGACCTGCAACCATCCAGGGGTGAGCCCGGCAACTTCTCTGCAGGGCCGACCACTTGCTGTCAGCCTTGTGGGCAGGCGGCCGGCGCGGCGGGCTCCGTGGTCGGCGAGGCGAAGTGTTGCCGGACTGCGGGAGAGAAAACGGGGGCGGGAAGCACCATGGGCAGAGCACGGCCGGGTCGCAAGCCGCTGCCGGTGGAGGACCCGGCCTCGCCCGTGGGCGCGTTCGCGCGCTCACTGCGTCGGCTGCGCGAACGCGCGGGCCGGCCTGCCTACCGGATGCTGGCGGAGGAGACCCGCCCTAACCCGCCGCACTACGGCGCGACCGCCCTTCGGCTGGCGACCACCAGGCGGAAGCTTCCCGCGCTGGACGTCGTGGAGGCGTTCGTCCGCGCCTGCTGCGCGCACGCCCGCGCGTTCCCGGAGACCGCGCAGGGTGGTGCGTCGGCGTGGGCGGAGCGTCAGTTGCTGGAGGAGTGGCGGCTGGCCTGGCGGCAGACGCTGCTGGCCGAGAACTCCGCCCACGCACACCAGGACGCGCACCGGCCGAACCAGCCTGTGCTGGCCGGACTTCCGCCGGTCACGGGCACCGCCATCGTCGGCCGCGCCGATGAACTGGGCCTTGTGCGCGCGATCTTGAAGGTGCCGACAAGAAGGGCACCGTGCGCGTCACGGCACCTGCCTCACTGCGCTGGTCCATGACGGTCGGACGGGACAAGCCCGTCGATGACGACGCACCGACAGAAGACGACCAACGGTAACCGGGCCTCGACATGAGGACAGACACGGCGTTCATCGGCGGTGCGGCTGCTCAGTCGAGGCAGAACTCGTTGCCCTCGACGTCCTGCATGACGATGCACGACTCGTTCTCCTCGTCGGCGGGAAGCAGGCGCACGCGCCTCGCGCCGAGGGCTACCAGCCGTGCGCATTCCGCCTCCAGCACGGCCAGCCGCTCCTCGCCGACCAGTCCCGTGCCGGCCCGCACGTCGAGATGCACCCTGTTCTTGACGACCTTCCCTTCGGGAACGCGCTGGAAGAACAGCCGCGGGCCCACACCCGTGGGATCGCTGCACGCGAACCACGCGTCCCGCTCCTCAGGCGGCAGCGAGCCGTTGTACTCGTCCCACGTGGCGAACCCCTCCGGCGGCTCCGGTGCGACGTACCCCAGCACCTCGCACCAGAAGCGAGCGACCCGCTCGGGTTCCGCGCAGTCGAACGTGACCTGGATCTTCCTGACCGATGACATGGGGCCACGGTAGCAACGGAGATCGACTTCTCATCTCCCCTTTTCAAGCAGCCGGGTTGGGCACGCTGCTCACCGGAAGGCTCTCTCCCGCGCGGGCCACCTTGTGGTGTCGCCCAGGGTGCTCACCGAACTCGACTTCCTGCTGACCACCCGTGCCGGCGCCCGCGCCGCCATGAACGCCGCTGGACTTCATCGCGGCTCAGACGGAGTCCCGGCAGTCCGAGATCCCCGACACCACACCTCACCTCACCTGCGGAGCGCCATGGCAGTGCCGGGGGGATACGCCGACGCGGACGGCGGGACAGGCGTGGGTATGGCGGACGCCATGAACGTGGCGTCAACTGATCCCCCCGACCTCGCGCGCCACCATGTAGCACCAGATAGCACAGCGCAGCTAACCATGGGTGCATGACCTCACAGCCCGAGATCACCCAGCGTGACCGTACACGTCCCCGGCTTGCTTCAGTTGAGCGGATACGCCCGAGCCGTCTTCGACTCCGCCCTGCCCCCTCTCCCGCGGTCGGAGGTCGAGCTGCGGGTCGCACTGCGTATGCAGCGGCAAAAGGTCCTCGGGCAGAAGAGAACGGTCCAGTACATGGCCTATGTGCACGAGTTGGCCCTGCGTATGCAGTTCGGCGGGCGGCGGACCATGCGAGAGCAACTGGAGCACCTGTGCCTGATGTCCGAACGGGACAACGTCGACCTACGCGTCCTCCCGGTCGAGGCGGGCGCCTCCCCCGGAGCCGGTCACGCGGTGCTGTACGCGCATGGAGTGGTGCCCCAGCTGGACACCGTGCAACTGGACTCGGCGCATGGCGGAGAGTTCACTCACGCCGAGGCGCAACTCGCGAAGTACCGTGCGCACATGTCTTGGTGGCACAACAAGTCGCTTGATCCACAAGCCTCGCGAGACCTCATCCATTCCATCGCCAGCCAGCTCTGAGGAGTAGCCATGGTGGCCGACATCCGCTGGGAAGAACCGTTCTGCGCGGAGGGAAATAACTGCTTCCGCATAGGGACCGACGCCGAAGGCAACGCCTATATCGCCGTCGCCGGGCAAGAGGACGCCCCCCTCACCGACAGCCGGGAGGCTCTCCGGGCCCTCATTCTTGAGATCAAGGCGGGGAAGGTTGATCACTTGTTGTGAGGGTGGGCTGGGGAGCGATGGACCGCTCGCCTCAGGCGGTAAACGCACGCGGTCGTTTCGCAAGGTCGCGGGCCCCGGCGAGCCATCACTTCGCCGGGGCCCTGAGACCGCTTAATTGCGAGCAGAATTTAGTGCCGCCGCGTCATCTCATGCAATCGGTCACGCGCGGCCCCTAGAACACCCTGTGACCACTCCGAGCGCGTAACTCCCTCGGGCGGTCTCAGTGACTGGGCGTAGCTGGCGCCCAGCGCTCGGGCGATTGCCTCCACCGCGAACCGCCGCATTAGGTCATCGTCATACTCACCTCGACCTTCCTCGGCAAGCCTCAACAACGTGCGCAAGAGTTCAGCGTCGAACCCGTCGTGCAGGACTTCACCCGCGCCGGAGACAGCAGCCATGAACGCCTCGTCGCTCTCGTCCCACTCAGGCGAATCCAGGAGCTCCAAGATCTGTTCTCGGTATTTCGCCCCCACTCTCCAATGCCCCGTGAGCACCTGCACTGCGAGCGCGGAGACGTCAGGGTCCTCGGGGTAGATCAGGTAGTTGGCGATCAGCGGTTCATATGCTGGACCACCCGCGCGGGCCACCGCGTACAGCAAGTGGTAGAGATCCCGACCGGCACGACCTTCCGAAATTGTCCGGGCGAGCTCCACCACTTCTCGCGGCGGGATGGTGCCGTCCTTCGCTCGGGCGGTCAGCTGCCTCACATACTCGTCATGCGCCATTGAGCCTTTTCCAACCTGCCTTTGGCGTAGGGCTGTTGGGCTGACAGACAGGTGAAGCCCCTGGTAGATGGGTTTTCGACCAAGACAACCGTCTCCACCAGAGGCTTCACGTGCTTGTCTACCCGTCGGGCGTCGACGTGTCCAGCTCCGCCCTCCGCTTCCTGACGCAGCAACTGCGGCGCCACCCCCGCCCGATCGGCTCCCGGTGGCGGCGCCTGACCGCCGGCCGCCAGGCCCTGCTCACCCTCGCCCACCTGCGGATGGGCCACACCTACGCCCAGCTCGCGGCCGGGTTCGGCATCGGCACAACGACGGCCTACCGCTACGTCACCGAAGCAGTCGCACTCCTGGCCGCTCTCGCCCCCAGCCTCGAGGACGCGGTGCGGACCGCGTCGACGAAGGCATACCTGATCCTGGACGGCACCCTCCTGCCCATCGACCGCATCGCCGCGGACCGGCCGTTCTACTCCGGCAAGCACAAGAGGCACGGAATGAACGTGCAGGTCATTACCGACCCCTTCGGCCGACTGCTGCGGGCCTCACCGGCCCTGCCCGGCGCCGTCCACGACATCCGCGCGGCCCGCGAACACTGCATCCTCGACGCCCTCACCGAGGCCGACATCCGGTGCTGGACCGACAAGGGCTACCGAGGCGCCGGCGGCACCGTCCGCACCCCATGCTGGAGACGATGGGACACCCTCTCCGCCAGCCGGCAGGCGGTGAACCCGTCCCACGCGAAGATCCGGGCCCTCGTCGAGCAGGCCGTCGCCACCCTCAAGTCCTGGCGGCTCCTCCGCAAACTGCGATGCTCGACCACCCGGATCACGGGCCTTGTCCAGGCCGTTCTCACTCTGCACCTGAACAGCTCAGAACGATGATGGAAAAGGCTCACTGTCCGGACAGCGGAGCCTCCGGTCCTTGTGAACGGCTCTTCTTGGCAGACCAGCCAGTTCTACCGGGGCTCCGCTTCTCGCGTCCGGCATCCTTCCAGATCAGCCCTCACTTACGGCCACGTCCCGACCCATAACTTCACGGCCTTGCCCTTTAGAGCTCGTAACACGATCATGGGTGGACCTTCTTGAGTCGTCTCCAGCAGATGAGGCTGCAGGCGAGGGAGACAAAGGGGTCGTGCAGGTCAAGGCGTCGTTCCCAGCGGACGGCCAGGCGCTTGAAGTGGTGCAGGAGCGAGAAGGTCTGCTCGACGACGTAGCGGAGCTTGCCGAGGTCCTTGATGTTCGGGGCGCTCTTGCGGGAGATCACCGGCAGGATCCGGCGCCTGCGCAGTTCACGGCGGTCGGGGTTGGAGTCGTAGCGTTTGTCTCCGAGCAGGGCGTCGGGACGGCGGTGCGGGCGGCCCGGCTTGCCCGCGACGGATGGGATGCCGTCGACCAGGGCCAGGGTCTGGGTCACGTCGTTGACGTTGGCTGCGGTGGTGATGACCCTGAGCGGGGTGCCCTTCCCGTCGCAGATCAGGTGGTGTTTACTGCCCGTTTTCCCGCGGTCGACCGGCGACGGGCCGGTGGCCTCGCCCCCTTTTTCGCGCGGATGTGGGAGGCATCCACGCAGGCCCGGCTCCAGTCGAGTTCGTCGGCCGCGTGCAGCTCGGCCAGCAGGAGACGGTGCAGCTTGTCGAAAACGTTGGCCTCGTGCCACCGGCCCAGTCGGCGCCAGCAGGTCTGCCCGGAGCCGAACCCCAGCTCCAGCGGCAGCAGTTGCCAGCTGATGTCGTTGTAGAGGACGTACAGGATGCCCTGCAGGCACAGCCGGTCATCCACCGGTCTGGGGCCGGGAGCCTTCTGCGGCCAGGGTGGCAGCAACGGCTCGATCAGCGCCCACAGTTCGTCATCCACGATCCACGGCCGGATTCCCCACACCCCACGAACGGCGGAATCGTCGCACTGGTCACGCCCACCAGCACACTGTCACAAGATCGTGGTACGAGCTCTAAGTAGGACCTAGCGCGCCGCCAGACCTGCTGCTGGTACGAGCAGGCTCACTGGTGATAAGGGAACTCGACAACGCGTGACGGGCAGAAATACCCGTGCGCCCGGTGATGGTCTGTCTTAGGACAGTCCTCACCGGGCGCATCAAGACTAGGAGGGCCTAGGTGTGAGGCTAAGGCTGCTTCCAGAAGGCCCGCTCTTCCAACTCTCCGAACCTGGCCTCGCCGGAGGAGAGGTCCACCAGAATTGGCCAGCAGTCTAGCAATTGATCCTCGACATTCCTGGTGGCCAAGAATCGAGACGAGTTGTATGGAGCGATAAGAACCCCGTCCTTCACGCGAGCAGCGCTCCAATCAATCGCCAATTCAGGTTCACCAGGCCTTCGACTTGCTTGCAGCAGCCTTTCCGCAAGCGAGCGGCCCTCTGCTTCGGAAATCATCAGTTCGTCCTCATGAATTGATAGCCATCCCATGTGGGGGCATGGCTTGCGTTCCCAGTTTGCCCGTCCAGAAATGTCACCCTGCCTTCGATGTTGACCACATTGAACACGTGGCCACCTTCGGAGTCGAGTCCGTACACGATACCTCGCGCCCCAGGGCCCGCCTTCTGGATGTCATTCACTATATTCGAGAAGCTTCTACCTCGGAACTTTCTACCGTAGAACTCTTCGATCGGCTTCAGGGAGCCACGCTCGAGCGTGGGGATGGCGTTCGAGTGAGCCCCCTTGGCCATGAGTTGGTCGAGCGATATCACGCACGCGCGGCAATTTGTCTTTCCTCCGCCCGGGTTAATGAGGATTTTGAGGCCTGTTTCGGGGGTGTAGTACTTGCCGCCCAAGATAGTAGAGCGGGCGGCGCTATAACCGCCGACACCGACTGCAGCCCCGCCGACAAGCGCGCTTCCACCAGAGGCGCCGCCTGTCACTATCTCTGAGATGTTCGCGGCGCATACCGGCGCTGTGGCCAGGCACCCCTCAGCCGCGACGACGGCTACCGGAGCGGCAGCCACAAGAAGTGCTGCACCTGCGAGGAGACCCAGCGTGACCTTCTGCCAGGTGGCGAGCTTGCCTGTATCTGGCAGGTCGTGGGCGTTGGGGTCGTAGTGGGGATTCGTTCCCATGGCCCAGCAGGCATTGCAGTGGCCGTCATCCCGCTTGGGCTCGGGGTCCGGTCCCTTCTTGAACACGACCTTCGCCGTGGTTACACCGTTGTCGATCTTGACCGTGACCGTCATAGTGCCGGTTCCGACACCACCGCCATCCTTCTGGTACGTGAAATTTTGCGTGTACGTTTTCGTGTACCCCCAAGACCATCCGCTCTTGGTCTTGGTCCAGGTTTCGGTGCCGCCGTTGCAGGAGCTTGAGGAGCCGCCGCACATCCCGTCGGGGCGAAGTCCGGTGGGGTCGGAGAGCGTGACGGGGGTGTTGTTGGCGTAGGCGTAGCCGTTGAGCGACTCGTGGTCGTCGGGGGCGAGTACGGGGTCAACGGAGAGGAAGCGTCCGAGCGCGGGGTCGTACTCGCGGGCCCCGATGTGGGTGAGTCCGGTGCCAGTGTCGGCGGGTTTGCCGAGGAAACCCTTGTCGTCGGGCCAGGACGATGGTGTCGGGCCGCGGTTCTCGCCGAAGGGCTTGGTGTAGCGGCGTGTGACGGCCTGAGTGGTGGCGTCAACCGTCATCGAGGCGGTGCCGTGGTGGTCGTCGACCATCCAGAACAGGCCGTTCTCGGTGCGGACGGCAGTGGCGTCTCCGGCCGGGTAGTAGCGCTGGGCGGTGAACTTCTTGGCGGCCGTGTCGTAGTGGAGTTCCTGACCGGCCAGGTAGAGGACGGTCTTGTCGGGGCCACGGCGGATCAGGAGTTCGCCGGTGGCGTCGTAGAGGTAGTCGGTGGTCTTGGTGCCTTCGATGAGGCGGGTGAGTTCTCCTTCGATGTCCCAGGTGAGAGTCTGCGCAGTCCCGGTGGGGCCGTAGCGCTTGGTGGTGTTGCCCTGCTCGTCGTAGGTGTACGTCTTGGCGGTGCCGCCGCCCACGGTTACGGAGGTCAGGGTGTGGGGCTGGCCGGCGCCGGAGGCGTTGACGCTGGGGTAGCCGTAGACGGTCTTGGTGTCACCGCTGGCTTTGTGTTCGGTCTGGGTGTCGCGCAGGCCGCCGGTCTTGTAGGTCCAGCTCGTCCAGTAGGGGGCCGGACCGCCAAGCGCGGATGCCGAACGTGCAGTGGCACAGTCGTTGGAGGACGGGGTCCAGGCTTCGGTCAGGCGGCGGTAGCCGTCATAGGTAAAGCACTGGGTGTCTTTTCCGTTGGCCTTGTCGGTGATCGACTTGAGGTTGCCGGTGGCGTCGTAGACGTAGTCGACGTCGCTGGTGTAGCCGGTGTTGGTCTGGTCGACGGTGTGGGTGTTGGCCAGTCGGCGGGTGCCGTCCTCGTATCGGTTGAGGATCTGGAGTTGCTTGGCGCCGGTGGAGGTGCCCAGGCGGGTTTCCTCGATCTCGCCGTACGGGGAGTAGCCGATGGTCTGGACGTAGTCGCTCATGCCGTCGGTGCCGGTGAGCATGCCGAGGCCGTTGTAGCTGTTGGTGACGGTCTCGGCGGGCAGGCCGGCCACCGCGGGCATCGAGGTGGACTGGACGGTGCCGTCGATGTTGTAGGCGGTGGATGTGGTGAAGGTCTGCGGCGCGCCGGCGGTGACGAGGGGGTCGCTGGCGGCGATGACGGTCTTGATGCCCTTGGGGCGGTTGAGCGCGTCGTAGCCGGTGACGGACTGGGAGTAGATCTTGCCGGTGGTGCCGCCGACGTAGCGGATCGAGGCGGTCGGTTGTCCCTTGGCCAGGGAGTCGTAGGTGAACTTGGTCAGCTGGTGTGCGTTGTCCTTCACTCCGTCCCAGGTGCCGGTCTTGCGGCCGAGCTCGTCGTAGTCGGTGATCAGCGTGCGAGAGGAACCGTCAAGCGTGGTGGTGACCGTCAGGGGCTGGTCAAGATCGTTGTACGTAGTGGCAACGGCACCCTTGTCAGGATCGGTGGAGGTCGTCTTGCGGCCACGGAGGTCGTAGCCGTACGTCCAGACCGCCCCATCCGGGCCAGTCATTTTCTTGAGCTGACCGCCCGGGGTGTACTCGTAAAGGGTGCGGGTGTAGTCGGTGCCGGTGGGGACGGGGCCGCTGTACTCGCGGCGCTCGGTGACCCGTCCGCGTGCGTCGACGATTGTCAGGGTGCCGCTGCCGCCCTCGGCGGCGGTGACGGCCGTGCGGTCGGCCTGCTGGTCGGTCTTGGTGCGCCACTTCTCCTGGCCGTAGACCCGGAAGACGGAGTCGGTGGCGCGGCCGGCGGCGTCGAAGACCGTCTCGGTGGAGGCGGGGACGGAACCGGGGTAGGTGTTGGCCAGGGTGCCTGAGGGCGCGTTGTTGTCGTGGACCTGCGTGTTGGTGATGTAGGCCAGGCCGCGGTCGTCGTAGAGGGTTTCGGAGATGACCCGGCCACCGCCCGGCGCGGGGACCTGCTTCTGCCGGGACCGCAGCAGACCGTCGAAGATCTCGTAGGCGCTGTTGTAGGTCTGCCCGTCGGCCTTGAGGGCGTCGGTGCGGACCCAGGTCTCCTTGGTGTTGTTGACGCTGTAGGCGTAAACGATGCTGGCGGCGTCGCCGAGCGCGCGGGAGCGGTCAGGCTTCCAGACCGACGTCAGGCGTCCGAGCGCGTCGAAGGCCCACTCGGTGACGTTGCCGTTGGCGTCGGTGGACTTGGTGGCCGTGCCCCAGGCAGGGTCCACCTCAGTCGTGGAGGTATAGAGCTTGGGATCGGTGGACGTCTTGGACGTCAGTGGGCCGTAGCTGCTGTCGTCGGGAACGTAGGTGGTCTTGACCGTCTGGTCGAGGGCGTTGGTCGCGGTGACAGGGCGGCCCAGCTTGTCGTAGGTGGCGCTGGAGACCTGCTGGTAGACGGGGGTCTTGTCTGTCGCGTTGTAGCTCTTGACGCGGTAGGAGGCGGTGATGTCGCCCTTGGTGGGCGCGCCCCCGACCGCCTGGCCGTCGTAGGCCGTGGCGATGTCGGAGACGACGTCGCCGGGGATCGCCGGGATTGTCGCGCAGGCAACGGAGTAGGTCTCGGTGCGCGAGACCTTGTTCACGATCCAGGCGGAGGTGTTGCGCGCGTAGCTGGTGCGTACGCACGTCTCGTCACCGGTCTTGGTCGTGTCGCCCGTGTCCTCCACGGTGACCGGCATGCCGTAGGTGGTGTCGTACGTGGTCTTCTGCTTGACCGTGCGGGTGCCGGTGGAGGTCTTGGAGCGGGTGGTGGCCTCGCCGGCCTGGACGATCCAGGACTCGGTGGTGCCCCAGCTGTAGGTGTGGCTGCCTGTCTTGTGGGACCAGGGGGTGTTGATGGTGCCGCTGAGTTCTTCGGTGCCGTTGTAGGCGATGGTCTCGCGGACGAAGCCGGCGTACTGGCGGGAGTCGTCGATGGCGGTGCCGGTGGAGTCGGTGACCTTCTCCACGCGGCTGGTGCCGTCGAGTTCCTTTTCGCCGTTCAGGCCGCGCATGTAGAGGGTGGACTTCTTGGAGCGCGGGCCCTCGGAGTCGCCGGAGGTTTCGACGACCTTGCCGTAGCCGCGCCACTGGGACCAGGTGCGGTTGGACGGTTTGGTCAGGCCTTCGTCGTCGGAGTACGCCCAGCCGGCGCCGCCCTGGTAGTCGTAGTACGTCTCGCCGGTGTCGCCGTGCCCGTAGGGGTCGTCTTGGAAGACGGAGGTGACGACGTACTTGTGGAACCAGTCGGTGGTCGGGGTTGCCCCGGACTGGGACCACTTCACGGGGAAGCAGCGCCGGGTGTTCTTGTCGACTGCGGCGGGCATGCTGCTGCCCCAGATGCAGTCGGGGTCTGAGTAGTTGACGGTGATCGTCGAGCCGGTCTCGGACTTGATGGTGCGTACGCGCCACTTGATGTAGCGCAGGGTGTCCGGGCCGCTGCCCTCGACGTGGTTGGGCATCTGGATGCCGCCGAAGACGACCGGCGGCATGGCGGCCGCGGTGGTGTTGGCCTTGCCGGTGTGCTGGATGGACTTCAGCCACAGGCTGGGCGAGGAGGCGTCGCCGGTGTCGGGGAAGTCGTGGGACAGGTGCCAGGTGTCGACGTCCCGCCGGGTGGTGCCGGTGCCGGTCCACACTGAGGTGGTGATGTCGATGAGGCGCTGGCGGGTGAAGAAGGACGGGCCGATCTGCGTGGTGCACTTGGTGTTGGCCGCGCAGATCATGTCGTAGGGGACGTCGGGCCAGTTGGCCTTGGTGTCCTCAGTGAGGCTGGAGCAGCCGCCCGAGACGATGCAGCGCTGTCCGTAGACGAAGCGGACCTGCTGGGCAGCGGGCTTGGAGTAGATCAGGTCGCTGCGCAGGCCGTAGTCGATACGGTTGAGGTAGCCGCCGCGGGTGTAGGCGGTGCCGTTGACCGTGGTGTCGCCGTTCTTGGAGTAGTAGTTCGTCTCCTTGCTGTACCAGTAGGTGCTGGCGTTGCCGTGGGGGTCGACGACGTAGTCGAGGTTCCAGCGCCAGGCCTGGTTGCAGGAGGAGTCGGCGAAGCCGGTGGACTTGTGGCACGGCTCGCCGGAGTCGTCGCCGAAGACCGGGACGTTCCAGGTGGAGTAGGTGGACGGGTCGTCGTCGGCGGTGTCGGTGGTGCCCTTGTCGCTCCAGCCGGGCATCCGGTGCTTACCGAAGAAGTACTGGGTGCCAGAGGCGTCGGTCACTCTCCAGTACTCGCCGTTGTTGTCGCCGTTGCCGGTGGCGCCGGTGAGGTGCTCGACGCGGGTGCCGTCCTCGTTCTTCAGTTTCCAGCTGCCGCCGGATGCCTCGGACAGAGCGGCGGTGTCACAGGCGTTCTTGTCGGCGCAGGTGTTGACCAGCTCTGCGGCTTTGCCGTTGAGGACCAGGGTGGCGTTGGCGTACTTCCAACACAGGTCGCCCTTGCCGGACTGGCCGTCCTCCTTGCAGGAGGCGTATTTGCGCTCGATGTAGGACTCGGTGATCGAGAAACCTTCGCCGACCATCGACGTCTGGTTGTTCTCGCCGGCCGTACGCCCGTCCACCGAAGCAGAGTTGTAGGAGATCGACAGGTTCGGGGCCGGGCCGGCCGTCGCCGGGGGCACCCGCAGCGGGTAGTTCCAGGTGAAGTCGCCGGTGCTGCCGCCGGCTTCCCAGGTCGCGGTCGGGGACAGCGGAGTAGCGCCGTAGTCACCCCCACCACCCGAGCTCTCGGCGGCTGCCGCCAGCAGCACCGGCGCACCCGCCTTCAGGGCGCCAGCGGAGAGGGTGCCCGACAGGGTCTGGGACTCCGCATCGTTGTCGGCACCCGTTACGGGGGACTTGGTGCGGCAGGCCTTCCTCTGAGGAGTGGTCAGCGCACAGGCAGGGAGGGCCACCAGGCGCAGGCGGGGGCCGAAGTTGCCGCCGTAGGCGTCGCTGAAGGTGGAGTAGTCCAGGGAGACACGCAGCCCGTCGCTGTCTGCTGTGTCTGCCTTGGCCGGGTCGACGGTGAGGAGAACGCCATTGACGCCCGCCTTCTTCGCCGCCGGGCGAGAGTGGACGCGGAGCGCCACTTCCTGGGCCGGGCCGCCGGCCTTCGCCTCGGACTTGCCCTTGGACTTGGTCTTGTCCAACTTGACCGATGCGGCGGCGGGCGCCTGGGCCAGCTTCACACCGAACCCGCCAACGGTGACGGAGACCCTACCGGTCGCCGCGACCTCGGCCTTGGCCTTCCCGGCCTTCGGCCAGGCAGCCTTCTTCAGACGCTCACGGGTCTCGCGGGACGCCGGGGCGGCCTTGTCCTTGGGAGCCTTGGAGGTGCGGGGCTTGAGTACGCCGACCTTGTCGATCTTCGCTTCAGGCCGGTCCTCGAGCTTCTTCCGGGCCGCTGTCGGCTGTGCCTGGGCGGCGAAGTCGTAGCCCGAGGGAACCACGACTTGAGGCAGGAGGGAGAGTGAGGCGACGAGCGCGCCACGCCCCAGCCAGCGGCGTATGACCGCCCCTGGCATGCGTCTGCGGACAGGTGATGAAGACACCGTGAGTCTCCGTGTTCGAGAGGGACAGAAAACGCTCAAGCGGCGGCGGCGCCATGGAGCGCTGATCGTGCGGGGTACCTGCCGGTTCAGGAACCGGCAGGTACCAGCGATGGCTGAAGCACGCCCGGGGTCTCGTGCAGCGTTCGGGACGAGACACTCACATGCCGTGGCCCCGAACTTGCCCCGCGGCTACTACTGCTCGGTGTTGCGCCGGTTGGCGATCGCGTCGGTAGAGGTGGCTCCGGCCCAGACGCGGACGCTGTCGATCTGTCCGGGGAAGTAGCGCGCGGCGGCGCCGTTGATCTTCGCCCGGCCGATCTCGAACACGCCGCCGCCCTGCCAGGGGGCGGAGTACGACACACCGTCCTCGTCCCCCATCAAGGCACTGTCGACGTACAGCTTGAGCCCGCCGAGCTTGGACGTGTCGTCGGGGTCTGCTGCCGCCTGGGCGTCGTATACGACCGTCAGCATGACGGGGACAGCGAGCTGCGACGTGGTGAAAGCGGTGGATTCGCTCTCGGTCCAGGCTGCTCCGGTGCCATCCTTGTCGGGACGGCCGAACGTCCACCGCCCCTGTGCACTGCCGGCCGGCTGCTCGTACCAGACGCCCCAAGAGGACTGGCTCGTCCCCGACTGGCCGAACACCTGGACGGCGTAGGACTTGCTGGTGTCGGCGAGCTTGGCGGGATCCAGCGTCACCCAGGCCGTCGCGGTGAACGACCCGGAGTCGTCTACGACCGGACCGGAGGCAGTGGCGTACGCGCTGGTGCCGTTCAGGGTCATCGTCTGTGCGGTGGTGCCCTCTTCGCCGATCTCCGGATCACCGGTGGTGAACCGGGTGAGCGCGGCCCCGTTGAGGGTGAGATTCCTGCCGAAGCCACTCGTGTCCGTGACAGTGGTGCCGGTCGCGTTGGCCATGTCCGTGGCGTCCCACTTGGCGACGAGCGCCGGAATCGGGTCGCCGGCGGTGCCGTCGCTGAGGTCCTCGTCCTCCAGCCATGCGTCGTGGGCGATCTCGGTGTCCGCCAGCGCGCGGGACCAGACCTTCACCTCGTCGATCGTCCCGGCGAAGTTCTCTCTGCCGGTCGCACCGTGCCACAGCCGCCCGACCTGCAGGCTCCCAGCAGCCTTCCACGGGGTGACCGTGAAGGCAACCGGCTCGCCCTGCGGGACGCCGTTGACGTAGAGCTGAATGGTTTGCGCCGCGGCGTCATAGACGCCCGCCAGGTGGGTCCAGGCGTTCAGGACCGGCGGCTTGGTACCGATCGACCGGGTGATCGCAGGACTGGTGACGTCCGTGTGGTGGCGGTTGAAAACCCAGGCGTTGTAGGAGGTGGAGTAGTACAGCTGGAACCCGGACGCGTTAGTCCCCGCCTGGGACAGGACGGTGTAGTTAACATCCTTCTTCCCCAGCCGCGCCCAGGCCGAGACGGTGAAGGACTTGGTGGTGTCCAGTACCGCGCCGGAGGTAGAGAGGTAGGCGCTTGTGCCGTTGAGCTTCGCCGCGCCCGAGCCGCTGCGCGCCAGGGCGTCCCAGGTGGCCCCCGACGAGGTCAGCGGATGCTGGGTCGCGGTAGTGGAGTCAGTAACGGCGTTGTCCAGATGCCAGTTACCGGAGGGCTTCTCGGCCCCCTTCACCAGGAAGCTGTAGTAGCCGGTGAGCGAGCTGTGGCCGGCCGCGTCGAAACCCCAGACCTGGATGGTGTTCTCACCGGCCTGGTTCGGCGTGATCGTCTGAGTGGTGGCCGTGCCCTTGGCAACGGGAATCGGTGGAGAGACCGCCCCGCTGTTCAGCTTGAACTTGTAGCTGACGACGTCCGACTGGATACCGGCCGTAGTGGGGTTGGTGTCGGCAGGGGTGAAGGTGAACTTGCCCGGAGTGCCCACCCCGCCCGCGGCAGGATCGGTCTCGGCCGGCTTGTAGATGCCGTCCGCGGTGGTCACCACCGGAGGCGGCGGCCAGTCGGTGTCGACCCGGAAGTAGCACCAGGACGACCAGGCCGAGTCCAGCACACCGGTGGCCCCCCGGTCTGTCTTGTAGTACGCCTGCGTCTTCACCCTCATCCGGTAGTCCGTCTGCGGCGGCAGCGCACTCGAGCTCGCATCGCGGGAGGCATTGTCGGCCACCCAGGCGCCGTCCGGCGAGGCCGCGTACCAGGCACGGCTGGAGCCGTCGGCCTTCCACACCTCGAACAGGGCGCGCAGCTGGGAGTTGGAGCCGTCGGCCGACTGGACCGTGGCCAGCATCTTCGGTGTGGTGTCGCTGGTGGCAAACGGCAGGGAGGAGGCGTTGCAGGCCCGCCCGGTGGTGCCCTGCTGGACGCCGTAGGAACTCGGCTTGCTCGGGTAGGAGACGTACGTGACCGACAGCTTCGCGTCGTTGCGGAACCGCGCCCAGGCGCCCGCGTCCGACTCGTCGTGCGCGGTCAGCGAAAAAGTGATCTGCGACGACTTGTTCGCCGCGTAGGAAGCCAGCGTCGTGGTCAGGTTCTCATTCGTCTCCTCGTCCACGTTGTCGCTGAAGCGCACCCAGTTCGCAGGCTGCGAGGGGCTACACAGGCCGCCCCGGCCGTAGGCCACGTGCCGGTCGCCCATCAAATCGACCGCGGTGGGCCGGGAAGCCCAGGTGGTGCTGGAGGAGATGCCCTTGTCCACACGGCTCAGGTCGTACCAGTGCGGATCGCAGGTGAAAGTCCATACCTGGTACACCTCCATCGTCGCGTCCAAGATCTTCTTGCCGTGGATCGACGACAGCGGGTACTCGAAGTACAGGCGCTGGGTGTAAGGGCTGTTGGAGCAGAGATAGCCGCCGTAGTTCGAGCAGCGGCCGACGCCCTTGTCGCCGTCGAACTCCCAGAACTTGTCACCATCCGAGGAGAGCGCTGTCCAGTCGCCCAGCGTGATGCCCTTGGTCGGCGGATCGATGTAGAGCGGGAAGACGGTGTCCTCGCCACGGAGCAACTCCGGATCAGGTGTGATCTCCAGAGTGGTGCCAGTGACCTTCAGCGGGAGCTCAGCTTCCGCGTCGCCGTTGCTGGGGGCCTCAGAGGGGGCTGGCTCGCCCTTGGCTGCCGGCAACGGGGTGGTATCCGTCGGTTCAGGATCATCCGCGGCCGTGGAAGCGGTGAGGGCGAGTTGCGTCGTCACGCCAGCCGTGGCGGTGCCGGCGGCGGGGATGTCCCCGGCCGAGTCCCACATCCGCCCCGCCGGGCTCTCGAAGACCGGGGTGCCGTCCTCGTCACGGGCGACGAAGCCGCCGTCCGCCGTCGGGGCGATGTCCAAGCCGCCGCCAGAGACGGTCATTCTGATCTTCGCAAGTGCCGGGTTCTCCGCCGCCTCCGCGGTCTTGACCACGAGCACCGAGGTGTAACCGGAGCTCAGCGCGGTCAATTTCAGATCCACGTCCGGCAGGACTCCGGGATAGGTCACGGTGTCGCCGTCGAGCCGGGGCGCGGGGAGGTCGGTGGGCCAGCCGAGCTCAAGCTCGTGCCCCTTGTCCTCAAGGGTGACCAGTTCGTTCCCGCCGCCGCCGGAGAAGGTCAAGTCCGCCGTCGTGTTCCTCGCCCGTAGGGACCCGTCGGCCTCGCGCACCAGGGTGGTGTCGATGGGAGCCCAAGTGCCGTCGTCCTTAAGGGCGCGGACCGGGGCCGCGTTCATCTCCTGAGTGAAAGTGCCGTCCGGGTTCGCGAAAACCTGAGACGAATCCGTGGTCGCGGCCTCGACGGCCACACGCTCACCGGTCTCCGCCGCCAGCGCACTTGCCTTAGCCTCCGGGCTCCTGTCCGCCGCCTCAGAAGGCGCGCCCTCAACGGCGAGTGACGGGCTAGCACCTCCCCCGACGACCGGAACCGCGCCCACGAGGAGCGTGACGGCTAGCGTCCCGCTCCTCGCCACCTGCCGCCAGCCGTGCCGCCGTCTCTGCGTGAACACGCCCCACCCGCCCCATGAACTTTTTGTAAGAAGGTGTGAGGATCATGAGCTGGGTGAACCCGCTGGTCAATGGTGTTGCGTATCACAGCGCGCTGGCGAGTTGCCCTGTTGTGAATGCCATTTCATTGCGCGCCACCACAAAGCCTCGCCAATCGAACCGGGGCTGAAGCAACGGGTGAAACCGGGCCAACCACTCGCGTGAGCGTTGGGGTTGGGAGTGGACGTCGGGCCGAAGCGGGGGCCCAGGTCGGCACTCCCTTGGGTTCGCCGCGACGACAGTCGCGCGCAGTCCGACGCCGGGAAGACCGACACCACCACCGACAGGGCCACCATCGCCTCGCCGTAGGGCAATCAGACCCCGGGGCGGGTGTAGGTGTGGGCGCCCCCTCTGGGGAGGACGGCCCACATGCGGGTGCCGCCGGTGGGTTCGCGGGCGTCGCCGTAGCCCCAGTCGCCGGCGCAGGCTTTGACCACGCAGGCCAGGACGCGGAGGGCCGCGCGGCGGCGGGTGTCACAGGCCGTGGCCAGGCGGGGGTGGGTGTGGCGGGGGTGGGTGTCGTAGAGGACCACGCGGAGTGTGCCGTCGCGGTAGCGGAGGGAGAGGTAGAGGTCGGTCGCGGGGGTCAGGCGGTAGGCGCAGGCGGTGAGTTCGGCTACGACCTGGACGGCGGCGTCGGTCATGTCCGGGAGGCCGTGGGCGCGAAGGATCGTGCGGGTCGCTGCGCGGGCGATGGCGGGGCTCTGCGGGGCGGCGGGGAGCGTGAGGCTGTAGGAGAGGGTGTCCGGGGTGGGTGGGTCGGTGAGGGGTGCGTCGGCGGGGGCGGCGATCGGGCACAGGGCCGTGGGGGTGGGCATGTCGGCGACTCCCTGAGGGTGGGGGGTGGTTGACGGTTCCGGCCGGTGGCTTGTGTCCCTGACGCGGGGCCACCCCTCCCAGGGCAGGAGAGTGCGGGCGGACACGCGTGATGCACTTCCGGGCGGTACGGGTCGTGGTCGACCTGTCACTGAATGTAGAGGGGATGGAGTCACTGTGTCCAACGATTCGGAGATAATTGCCCCCAACTGGTTGGACGCCGCCCGCCGTTCGACGGCAGACTGAGGCGGACGCACCGGCAGGAGGGGCCACATGGGGACGAGAAGCACGCCGACGGAGCGCCAGAAACGACTTGGTGCCGAGATGCGCAAGATGCGGATGGCGGCGGGCGTCACCACGGAGTACGCGGCCGGACTGCTCGGCATCGACCGCACCCGCTTGTCCAACATGGAGTCGGGCATCCGGCCCTTCTCCGCCGAGCGCATCCGCACCCTGGCCGCCAACTACGCGTGCGCGGTCCCCAAGTACGTCGACGCCCTGGTCATCATGGCCGAAGACAAGGAACGCGGATGGTGGGAGCAGTACCGGGGCAGCCTGCCCGCCGGACTGCTGGACATCGCCGAGTTGGAGTGGCATGCCACACGAGTCAGTACCGCACAGGTCATGCATGTACCTGGCCTGCTGCAGACCGAGGAATACGCCAGAGCCGTGTTCGCCGCCGTGCTGCCACCGCTCAGCCGACTGGAGATCGAACTGCGGGTGGCCCACCGCATGGAACGCCAGCAGGTGCTCCAGCGCGCTGAGCACCTTCCCTATATGGCCTACGTCCACGAGGCCGCGCTGCGCATACCGTACGGCGGCAGCGAGGTGACCCGGCAGCAGCTGAACCGTCTCGCCACGGAGTCCGAGCGGGACGGGCTCGACGTGCGGGTCATCCCGAACAGCGCGGGCGGATTCCCCGGGGCCGGACACGCCTTGCTGTACGCGGAGGGGCCGGTACCCCAACTCGACACCGTGCAGCTCGACTCGGCGCACGGGCCGGAATTCACCGGCGCCGAAGCTCAGCTCACCAAGTACCGTGCACATCTGGACTGGATGGACAAGGCCGCGCTGCCCCAGGCGGCCTCGCGAGACCTCCTCCACACCGTTGCCCGTGACATCTGAGGGAGCCATCACCATGGCCGGTATCGACTGGGAAGCCCCGTTCTGCGGCGAAGGCAACAACTGCTTCCGCATAGGGACCGACGCCGAAGGCAACGCCTATATCGCCGTCGCCGGGCAAGAGGACGTGCACCTCACGGACAGCCGGGATGCTCTGCGTGCCCTCATTCTCGAGATCAAGGCGGGGAAAGCCGACCACTTGTTGTGAGCGTTGGGGCCACTCGCTTCTTTGGCCAGTGTCGTGCTTCCACGGCGAAGAAGCGAGCGAGCGGCCCGGAAGAACGTGGGGCCCAGGTCGGCCGGCCCTTGGGTTCCTTGTGAAGACACCCGGCGTGTGGGTGCGCAGTCGCGCCTCGCCGGCCCGCCGGGGCGGTTTGGCGGCGAGCGGTGGGGGGACGGGCGTTATGGGCAGGTCCGTTTCGGCCCTTGAGGCGGCTGAGCCGGGCTTTAGAGGATGTCTCACGTGGTGACGTTGGCGAGTCTCCTGTGGCCCTGGCGATATACCGAACGACTGTGGCAGATACCGCCACGCACACCCACTCGTCAGTGTGTACGCCACGGCTGTGAACACCGCCCGCTCGTGGCGAGCGGTCCCGCCACCTTGCGGTCGAGCCGCGAACGACGGCAGTAGCAGGGCGACCAGCTCAGAGCTCATCACTAACCAGACGCTTCGACAGATCAGCCCTCACAGCCGTCAACATGCCGCCCGAACCTCAGGTCACGTGGCACAGACCTCTATGCTCCGGCCGATGCGGCCGATCTGGCGGCCCGCTCGATCTTCGCGTAGTAGGCGGCGCGGGCTTCCTCATCGATCTGCATCTCATGTTCAGGGCGCATCCCGGTTCGGCCGTCGACGCCTTCGCGCAGGATGTCGGCGTGCCCGGCATGCCGGTTGGTCTCGCCGAGGACATGGACCATGACGGCGAACAGGTTCGTGTCGGAATAGGGATCCGGCCACCAGGGCACGTGGCCGGGGGCATCGAGGGGAAGCTCGTTGATCGTCGCGTCCGAGTGTTCCCAAGTGTGCCGGTAGAACTCGATGATCTGATCCCGGGTCTCGCCCTCCGTGACCCACAGATCGCTGCCGTCGTGGTCCTGCCACCGGGGCAGCGGTTCCGGGAAAGGGCGGTCGAAGACCTCGCCAAAGTACCTGGCTTCGACGCTGGCCACGTGTTTGACCAGGCCGAGAAGGTTGCTCCCGGTCACTGTCAACGGTCGGCGGGCATCGTATTCGGACAAGCCGTCGAGCTTCCAGAGCAGCGCCTCGCGGTCCCGCCGCAGTCTCCCGTGCAGGTTGTCCTTCGCGAATTCATCGATCATGCGGCATGAGCCTGCCATGGGCTACTCGCGGCCTCAAGATCCCGTGCGTGGACTGCAACAACCGGAAGAGCCGAAGACTGGCCATGGCCAGTGCCCTGAGCTGCCACAAGAAGCCGAGGAATTTGCCACGTGAGACAACGTCTTAGCATGCGTGTGGAACACTACTGCCATTTGCATTCTCAGCCCATTCCCATACCAATACGCTCACTCACCCTCCCGCCTCTCCGGCGGGCATCCTGGATGACCGTCACACTTGCCCGGATGCCTCTGCGGGCACGCAACGCAACCGCGCTCCGCACTGATGAAGCTGATGCGGAGCGCAGTCGTTCCGGACGCCTACTTGGCTAGTTCATCGAGGCGCCAGCCAACGATCCCGGATGATCCGGCCAGGCCGTCGACATCGATCCTGAGCTGTGCCGGGGCATCTGTAATGCGTTGACGGACTGGGACACTGTCACACTCAGCGGTCCGACGCACGGGACCCTTTCCCATCACCTTGAGGCGTACCTCTCCTGCTCCCGAGCAGACTACTGACAGCGTGTAGGAGCCGCCCTTCGACAGAACCGAGCTGTTGTGGATTCCATCGCTCACTCGCTCTAGTCCTGACGCTACGAACAGGTCACCCGTGTCGTCCTTCTCCCCGATCCCCAACGCCTTCTCCACCTGCTGCTCCAGAACCTTCTCCTGGTCAGTCGTAGCAGAGGATGAAGGGCTCGGCTTGGGGTCCTTCGACGGACTTCTCATGTTCTCGGAGTCGCTACTGCATCCAACGATGAGGACAGTGGACAGAATCGAGACGACCAAGGCGGCACCACGGCGTGTGAGCCGTGAGAAGTGGATCACGACCGAGTTTCCCAGTAGCGCCATCCGACCTCTTTCGTGGGCATCTTCGCGGTACCGGACCCAAGCTTCTTCTTGCCGCAGCGGTCGGCACTCGTCTCCCACTTGGTCCAGTTGGTCTTGTAGCCCCACGAACCGTACTGCATGTGCCCGTAGCGCCCGCTCTTGATCTCTTGAGAGTATCTGTGCCCGACTGTGATGCCGACCTCAGAAACCACCTTGATGCCGAACTCCACCTTGGCCTTCGAGAGGATGACGCCGGCCTCGGCCGAGACATTCCCGCTCAATTCAACCGCGATCTTACCCGCTTTGAGGACTTCGACGGTCATTGTCCCACCCGGTCCGTCCTTGTATGACGTGCCGTTCCACCAGGACGGGATGTGATAGCTCTTCTTGGCCGAAACCGTATACCACTTCTTATACGGATTGTCGCAGCGCTTTACTCCGATATCACCATCGCCAGTCACTTCCGGCAGAGCGGTGAGCTTCTCCTCAGCAACCATCTCCTGTTCCGACAGGACAGGGCCATCGACCGCACTGCTACTTGTCTCCTGGGTACCCACCTGGTCCGGTGAAACTGCCTCAGGAGCTGCGCCAGCCGGTTCTTCAACAGCATGGGACGTAGCGGTCATGGTCGCTGCGAGAGTCAGGATTGCGGCTGGAATGATGAAGCGTCGCATTGGTGCGATACGCAATTGCATTCCCCTCTTTTCCGCCGAGATCGGCGGGGTCGAGTGAAATATACAGCGCTACTTCTGACCGCGTCTGCCCTAAGTTGATCTACTGAGGAAAAATTGAGGTTGCGGGATATTTGGTTCAAAACACAAATAACTTGCCCTGCCTACAAACACGGCGTGGTTCATGAATGGTTGCGCCGAGGGCGATCGAGCGGTGCGGATGGTCGCCGAAGTGCGGCCAGAGTTCGGCGTCGAGTGTGCGGCGATGAAAGTGGTGGCTCAGAAGCTGGGCCCGACTTCCAAGCAAGGCGCGTATCGGAGGGCGCGGCGGTTCACGGCCGAGCAGGAGCGCGAGCCTGCCGGCGCCGCACTCCCGGCGCGGCGACGATCACGCGGTGGGCGCACGGCTCCCCGGCCCTCCCGTGCTCTCCGTCACCTCACAGCCGTGCGGCGACGGCCTCCAGGCTGGTCCGGAGGCCGAAGCCGTGGACGACGCGGAGCGTAGCGGAGTTTCGCAGAAGCACGTGACCCAACGGTCAGTTCTCTGTGCGCGGGAAGGAGACCTCCACCCGGCGGTTCTTCTTCCGGCCCGCCTCTGTCGAGTTGTCGGCGATCGGGTATTGCTCGCCGTAGCCACGTACCTCGTACGTGATGTTGGAGTCGTTCAGTTCCTGGTCCAGGACGCTCTGCACCGCGTTCGCTCGCTTTCGGGACAGGACGTCTCCGTGGGCCGAGGAGCCCAAGTTGTCCGTGAAGCCGAAGACTCGGATCTTCGTCGCGTTCTGGGTTTTGATCTCCTCCGCGATCGATGCGATACGGGACTTCGCTTGCGCGCTGAGCTTCGCGCTGTCCTTCGGGAACAGCACCTCTGCCTGGAGGGCGAACTTCACGTCCGAGTTGGTGTCCTCCCGGCGTTCGTCTCCGCTCTGGTCCTCTACGACCTGCTTGATGTCGAGGACTTTCGGTTCCGCGAGAGTGGCGCCGTCGGGGAGCTTGAGGTCCGGGTCGTTGGCGTCCAGTTCTACGGGGGCGGAAGCGGTGGCTTCGGTGCCTGGGGGGACGCTGGGGCTGTCGGCGGCGGAGGCGGACGTGGCGCCGTACACGGTCGTGGCAACCAGGAAGGTGGCTGCCGTCAGGGCCACGGTGAGGCGTAGCGACGTGGGGTGCGCGTGGGTGCGTGTCATGGCCGGCCTCACCCAGAGATCTGGATGGTGGCGCTGGCGAACGTCGGCAACTGAAGGCTTACTTCTGAGGTATCCGACGGCGGGGATGGAAACTGCATGAACACAGCGAGACTTTCGCCGGCCTTGAGGGTCGAGAAGCCGGTAGTCGTCAACGGGCGACCGTCGGTATCCCGCAACACGTAGTACCGCTTCTTGCCCTTCGAGTCGACCAGCGTGGCACCCCCGAGTGACCTACCGTTCTTGATGATCTCGGTCTCGTTTCCGCTCAGTGCGGATGGGATCGGCAGGCTCTTGGCACCATCATTCTTAAGGCTGCCGTTCACAGTGACGAATCCCCCAGCGTCCCGCTGAGCGGAAGTGACCTGAAGGATCAACCCATTGGAGCCTTTCAGTTCGGCCAGAGGCTCATCTGCCTGGCCCTCCTGAGTGCTCGGATTGGATCCGCTGTCCTTGGATGCCGACGATGACTCGGGCTTCTTGTCTTCGTCTTCACCCCCGCCACAGCCAGCCACACCGATGGTGAGCGCGGCCGCAGCGGTCAGCACGACCATCCCCCTGCGGGCCTTCGAAGTGAACCGCATGCTCATGCCTCTGTTTCCTTCTTCACTCGTCGTTCGCTTCTCAATCGGCCAGGTGGACATCGAAGAGATCCTGGGGTTTGGGCAGGAGGTCCTTGGGACCCTTCGGGTCCAGCTCCCACTCATCGCCCTCGCAGTTGAGCAGAGGGAGTGTGTCGCCCCCTGCTTCCCACCCCAGGAGACTGAACGTGCAGCGCGGCTCGATCACCGCTGTGGCAGCTTCTTGGGACCGCTCGTCTTCAGTGCCGGGCACAATGGAGTCTCCGACGGTGTCGTTCGTCTCGACCTCGACCGTGTAGCCCAAAAGTCCTTCCGGCGCACAGGTCAGCACGGTCGCGTCGTTCTGCGCTGCGAGCTGCTCCGCTCGCCAGCACGACTGGCCAAGCCCTTGCGCTCTGCCCTCGAATATGTCCTGCCACTCAGTGGGATCGAGGAGCGCCTGCCCCCACGCATCAGCGAGCTGGTCACGCCTGTCCTGGGCAGCTGCCAGGGCAGCCGCGTCTGCGGCGGTTTGCGCGTCGCTCCGATTCGCCGCTGCCTGGCCGACCGCGAAGTAGGCGAACGCGAGAAAGAGCAGGCCCCCCACCACCGTGATGTAGATGGGGAAAGCCTGCCCTGCGTCGCCGTACCTACGGAACGCTGTCAGCCTCCGGTGACTTCGCCGACCTTGGCCGTAATCGCATCGAAGATCGTCTGACCGATGTCCGTCCCCGTGATCGCCAGCACGATCGCCACGACCACCGCGATGATGCCCAGGTACTCCACCGCGGTCTGGCCCTTGTCGTTGCGGGCGGCGCGGGACTGGAGGTACGCGACCGTCGTGTTGATCCAGTTGCTCATGGTGTTCCCCTCCGGCTGACGCGGTTGCGGCTGCCGTCGTCTTCTTCGCGGTGCCGCTTTCGACACGAGCAACGTAGGGCCGTACACCCTGCCCGCCAGAGGGTCCCTGGGCCCAATCGCGGGCCCAATCCGAGACCCAGGTCTTCTTCCGCATGACGTCAGCCCACCCCTCGGCCCGAACCCGGCGCCGTGCCCAGCCACTTCGCCGCCGCTTGCGCGCGGCTGGTGCTGTGGAGCTTGGCGAAGATGCGGTTGATGTGGTTCTTGACCGTCTTCTCGCTGATGAAGCAGGTGGCGGCGATCTGCTGGTTGTTCATGCCGGATGCGATGAGGTCCATGATCTCCGCCTCCCTGCTGCTCAGTTGGAACCTCGACCTGTCGGGAGCGGCCGGGCGGCCGCCTGTCCACCCAGACGTCGACTGTGCCATATCCGGTTGCAGTTGCGAAAGGTTTTCTGAAGAAATGGGTGGTGGGGGGATGTGGGGTAGAGGGGTGGGGGGTGAAGTGGCGTACGGCGTATGCGGTGTGGCGCCTAGGTCTTCCGGAAGGGGCGCCGCGGACTGTGGGCCCTCGCGGAGTTGCGCCAGCAATGCTCCAGCCGCTGTGGGGGTGAAGTGGGGTCTGCCCGCCTTGATGTCCCTTACTGCCGAGACCAACTGGTCCGCCGTGAACTCTCCGTGGACCAAGTAGCCGCCCGCTCCCCTGCGCAGGGCCTCCTGGACGATCTCCGACTCCCTGCTGTACGTCAGCATCATCACCGGGGCTATGTCCACCAGGTACGGGAGGGCGGAGAGACCGTCCACGCCCGGCATGCGGACGTCCAGGAGGACGACGTCGGGGTGGTGTGCGTGGGCCGCCTCGTAGGCCTGGCGGCCGTCCGCTGCCTCCGCTACGACCGTGATGTCCTCGCGGCCGGAGAGCAGGGCGGTCAGGCCCGCGCGGACGACCGGGTTGTCGTCGGCCACGACGACGCGGAGAGGGGCGGGGGGCGGGACGTTCTCGAACGGGTTCGGCGGTGGCTGCATGGGAGCGGCCTCCTCTCCGGGCGTGGGGGACGTCGTCGTCTGCGTCGGGTTCATGAGGTGGTTCGTTGGGTGGTTCATTGGGTGCGTCCCGGGGGCGGCTGCTGAGGTGACAGCGCTGCCAAGGGGAGGTCCAGGCGGACCTCCGTGCCGCTGGGGTGCGAGCCGCGGCCGATGCGGATGCGGGCGCCTACCGAGGCGGCCCGTTCGACCATGCCGAGGAGGCCGAAGTGGCCTGCCCGGCGGAGTTGTTCGAGGTTGGTGCCGGGCGGGAGGCCGCGGCCGTTGTCGTAGACGCTGATGCGGAGCAGGTCGCCGTGGACGCCGGCGCGGACCTCGACCTTGGTCGGTGCGGCGTGGCGGTGGGCGTTCTCCATGGCTTCCGAGGCGATGGTGAGGAGCTGGCGGGCCACGGCGGGCGGGACCGGGGGGACGGTGTGGTGGCCCGTGGGGTGGTAGGTGATCGGGAGGCTCGTGCGGGTGGCGAAGTCGCGGGTGCGGGCGGCCAGTTCCACGAGTACGTCCGTGCCCTGGGCCGGGTCCGACTCTCGGCGCAGGTCTGCCAGGAGTTCGCGGGATTCCGCGGCGGCGCGGCGGGCCGAGCGGGCGACGAGGTCCGCCTGTTGGCGGATCACGGTCGGGTCCATCCGGGGCGAGTTCGCCGTGGTCGCCAAGCCGTCTGCCGCCAGCGCTACGCCGTGGAGGGTTTTCGCCACCGAGTCGTGCATCTCCCTGGCCAGGCGCGCGCGTTCCGCGCTGACCGCCTCCGTGACCGCCAGGCGGGCCTGGACCGTGGTGAGGGCGCGGGTCGCTTCGCCGAAGTGGAGCATCAGGTTGCGGAGGCTGGAGCCGACCGCGCCCGCGACCACGCAGAGGCCGGGGAGGAGGAGAGTTTCCGCCGGGCCCGCGTGCGGGTCCTCCACCGTGGCGTAGACGAGGAGCAGGATCAGGGACTGGAGGGAGGCGAAGACGGCCGCGCCTCGCCATCCGTAGACCAGGCCCGCGAGGAGGGGGGTGCAGACGCTGACGTACGCGAGGGTCGTGTCGGGGCCCGCGGAGATGAGGAGGAGCGCGCCGAACAGGGTGTCCGCGGCGAGGAGGGTGGGGTGGCGCAGGAGGAGGGGGCCGAAGCGTTCCCAGTCCCGGAAGAGGACGTAGGACGCCATGAAGGTGAGGATCACCGCGATGGCCACGAGGTGGGTGCCCCAGCCCGGGTTGGCGTTGAGGAGGGCGGCGGGGGCGGCCAGGGCGATCATGGCCAGGCGGAAGGCGAAGGTCTGGCGGCAGAGGGCTTGGAGGGCGTTGATCTGGATGGCTACGTCGGGTGCGGCTGCTGTCTGTGCGGGTTGTGGGGGGTTCGCCGCCCGGCCTTCGGCCGGGATTTCGTTCCCACCCGCACCGCCCGTGCGGGTTTCGTGGTCAGGTGCGGGTGGCCCCTGTGGGGCTTGCTCGCCATCGGCGGCCAGCCGTCCGTGGGCGGTTTCCTTCCGCTCAGCCCCCACCGGCTCCCACCCCGGCGGCAACGCAGGCGTCGCCGTCGTGACCGGGATGTCCGGGGCGCCCGTGCGGGCGTGCGGGGGCAGGACCGTGCCCGCGGGGGGTGTGGTGATCTCCGGTGTCCGCACGCGGCGGCGCAGCAATCCCGTACCGGTACCGGCCCCGGTACCCGTCCTCTTGTCGTCCCTCGGCGTCATCTCACCCTCCCCCGTCCTACTCCCCCGTGATCGACCCGAAGTCCGTGCCCGAGCCCAGGATCAGGCCCGCGCCGAGCAGGATCATCGTGGCCGGGACCATGAACGTGGTGATCATCATCGTGGCCTTGGGGACCGCCCGTGCCGCCTTCCTGCGGGCGTTCTGGGCGTCCGTGCGGCGCATGTCCTTCGCCAGGGCCACCAGCGTGTCGACGATCGGCGCGCCCAGCTCCTCGCCCTGCTGCAGTGCCGTCACGAACATCGCCACCTGTTCCGAGTCGTTCCTTCTCCGCAGCTCCGCGAAGGCCTGGCGGCGGCTCATGCCCAGGTCCATCTGGCGGAGCGTGATGCGCAGTTCGTCCGCCCAGGGGCCCTCGTACTTGGACGCCACCCGGTCCAGGGCCTGGCGGAAGCCCAGGCCCGCGCTGACCACCACCGCCAGGACGTCCAGGAAGTCGGGCAGCGTGCGTTCGATGACGTCCTTGCGGATGCGGATCGCCGACCAGATGCCGATCTCCGTCCAGAACGCGCCGAAGGCGAGCAGGAGCAGCGCCACGAAGAGCTGGCCGCGCATCAGGAAGACCAGGAAGCCCAGGCCGCCCAGGAAGCCGTAGACCGCTCGCCGCGCCGCGTAACGGTCGATCGTCAGGCCGCCCGGGTTGCCCGCGAGGTCGATCTTGCGGCGGTACTTGGCGACCTGCTTGGGGCCCATGAGGCGCAGCACGGCGGGGGCGTAGCGCATGCCGAGGCGGTCGACGAGGGAGTCGACCGCGCCGGTGCGGGTGGAGCCGACCTCCAGGGCGAGGACCAGGTCGCCGGGGAGTTTGGCCTCGGCGCGGTACATGCGGATGCCGGCGAAGATGCCCCAGACGCCGAGACCCATGAGCAGGGCGAGCAGCAGACCCATGACGGCTTCCTCCTCAGACGTCGATGCGGGACAGGCGGCGGATGAGGACGAAGCCGACGACGTAGAGGCCGAAGGCGATGATCACGGCGGCCTGGCCGGCCGGGGAGCCCGTCATGCGCTCCAGGGCGCCGTCTTTCACGCCGTTCATGAGGAAGAGCGAGCCGACACCGAGGACGGGGACGGCGTACGAGGTCATGCTCACCTGGGAGAGCTGGGTGCGGACCTCGCGCCGGGTCTCCTTCCTCTCCTCCAGGGTGTCGGTCAGATTGCGCAGCGCGCTGACCAGCTGGCCGCCCGCTCTGTTCGACAGCACCAACGTCGTGACCAGGACGACCAGTTCGCGGGAGGGGAGGCGGTCGGCCAGTTCGCCGAGTGCGTCGTCCATCGACGCGCCCACCGCCAGCTGGTTGGCGACCTTGGCCAGTTCCTCGCCCGCGGGGGCCTCCAGCTCCTCCGCCGCCATGCCGATGGCCGTGCGCAGGGCCAGGCCCGCCTGGGTGGCGTTGGCCAGGATGCGGGCCAGTTCGGGGAGTTGGTTGATGAACTTCTCGATGCGTTTCTGGCGTTGCCAGTTGAGGAACTGGATCGCCACCCAGATGCCCAGCAGGCCGGCGAGCGGGCCGAAGAAGGGGGCCAGGGTGGCCTGGCCGATGAGCCACAGGCCGGCGATCGTGGCGAGCATGTAGACGAAGAACTCGCCGGGGGTGATGTCCAGGCCCGTCGCCGCCAGGCGGAGTTCCAGTTTGCGGCCGAGCTTGGTGCGGCGCAGGCGGCGGTCCAGGGCGAGGAAGTGGCGGCGGCGGCCGACGACCGGGATCTGGCCGGTGGCCGAGAGGCGGTCCACCAGCGCCTGCCGCTGTGCCCTGCCCATGGCGTACGAGTGCACGCCGACGACCGCGAGGACGCAGGTCAGCAGGGTGACGCCGGTGGTCAGCGTGATCAGGTTCTGCAGATCCATGGAGAGTTGGTCCTACCTGGCTTCTCGGGTGGCGAGCTGGTCGGCGGAGTGGGCGACGCCGAAGGCCTGGGGAATGGGCTGGCTCGCCATGTAGAGGCGGTCGGCGGTGCGGCGCGGGAGGGGGTAGTACTCGAAGGTGCCGTAGACGCGGCCGTC
The DNA here is from genome assembly GCF_025290915.1 of Streptomyces sp. 15-116A. GTDB lineage: Bacteria > Actinomycetota > Actinomycetes > Streptomycetales > Streptomycetaceae > Streptomyces. The sequence goes on along the minus strand of NZ_JAOCQE010000009.1, from coordinate 24,058 downwards.
GGCGGCCATCGGCTGGGCGTTGAAGCGGGCGGCGGTGGCCAGGCGGTACGGCTCTCCGCCGTGGCTCTCCAGCAGGGCGATCTCGGTGATGCGGCGGGCGCCGTCGGCGAAGCGGGTGAGCTGGACGATGACGTCGACGGCGCTGTTGATCTGGTCGTGGAGGGCGACGAAGGGGATCTCCACGTCGGACATGGAGGCGAGGGTCTGCAGCCGCATCAGCGCGTCCTCGGCGCTGTTGGCGTGGACCGTGGCGAGGGAGCCGTCGTGGCCCGTGGACATGGCCTGGAGCATGTCGAGGGACTCGCCGCCACGGACCTCACCGACGACGATGCGGTCGGGGCGCATGCGCAGGGAGTTGCGCACCAGGTCGCGGATGGTGACGCGGCCCTTGCCCTCGACGTTGGGCGGGCGGGACTCCAGGCGGATGACGTGGGGCTGCTGGAGCTGGAGTTCGGCGGAGTCCTCGATGGTGATGATGCGTTCGCCCTCGGGGATCAGTCCCGACAGGGCGTTGAGGAGGGTCGTCTTACCTGTGCCGGTGGCGCCGGAGACGATCACGTTGAAGCGGGCCTGCACAAGCCCGGCCAGCAGATACAGCATGTGCTCGTCGAGCGAGCCGAGGCCGATCAGCTCCTGGAGGGTGAAGGAGCGGGGGAAGCGGCGGATGGTGAGGGTGGCGCCGGTCAGGGAGAGCGGCGGGATGATGACGTTGACGCGCTCACCGGAGGGCAGGCGGGCGTCGACCATCGGATTCGACTCGTCCACGCGGCGGTTGACGGTCGAGACGATGCGCTCGATGGTCTGCATCAGCTGCTCGTTGGACGCGAAGCGGAGGGGGAGCTGTTCCACCCGGCCGCCGCGCTCCACGAAGATCGCGTCGGGGCCGTTGACCATGATCTCGGTGATGGAGGCGTCTTCCAGCAGTGGTTCCAAAATGCCGAGGCCGAGTGCCTCGTCGACGACGCGGCGGATCAGCTGGGAGCGTTCGACGGTCGACAGGACCGGGCCCTCGCGGCTGATGATGTGCCCGAGGACGCGCTCCAGCCGGGCCCGGCGCTCGGCCGCGGCCAGCGAACTCATCTCCGCGAGGTCGATCTCCTCCAGGAGTTTGGCACGGTAGGAGGCGACCAGGTGGCCGTCCTCGCCCCGGCTGCCGTTCTCCTCGGGGGAGTTGATGCGTGCCCGCAGGCTCATGAGTCCTGTGCTCCTCGTCCCTCGACTCGTGGGGTGTCGGCGTGGTCAGTGGTCGATCGGCATGGTGGCGGTCTTGACCGCCGGGTCGAAGTCCCAGCCCGGGACGATCGACGGGATCTGGACGGTCGCCGTGACGGTGACCTCGTCGCCGCCCGGCGCCTCCGCGCAGTCCGTGCCGTCGGCGAGCCAGTCGCTGACGGCGGCGCCGCAGGCCTGCTGGGCTCCCTGATCGAGCGAGGCGCTGCGGGCGCCTGCGCGGGCGGCGGTTCCGGCCTGCTGGGCGGTGTAGGCGATGAGGCCCAGTTGTACGGCCGCCATGGCGACGATGATCAGGATGGGGATGAACCCGAGGTACTCGAGCGCGGCCTGGCCCCGGTCGCGGACTTCGCGGACTTCGCGGACTTCGCGGACTTCGCGGACTTCGCGGACTTCGTGGACTCTGGAGTCGTACGGCATCTCAGTCCTCCTCCTGTACGGCTCCGGCGTGCCCGTCCACCGTGAACGGGAGGGCGAACGCGCCGGGGAAGAGGATCGGGACGTCGAGGCTCACGTCGGCCGTGACGAAGCCGCCGCTCGCGGTGCACTGCACGGTGGCGCCCCCCTCCCAGGCGGCCGGGAGGTGCTTGAGCCCCGCCTCCTCGCAGGCCGCCTGTCCTTCCGACGCCGTGCCCGCCCGTACCGCCTCGTCGGCAGCATTCCCCGCGAGGGTGAACGTGTATCCCACGAGCACGAGTTGCCACAGCACCACCAGCGTCACCAGGATGGTGGGTGTCATGCCGAGGAACTCGATGGTGACCTGGCCGCTGTCTCTTCGTAACGCCGGCCGGATTCTCATGGCCCTCCCTCCTTTCCGTCCTTGCGTCGCCGGAGGCTGACCGCGCCCCGGTCGCCGCGCCCGCGTCCGCCCTTGCCCTCGACGGTCTTGACCAGGCCGAGTTCGCCGGCCAGCCCCCACAGGGCCTGCTTCACCGTGCTCTTGGCCTCCAGTTCGTGGACGCGGCCCGCGTCCACGACGCCTTGCAGTTCCTTGAAGTGCGCGGGGATCGTCGTCGCGGCGACGGCCGTGCCGGTGATCTTCTGGATCAGCGGGGGCTGGATCTCCGTAGCCCGGGAGTGGCGGTTGACGACGATCGTGGTCTCCTCGGCCTTGCGGATCTGCAGCCGGTCCCACATGCGGACCGTCCGCTTGGCGCCCCGTACGGCGACGACGTCCGGGGTGGTGACCAGCAGGGCCGTGTCGGCCATCTCCACGGCCGCCGCGCCGGCGCCGCCGAGCTGGGCGCCGCAGTCGATGACGACGACCTCGTAGCGGGAGCGCAGGGCGCTGACGATCTGGCGGGTGGCGCGGTCGGTGACGTCCTCGCCGCGTTCGCCCTCGGCGGGGGCGAGGAGCAGGGCGACGCCGGTGTCGTGGCGGAAGACGGCGTCGGCGAGGACGCGCGGGGAGATGTCGGTGACCGCGGCGAGGTCGACGACCGAGCGGCGGAACTGGACGTCGAGGAAGGACGCGATGTCGCCGGTCTGGAGGTCCATGTCGACCAGGGCGGTGCCGCGGCCGGAGGCCTGGGCGGCGAGGGCGAGCTGGATGGCGGTGAGGGTGGTGCCGACGCCGCCCTTGGCGCCGCAGACGGTGACGACGGTGCCGCCGACGCCGGTGAAGACGTCGCCGCCGGTGCCGAGGTGGCGGCGTACGCCGACGGACCACTGGGCGACCGCCTGGACGCGGCTGGCGAGTTCCTCGTAGCTGAGCGGCAGGGCGACGAGGCCCCGGGCGCCGTAGTCCATGGCGGCCTGGAAGAGGCCGGGGCTGGCGTCGGAGGTGACGAGGATGACGCCTACGGCGGGGAAGCGCAGGGCGACCTCGCGGATCAGCTCCAGTGCGGGGACGGGGCCGATCCGCTCGTGCACCACCACGACCTCGGGCAGCTCGTCGACGGACTCGGCGGCCAGGCGCGCGAGGGTGTCGATGAGCTGGGTGGAGTCGACCACCGGGGCCACCGGCTCGGCGTCGGGGAGCTGGCTGAGCAGTGTGGTGATGGAACGGACCGCGTCCGCGTCGCCGACTGCCGGGAGGATCCTCGTGGGCATGCGGGCCTCTCACTTGTCCTTCGCGAGTTCGTACGTCCGCTGCGAGTCCGGCACGGTGGTGTCGCTGCCGGGGGCGACGAGCGCGAGGCGGACCCGCTGGGCGAACGACTCGGCGTAGGTGATGCGCTGGGCGTCGATGGCGGACAGCGCGAAGGTGATCGGGACGGCGTCGGTGGGCTGCCGGCCGCGGTCGTTCTCGTCGGGTTCGAGGGCGGTGAGCCTGCCGACGTCGAGGACCTTGGCATTGGTTACGATGATCTTGGACTGAGCGGGGTCACCCTCACGCTCTCCGTCGAAGGTGGCGTAGACGTTGACCGTCGAACCCGGCGTGATCTTGCCGGCGACGCCGGTCGCCGCATCGATCATGATGGCGACCTCCTGCTGCCCGGGCTGCAGGGCGGGCTGATCCACGATCATGTCGCTCTGCAGCAGGGAGCCCTGCTGGAGCGTGGTGACGGCGATCTTGCCCTCGATGTCGCCGAGATCGGTGACCGCGTTCTTCGACAGCCACCGCTCGGGCATCTTGATCTTCTCGAACTGGCCCGTGCTGAGCGCGGTGTAGGGCGCGATATCGGATTTCAGCCGGTACGCGGTGACCTCGGGGCCGACCTTGGACTTCACGTCGCCGATGACGGAGAGCACGCCGGCGAAGGCGCCGAGGGCGCACAGGACCGACAGGATCAGGAGTATCACGCCGCGGCGCTGACGGGAGTTCATGAACCGTACAACCTCGTTGGGGATATCGGTCGAGCGGAATCAGATGGCGTGGGTCAGGTGTGGTGGGCGAGGGTGTGGCCCTCGGGGACGGGTGGGGTGGCGGAGCAGAAGACGCAGCGGTCGCCGATGACGTCGATGCCGCACCAGTGGCAGGCGCCGCGCCGCACGGACGTGACCAGTTGGTAGAGGACGGACAGGTCGGGCAGGTAGGTGCAGAACTCGATGAGCTTGCCGGTGCCCCACCAGCCCGGGGACGCGGCGGGCAGCGGCGTCTCGCGCAGGCCCTGCACCTGCCAGGAGGGTGCGAGGGTGGCGGTGACCCAGTCGGACTGGAGCTGGCCCTTGGCGACGAGCATCCAGGTGCCGAACTCCGGTCCGTCGAGGGTGGCTTCGGGGCCGAGGCGGACGAGCTGCGGCTGGGGGTGGGCGAGGACGGCGAACTGGCTGCCAGGCACCCAGGAGCGGGCGTGCTGTTTCAGGTCGACGGGGACGCGGTCGAGCCGGGCGACGGAGCCGAGCAGGGCCCCGGAGTGGATGTAGTGGACCAGCAGCCGGCCGGCCGAGGCGAGGACGCCGGGGCCGAGGTCGCAGGAGGCGAGCTGGCGCAGCTGGCGGACCAGGGCGGCGAGGCCGAGTGGCGGCAGGTCGGGCGTGAACAGGGCGATCCGGTCGCTCTCCAGCAGGGAGCGCAGGGTGTGCAGGCGCCGCTGCACGGGGGTGGGCGTGGCCCGGGAGCAGACGACGATGACGTGGCCGTGCTGCTCGACCAGTAACTGGAGGTCGGTCAAAACCTGTTCGAGCGGGCGGCTGTCGATGTCCTTGAGCACCACGGCAGGCAGCGTTCGGTCGTCCTGCGGCGGCAGCACCATGTCGGCGCTGGTCACGGCAATGGCAGTTGGCACGCGCAGCTCCCCGTTCTCCCCATGCCCCTCGGTGCAACGGGTGTTACTCCGGTGCACCCTGATGACTTCGCTGCGTGACTACCTCAGCACTGTATCCACGGCTCTGTGACCGGAGAACAGCGTTTGTGTAGCTGAACAGCAACTGACGTCGCACAAGGTGCGTCAAAACGGGGCAGGTTGAGCATCTTGCCGGTCCGGTTCCGACCCGTGAGGGGTGCCGACCGGTGCACCGGCTTGACGCTGGGCCCCGCTTTGGGCCCCGGGACCCACGCTTCCCGCCCGCCTCTCTCCTTACGCTCGCGGTCGGCCGGCGGCACGGCGAGAGGAGGCGGGCCCGATGTTCCGTACATCGAGGGCGAGTTGAGGCGATCGCGGCGCCACCGGTACCGAGTACCTCGGGATGATCGTGGTCACCGTGGCGATCGTGCTGGCGGTGTCCGCGACCGGCGTCGGGCAGCTGATCCACGACGAGATCGCGGCGCTGGTCTGCCGGATCACCGGCGGCGGGAACTGCGGCGGCGGTGACGGCGGGGGCGACCGGCCGCTCGCCGACGCCGATTTCGAGCCGACGTTGTGCCAGGTGTCCTCGCTCACCGACAAGGCGGGCTCCAAGGCGAAGATCCTGTTCTGGGAGATCGGCCGGGAGTACGGCTTCCAGGAACAGCGGCTGCGGGCGAAGACCGACGTCAACGGCGACGGCACCGTCGACGACCGCGACCAGGTGGTGTACCTGACGTTCACGGACGCCGCGTCGGTCGCCGCGAAGAAGGACTTCAAGCCCGGCATGAAGGTCGGCCGGTTCGGCACGGACAAGGTCGAGCTGGGCCTGGGCATCAAGGTCACCAACGGGGACACCTGGGTGTTCGAGAGCCCGGAGGAGGCCGAGCGGTTCCGGGAGGACGTGGAGACGCTGCAGATGTACGAGATGCGGCGCACCATGCCCGGCGGCGCGGAGGCGAGCCTCGGCGACAGCATCCTGTATCTGTTCGGCACCGGTCCGCTGAAGGACGAGGAGGAGACCCGGGAGCGGATCGAGCAGAACCTCGGCGGGGACCGGCAGATCACCTACGGCAAGGTGGGCTTGGAGGCGTCGGCGGCGGCCGGGCTCCAGCTGTCCGCCGGTGACGAGCGCCGGCTCAGCGCCACGCTGGGCGGCACCTTCAAGTACGCCCCCGAGGTCACCTGGACGGACAACGCCTACCGCAACACCAAGTCGTACACGTACTCCTCGTCCATCGAGTACGGCACGAAGGCCGGCTACGAGGCGGGCCCGCTCAGCGGGGAGTACACGGCGAACACCACGCAGACCGGCACGGTCACGGTCACCTACGACAAGGCGAGCGGCAAGCTGGTGCGGATCGACATGACCCGTACCGTCGAGCGGGGCGGCCAGAAGGACGGTGCCAAGGTGAGCGGCGACAACGGGCGGGACGGGCCGGACAAGCGGGGCGGCGGGGCCGGGGTGAAGGGCACCGACAGCACCACCGGCATCGAGATCGTCACCACGTCGGTGTCCTTCGACCCGGGGCCGGCCGGTGACGGGGAACGGGAGATCGCCGAGCGGTGGCTGGACGGGACGAACGAGCAGGTGGCGGCGCCGTTCCGGTACATGTTCGGCTCGGACGGGCTCACGCCGACCGCCCGTCCCGGGGCCGACGACCCCTTCGGGCGGCTGGTGTTCGACAAGGGGCAGTCCAGCCGGATGACGTACACGGGCGAGGTGAACGCCGCCGAGTACGGCTTCGAGCTGAACCTGGGGCTCAGCCTCGGGCTGTCGGTCAGCACCGAGCAGAAGGCGGAGACGCTGACCGACGCGCGGTTCCTGGGCGCGCCCCGCGGGGAGCGCAGGTCGTACGTTCCCTACAGCTACTGTGCGAACTGATCGGACAAGGAGCCGTCATGTCCTCACCGTTGATGATCCGTCGTACGTGCGTGGCTGCCGGACTGCTCGCGCTGGTGGTGACCGGCTGCGGCTCCGGGTCGTCGTCGGGTGCGGTCCCTGAGGGGTGGGGGACGCTGACGACGAAGGGCGTGTCGGTGGCGTATCCCGAAGGGTTCGAGGAGCAGGGCGCCGGTGAGCGCAGCAAGCACAACGCGGCGGCGGCGGAGCTGCGGGAGGGCGGGCGGAGGATCGCGCTGATCACGGTGCAGCTGGGCTTCACGGAGGCGAACTCCGCGGAGCAGGCGGCGATCGCCGCGGAGGCGGGCATTCAGATGGGCGCGAAGGTCGAGGGCACGGAGGACGTGGAGCTGACGGGCACGGACGACGCCCGGCGGATCGACTTCACCTTCGAGGCGACCGGCGAGGGGGGCGGCCCGGCGAAGGGCGCGGAGGTGGAGGGCGTGATCCTCACGGGGCTGGATTCCTCTCAGGAGACGTTCGCGGTGCGGATCGACGCGCAGGAGGGGAAGGTGTCCGGCGCTGATCTGGAGCGGATCGTCGAGTCGGTGGAGGTGCGGTAGCCGTGGCCGTGGAGGCGCCGGGGAAGCCCGCGTTGGCGCTGGTGCGGGCCTGGGCGGTCGGGGTGATCGTACTGGTCGTCACCGAGGCCGTGCAGGCGACGCTCGTGTACGAGCATCTCGTGGGGCCGGAGGGGGTGCGGTCGTTCGGGGCGGCGCTGGGGCTGGTGCATCTGCCGAATCTGGTGTGCGTGGTGCTGGCGACGTGGGCGGCGGCGCGGGTGCATCCGGAGCCGTGGCGGCAGGTGCCGTGGCGGCACGCGGTGGCGGCGTGCGCGGTACCGGCGGCGGCGCAGGTGCTGACGCTGGCGCTGGCCCGGGAGCGGACGGGGCTCGGGTCGCTGGGGTTCTGGATGTCGACGGGGGTGCTGCTGGCGGGGTGCGCGGTGGGGATGCTGCTTGAGGCGTGGCGGGACGGGCGGGAGTAACTCGTTCCTCGTGAGCGGTGCTTGAGGCCGCCGAGTTGTTAGGTCCGGACCTATTGACAACGTGATTGGTCTGGACCACCTTGTACCTCCAACGGTGGCCACCGTCCCCCTCCCCTTCTCCCCCACCGGAGGCCCCAGTGGACCGCGCACCAGGCACGACCGGACGCAGACGCGTCTGGGCCGCAGCCGTCGTCTCCGCCCTCGCCCTCTCCTTCGCGGGCGCGGGTGCGACACCCGCGGCAGCCGCCGACGTCAACAACGCGAAGAACGCCGGGTTCGAGGCCGGTCTGGGCAGCTGGACCTGCTCGGCGAACAGCGGAACGGTCGTGTCCTCGCCGGTGCACGGCGGTGCGTCCGCGCTGAAGGCCACACCGTCCGGGCAGGACAACGCCCGGTGCAGCCAGACCGTCGCGGTGAAGCCCAACTCGACGTACCAGCTCAGCGGTTGGGTGCAGGGCGGGTACGCCTACCTGGGCGTGACCGGCACGGGCACCACGGACGTGTCGACCTGGACGCCGGACTCCAGCAGCTGGAAGCAGCTGCGGACGAGCTTCACCACCGGCTCCAGCACGACCTCGGTGACGGTCTACACGCACGGCTGGTACGGCCAGCAGGCGTACTACGCCGACGACCTGTCGGTGTTCGGCCCCGACGGGGGCGGCGGCGGTGACCCGGAGCCCACCGTCCCGGGCACGCCGGGCGGTCTCGGCGTCTCCGGTACGACCTCGACGTCCGTGTCCCTGGCGTGGAACGCGGTGTCGGGCGCGACCGGCTACACCGTCTACCGCGACGGCACCAAGGTGACGGCCGTGACCGGCACGTCGGCGACCGTGACCGGACTCGCCGCCGCCACGTCGTACTCCTTCCAGGTCGCGGCGACCAACGCGGCCGGCGAGTCCGCCAAGTCGGCGGCGGTGACCGCGCGGACCAAGGAGAGCGGCGGAGGCGGGGGCGGCGATCTGCCCCGGCACGCGGTCACGGGCTACTGGCAGAACTTCAACAACGGAGCGGCGGTCCAGAAGATCTCCGACGTCCCCGCCCAGTACGACATCATCGCGGTCGCTTTCGCGGACGCGACGGGCACGCCGGGCGCGGTCACCTTCAACCTGGACTCGGCGGGCCTGAACGGCTACACCGTCGACCAGTTCAAGGCGGACATCCGCGCCAAGCAGGCCGCGGGCAAGAAGGTCATCATCTCGGTGGGCGGCGAGAAGGGCACCGTCTCGGTGAACGACTCCGCCTCCGCGACGAACTTCGCCAACTCGGTGTACGCGCTGATGCAGGAGTACGGCTTCGACGGCGTCGACATCGACCTGGAGAACGGCCTCAACGCGACGTACATGACACAGGCGCTGCGGGCGCTGTCCGCGAAGGCGGGACCGTCGATGATCCTCACGATGGCGCCGCAGACCATCGACATGCAGTCGACGTCCAACTCGTACTTCCAGACCGCGCTGAACGTGAAGGACATCCTCACGGTCGTCAACATGCAGTACTACAACAGCGGTTCCATGCTGGGCTGTGACGGCAAGGTCTACAGCCAGGGCTCGGTGGACTTCCTGACCGCCCTGGCCTGCATCCAGCTGGAGGGCGGCCTCGACCCGTCCCAGGTGGGCCTGGGCCTGCCGGCCTCGACCCGGGGCGCGGGCAGCGGCTATGTGGCGCCGTCCGTGGTGAACGCCGCGCTGGACTGCCTGACCCGGGGCACCAACTGCGGCTCGTTCAAGCCGTCGAAGACCTACCCGAGCCTGCGCGGTGCGATGACCTGGTCCACCAACTGGGACGCGACGGCGGGCAACGCCTGGTCCAACGCGGTGGGGCCGCACGTCCACGCCCTTCCGTAGTACCCCGGCCCCGTCGCCCCCGCACGCGCTGCCGTGGGCGGGGGCGGCGGTGTCGCCGCTCAGTTGATCCAGACGATCATGCCGTGCCCGTCGCGGGCCGCCGCCTGGAAGAACCTCACCAGGTGCTCGTAGTGCGCCGTCACATAGTCCAGGTCCTCGCCGCGTTCCCAGACGATGGTGGGATAGATGTCGGCCCGCGCGAGGTCCTCCGGCGTGACGCCCTCGACCAGCCGGCCGGGAGGCGTGGCGGCGAGGGCGTCGGCGGCGGTCCGGACCTGCTCGGGGGTGAGACAGCGGGGCGGCCCGTAGCTCCACTCCTCGGCGCCGGGTATCTCCTCCTCGCCGAAGACGATGTCGACGGGGAAGTCGAGGCGCCGGAGCAGGAAGTCGAGGGCGTGCCACGCCTTGTCGATGTCGTGGCAGCGCGCCTCGTTCGCCGGCGGCGTCTCCTCCAGCTCCGTGTTCCACAGCTCGTGGACGAACGTGTGCGCCCAGTCCGGGTCACGGAGCGCGCGCTCGAACTCGGCTCGGGTGAGCCGTGCGTATGCGCCGATCATGCCCATGCTGTCAGCCCCGTCCGATCACATGGTCCCGGTACGCCTGGAAGGCGTGCCAGCCCGTGGTGTCCTCCGGTGTGGCCAGGTCGCCCTTGGCCAGGTCGAGGACCCGGCAGTCCAGGGCCTCGGCGAAGCGGAACACCGGGACGAGCACGTCGTCGCCGCCCCCGCGTATGTGGAGCATGAGGGTGACCACCGGGTCGTCCGTGCCGATGTTGAGCTCCATGGACCAGCCGGGCCCGGTGAGCTCGCCCCAGGCGGGGTCCGTCAGGTCGACCTCGGGGACGGCCCGGCGCAGGGCGGCCAGCACGTCCTGCGCCGGGCCCAGCGGGGCGGGGGTGAAGTCGCCGGGAAGGTCGCCCATCGAGGCGACGTCGTCGGGAAGACGGAGGAGAAGGACATCCCAGCTCATGCGAGACTCCAGGTGCGGCCGTGCGGTCATGACGCGGTCATCCTGGCAGCAGCCACTGACAACGTGAGGGAGACGTGCATGGCCATCATCCACCGCACCACCATGACGCCCACCAAGCTGGAGCTGCTCACGGCGTGGCTGCCGCGGCAGAGCTGGTACGCCGGCGACGCGGAGAAGCCGGAGCTGGTCAGGGCCGGCGGGTTCCGGCTGGACGATCCGGAGGGCGAGGTCGGGATCGAGTTCATGGTCGTGGTGGACACGGCGGGACAGGAGCCGGTGGCGTATCACGTGCCGTTGAGCTACCGGGGCGCCGCCCTGGAGGGCGCCCCCGACGAGGCGCTGATCGGCACCAGCGAGCACGGCGTGCTCGGCACCCGGTGGGTCTACGACGGCATCCACGACCCGGTGGTGACGGAGCAGTTGCTCGCCCTTCTGCGCGGTGAGGCGGTACCGCAGCACCAGAACGAGAGCGACACCCCCGACCCGACGGTCACCGTGCACGGCGACGCTCCCGCCGACGGCCGCCCGGTTCAGATCGACCGCGTCCTGCGCCCGTCGGAGCACGCGCGGACGACGTCCGCCCACGTCGTCGCCGGCTGGACCTGGCCGGACGGAACGACCGCACGGGCCGTGTTCGCCAGCGCGTGAACTCCGCATGAAACATTTCCCCCGCCCCACCGCATCAATGAGGTGAGAGCGGTTCGGGGTCGACGGGGGGACAGCCGTATGGGGCAGGGGCGCATGGCGGACTACTCCGAGTTCGCCTCGGCGCGGGCCGGGCATCTGTACCGGTCCGCGTGTCTGCTGACCGCCGGGGACACGCATCTCGCCGAGGATCTCGTCCAGGAGACCCTGGGGCGGGTGTATGTGCGCTGGGGGCGGATCGCGCGCGTCGGGAACCCGGCCGCGTATGCGCAGACCGTGCTCACCCGGGCCTTTCTCGCCCATCAGCGGCGGCGGAGCAGCACGGAGCGATCGACCGCCGTGTTCCCGGATCTGCCGGGCGGCGGTGACGGCGATCCGTCGCTGCGGCTCACCCTGCTGGACGCGCTGGCGCGGCTGCCGGCCAAGGACCGGGCGGTGATCGTCCTGCGCTACTGGGAGGACCGGTCGGTCGAGGAGACCGCCGATGTCATGAACGCCAGCTCAGCGGCGGTGCGGACGCGGTGCGTGCGGGCGCTGGGGCGCCTGCGGGAGCTGCTCGGGGAGGATCTCGGCGAGTACGCCAGATCCTGAGCCCGTCCGTCACCTCCTGATCCCCTACTTCTCCTTCTCAACTCACCTCACGGAAACGGTGGTTCGCCATGCCCGGAGACCAGGACACCCACCCCTTCGAGGAGCGGCTCTCGGCCGCCCTGCACGACACCGGAGGCACCTTCGAGGCCGACCGGGGCGCCCTCGCGGCCGCGGGAGAGTCCCGTGGCCGGCGTATGCGGACACGGCGGCGGGTGGTCGTGCTCGGTGGCGTGGCGGGGATCGCGGCCATCGGGGTGGGCGGGACACTGCTGATGCCGGGCGGAGACGGCGGCCGGGCATCCGTCGCCTCCAGCACCCCGTCCGCCGCCTCGTCCCCCGCCACCGCGACGGCCACCGCGACGGACTCCCCGACCGCCGTCACCGGTGACCAGCTCCTGCGCACCCTCAAGGATCTCCTCCCGGCCGGCGAGGTCAGTGGTGAGGAGGCCCGGGGCACGGACGCGCAGCTCGGGCCGCACGCGCGCGTGGTGTTCGACGACGGCGACGGGGCCGCCGCCGTGGCCGTCGGTCTGTACCGTGTCGAGCCGGGCAGCACTCAGGCGCGCGAGACCACCACGTGCCCGGACAAGGTGTTCGTCGACTACGACAGTTGCACCACCCGCACGCTCGCGGACGGGTCCCGGCTCATGCTGCTGCGGGGGTACGAGTATCCGGACCGGCGCGAGGACACCAAGTGGTGGGCCGCCGAGCTGGTTACCCCCGAGGGACAGCACGTCAGCGTGAGTGAGTGGAACGCGGCGGCCCAGAAGGGGGCCCCGGTCAGCCGCCCCGAACCTCCCCTGTCGCCCTCGCAGTTGGAGGAGGTGGCCACGGCTCCGCAGTGGCGGGACGCGATCGACGCGATCCCCGAGCCGGCCGGGAAGCCGGCCGCGTCGGAGCCGCCGAGCGTGCCCCCGCCCGGCGTCGGCGGTACCGCCGTGCGCGAGAAGCTCGTCTCGCTGCTGCCCGAGGACCTCAAGGTGGTCTCCCATGGTGGCCAGGAGACGGAGTACGCCTATGTCGTCGTGGACGACGGCAAGGGAGCGAGCTTCGTCCAGATCAATGTGCAGCCCGGTTCGTCCGATCTCGCCGGGGAGCTCTTCGGCTCCGCCGAGACCCTCCCCGACGGGACGAAGGTCACCACCCGACAGGGGCCCGGCGAGAAGGGCGCCGAGGGGGTCGTCATGTGGACCGTCGACACCTTGGGCCCCGACGGGCTGCGCGTCGTGGTCAGCGCCTTCAACAGCGGTGCCCAGCACGAGAACGCCACACGTGACACCCCCGCGCTGAGCATGAAGGAGCTGCGGGCGATCGCCCTCGACTCCTCCTGGCACTCGGTGTCGTGATCAGAAGAACTCCGACCACGGCTGGTCCCAGATCTGCTTGACGCACAGGACCAGGAACAGCAGGCCGGCGATGGCGAGCATCGCGTTGCTGAGCGGGCCGTTGCGCCACTCGCCGGGTGTGCGGTCGGAGTTGAGGAGCCAGATCAGGGTGAGGGCGAGGAACGGCATGAAGGCGGCGCCCAGGACGCCGTAGATGATGATCAGGCGGAAGGGCTGGCCCTCGAAGAGCAGGATCATCGGCGGGAAAGTCAGCCACAGGAGGTAGGCGCGGAAGGGCCAGGACTTCTCGCGGGTGCCCGACGCGATGTCCTCGCCCTTCGACGCGGCCGCCGTCCTACGGCCCCGGGTGATGAAGTCGGTGAACATCAGGCTCACGCCGTGCCACACGCCGATCAGCGAGGTGAAGGAGGTGGCGAAGAAGCCGATCAGGAAGAACTTGGCGGTCGCCGTGCCGTACTTGTCCTGAAGGATGTCGCTCAGCTGGAGCAGCCCCTTGTCGCCGCTCGCGATCGCGACGTTCGCGGAGTGGAGCAGTTCGGCGCCGACGAAGAGCATGGCGACGACGAAGACGCCCGTGGTGATGTAGGCGACCCGGTTGTCCAGGCGCATGACCTTCATCCAGCCGGTGTTCGTCCAGCCCTTGGCGTTGACCCAGTAGCCGTACGCCGCCAGCGTGATGGTGCCGCCGACGCCGCCGATCAGGCCGAGGGTGTTGAGGATCGAGTCCTTCTCGTCGGGCAGGACGGGCAGGAGCCCGGCGAAGGCGTCGCCCAGGTTGGGGGTAACGCGGATCGCCAGGTAGACGGTGACGACGAACATGACGCCGACCAGGATCGTCATGACCTTCTCGAACACCGCGTACTTGTTGAACCACACGAACACCAGGCCCACCAGCGCGCAGGCGATGCCCCACCATTCGAGGTCCATGACGTCGGGGAACAGCGCCTGGAGCGGCAGGGCACTGGACGACATCGCAGCCGCGCCGTAGACGAAGCCCCAGATGACGACGTAGATGCCGAAGAAGTACGTGGTCCAGCGGCCGAGGCTCGCCCAGCCGTCGAAGAGGGTGCGGCCGGTGGACAGATGCCAGCGGCCGGCCGCCTCGGCGAGGGAGATCTTCACGACGCAGCCGATGACCGCGGCCCACAGGAGGGTGTAGCCGAAGTTGCTGCCCGCGATGAGCGTGGCGACCAGGTCGCCGGCGCCGACGCCGGTCGCGGCGACGACGATGCCGGGCCCGATGTATCTCCAACTGGACTTGCGCGGCCGCGAACCGCCGTCGTCGGGTGCTCCGGTGTCCTGGGTGTTTCCCGTGGTGTCCGCCATGGAGGTCAAGTAAGCCCATGGGGGGCGGTGGGACAAGAGGGCGTGCGGGGATCTTCACGACATGTACCTGGTCGCGAGGCACACGCCTTACAGCTTGACCTGATCATGTCATCCGTCGACGATGACCGCACCGCACCACGCACGTCGCACTGAACAACCCCCACCTCCCACAAGGAGACTTCATGCGACTTCGCCCTCGCGGCAGACGTTCCGCCGCGCTCGCCACCCTGCTCGCCCTCGCCCTCGCGGCACCCGTGTCGCTCACCGCGACCGAGGCCGGCGCCGACAGCGCGACCGCACCGGCGCCGTCGGCCGACGACACCCGGCAGTACGAGATCCACCAGCACACAACTCCCGTGACCCGTACGGCGATCCAGCGGTCCGGGGTCACCGTGGACGAGGCCGACGAGGAGACGGTCGTCGTCTCCGGACGGGCCGACCAGATACGCGCGCTGCGGCAGCAGGGATACGAAGTCACGCCGCTCGGCGCGGCCCCCGACCGCTCCTCCCCCGCCGACGGGCTGAGGCTGTTCGACTTCCCCTCGGCCGACTCCCGGTACCACAACTACGCCGAGATGAACGCGGAGATCGACCAGCGGCTCGCCGCCTACCCGGGCATCATGAGCAAGCGGGTCATCGGGAAGTCCCACCAGGGCCGGGACATCGTCGCCGTCAAGATCAGCGACAACGTGGCCACGGACGAGAGCGAGCCGGAGGTCCTGTTCACCCACCACCAGCACGCCCGTGAGCACCTCACCGTCGAGATGGCGCTGTACCTGCTGCGCGAGCTCGGCGCGGGCTACGGCAGCGACTCCCGGATCACCAACCTGGTGAACAGCCGGGAGATCTGGATCATCCCGGACCTCAATCCGGACGGCGGCGAGTATGACATCGCCACCGGCTCCTACCGCTCGTGGCGCAAGAACCGCCAGCCCAACTCCGGTTCGTCGTACGTCGGTACGGATTTGAACCGCAACTGGGACTACCGCTGGGGCTGCTGCGGCGGCTCCTCGGGCTCCAAGTCCTCGGACACCTACCGGGGTTCGGCTCCCGAGTCGGCGCCCGAGGTCAAGGTCGTCGCCAACTTCGTGCGCAGCCGGGTCGTCGGCGGCGTACAGCAGATCAAGGCGGGCATCGACTTCCACACGTACAGCGAGCTGGTGCTGTGGCCGTTCGGCTACACCTACTCCGACACCACGACCGGCATGACGGCCGACGATCACGCCGCGTTCAAGACGGTCGGGGAGAAGATGGCCGCGAGCAACGGCTATACACCCCAGCAGTCGAGCGATCTCTACATCACGGACGGGTCGATCGACGACTACCTCTGGGGCGTCCACAAGATCTTCGGCTACACCTTCGAGATGTATCCGACGTCCTCCTGGAACGGCGGCTTCTACCCGCCCGACGAGGTGATCGAGCGGGAGACCTCGCGCAACCGGGACGCCGTGCTCCAGCTGCTGGAGAACGCCGACTGCATGTACCGGTCGATCGGCAAGGAGCAGCAGTACTGCCGGTAGGGCCGGCAGCGGCTTCCTGTGCGTGCGTGACTCCCTCGCTGCCGTTCTTCGCCGCTTGCCTTGCATACCCCCTAGGGGTATAAAGGCCTGGTACGGAGATACCCCCGCCGGGTATCCTGCGGCAGCGAGGGAGCACTGATGGCCACCACCGTCCCCGAACGGACCCGGGTCGAGCTCGCGATCGGCGGCATGACCTGCGCCTCGTGCGCCGCCCGGATCGAGAAGAAGCTCAACCGGATGGCGGGCGTCACCGCCACCGTCAACTACGCCACCGAGAAAGCACAGGTCAGCCACGATCCGGACACCAGCGTGGCGGATCTGATCGCCACCGTGGAGGCGACCGGGTACACGGCGCGCGTGCCCGAGCCCGCGCGGACCGCGGCGGCGGACCCGCGGGACGAGACCGCCGCCGACGAGCTGCTTCCACTACGGCAGCGGCTGGTCACCGCCGCGGTGCTCGCCGTGCCGGTGATCGTGCTGGCGATGGTGCCGGCCTTGCAGTTCGACTACTGGCAGTGGCTGTCCCTCACCCTCGCCGCGCCGGTCGTCACCTACGCCGCCTGGCCCTTCCACCGGGCCGCGTTCACCAACGCACGGCACGGTGCGGCGACCATGGACACGCTGATCTCGGTCGGCACGCTCGCCGCGTTCGGCTGGTCGCTGTGGGCGCTGTTCCTCGGCACCGCCGGGACACCCGGCATGACCCACCCCTTCGAGCTGACCATCGAGCGCGGGGACGGCACGAACAGCATCTACCTGGAGGCCGCCGCCGGAGTCACCGCGTTCATCCTGGCCGGCCGCTACTTCGAGGCCCGGTCCAAGCGCCGGGCGGGTGCCGCGCTGAGGGCGCTCATGGAGCTGGGCGCCAAGGACGTCACCGTGCTGCGCGAGGGCCGGGAGCAGCGGATACCGGTGGACGCGCTCAAGGTCGGCGACCGTTTCCTGGTCCGGCCCGGCGAGAAGATCGCCACCGACGGCATCGTGGTCGAGGGCAGCTCCGCCGTCGACGCGTCCCTGCTCACCGGCGAGTCCGTGCCCATCGAGGTCGGCGCCGGGGACGCGGTGACCGGGGCGACCGTGAACGCCGGTGGCCGACTGGTGGTCGAGGCCACGCGGATCGGCGCCGACACGCAACTCGCCCGTATGGCACGGCTGGTGGAGGACGCGCAGAACGGCAAGGCGGCGGCCCAGCGGCTCGCGGACCGTATCTCCGGGGTGTTCGTGCCGGTCGTCATCGCCCTCGCGCTGGGCACCCTGGGCTTCTGGCTCGGCAACGGGGCGGAGCTGACGGCCGCGTTCACCGCCGCCGTCGCCGTCCTGATCATCGCCTGCCCGTGCGCCCTCGGGCTCGCCACCCCGACCGCGCTGATGGTCGGCACCGGACGCGGCGCCCAGCTCGGCATCCTCATCAAGGGCCCCGAGGTGCTGGAGAGCACCCGCCGCGTCGACACGATCGTCCTCGACAAGACCGGCACCGTCACCACCGGCCGGATGACCCTGCTCACCGTGCACACCGCCGACGGCACCGAGGAGAGCGAGGTGCTGCGGCTAGCGGGCGCCCTGGAGCACGCCTCCGAGCACCCGGTCGCGCGGGCGGTCGCGGCGGGAGCCGCCGAGCGGGTCGGCGCGCTGCCCGCCCTGGAAGACTTCGCCAATGTGCCCGGTCTGGGCGTGCAGGGCGTCGTCGAGGGGCACGCCGTGCTCGTCGGCCGGGAGGAACTGCTCGGCGAGTGGGCCATGGCGCTGCCCGCCGGTCTGGCGCGGGCCAAGGCGGAGGCCGAGGCGGCGGGCCGTACGGCGATCGCGGTCGCCTGGGACGGCGAGGCGCGGGCCGTGCTGGAGGTGGCCGACGCGGTGAAGGACACCAGCGCCGAGGCCGTCACACGGCTGCGGGCGCTGGGCCTGACGCCGATCCTGCTCACCGGGGACCACCGGGCCGTCGCCGAGGCGGTGGCCACGCAGGTCGGCATCGACGAGGTGATCGCCGGGGTGCTGCCCGAGGACAAGGTCGAGGTCGTCAAGCGGCTGCAGGGCGAGGGGCGTTCGGTCGCCATGGTCGGCGACGGCGTCAACGACGCGGCGGCGCTCGCCCAGGCCGACCTGGGGCTCGCGATGGGCACCGGGACGGACGCGGCGATCGAGGCCGGCGACCTCACCCTCGTCCGGGGCGACCTGCGGGTGGCCGCCGACGCGATCCGGCTGGCGCGCAGGACGCTCGGCACGATCAGGTCGAACCTGTTCTGGGCCTTCGCCTACAACGTGGCGGCGCTGCCGCTCGCCGCGGCGGGCCTGCTCAACCCGATGATCGCCGGGGCCGCGATGGCCTTCTCGTCGGTCTTCGTCGTCGGCAACAGCCTGCGGCTGCGCGGCTTCAAGGCCGCGCGGTGAGCGGGCACCGGCACGGAGGCGCCTCCTGGCCGACCGCCGTGAAGGCGACGCTGCACTGCCTGGTCGGCTGTGCCATCGGCGAGATCCTCGGCATGGTCATCGGTACGGCCCTGATGTGGGGCAACGTGCCGACCATGGTGCTCGCGATCACGCTCGCGTTCCTGTTCGGCTACTCGTTCACGCTGTTCGCGGTCGTCCGGGCCGGTGTGGACCTGAAGACCGCCATCAGGATCGCCCTGGCCGCGGACACCGTCTCCATCGCCGTGATGGAACTGGTCGACAACGCCATCATCGCCCTCACTCCCGGCGCGATGGAGGCCCACCTGACCGAGGGTCTTTTCTGGTACGCGCTCCTCGGCGGCTTCGCCGTGGCGTTCGTGATCACCACGCCGGTCAACAAGTGGATGATCGGCCGCGGCAAGGGGCACGCGGTGGTGCACGCGTACCACTGACGGGCGGCCGATCCGCTACTCGTCCGTGCCGCCCTCGTCGAAGTACGCGTCCAGGACCTTGTCGAGCTCGGTGTCCCACTCGGCGAAACGGCTGCGGGACGGGGCCTCGATCTCGATCGGGTACCAACGGCGGTCGGGCGTGTGGACGGTGACCGTGTAGCGCTTGCCGAAGCGGGCGGTCTCCGTCTCCACCGCGCCGATCTCGTCCCAGCGGAACTCGCACTCCTGGTCGTCCAGGCGGAGTTGGACACCTCGGTGGTCGGCGAGGATGCGGGCGCGGCGGTCGGACGCCTCGAAGACGGGGCCGTCCGGGGCGGGTTCCTCGTCCTCGGTGGCCGCGTCCGCCTCAGGCGCCGCGTCCGCCGCGTCCGCCTCGTCCGCCGACTCGGGCGTCTCCTCGGCCTCCTCCTCCGTCTTCTCCGGTTCCTCCTCCCGTTCGGACGCGGGTGAGGTGAGCCCGGGGATGAAGGCCGGGTCGAATCCGGCGCCTTCCAGGGGCTGGCTGCTCGAACCTATGCGCTGCTGCTCCACAGCGGAGCAGTATGGTCGACAAACCTGTGCCGGTCACAGCCAGCCCCATGATCGTTATACGAAGATGCTCAGCGCGGCGGCGACCGCGAACCCCGCCACCGACAGCACACTCTCCAGCACGGTCCACGTCTTGAGCGTGTCCCGCTCGCTGATGCCGAAGTACTTGGCGACCATCCAGAAGCCTCCGTCGTTGACGTGCGAGGCGAAGATGGAGCCCGCCGAGATGGCCATGATGACCAGCGCGACGAACGCCTGCGAGTGGTCGCCCTCCGCGAGCAGCGGCGCCACGATGCCCGCCGTCGTCACGATCGCCACCGTCGCCGAGCCCTGCGCGACCCGCAGCACCACGGAGATCAGATACGACAGCACGATCACCGGCAGCCCGACGCCGTTGAAGGTGTCCGACAGCGCCTGCGCGACCCCGCTGGCCTTGAGGACGGCGCCGAAGACCCCGCCCGCGCCGACGACGAGGAGGATGTTGCCGACCGGCTTCAGCGAGGACGTCGAGACGGTCTCCAGCGACTTGCGGGACCAGCCGCGCCGGATGCCGAGCAGGTAGTAGGCGAGGAACAGGGCGATGGTGAGCGCCACGAAGGGGTGGCCGAAGAACTCGATCACCGAGCGCAGGGTGGACGGGTCCAGCGCGATCGAGGAGAAGGTCGCGGCGAGGATCAGCACCAGCGGCGTACCGATGATGCCGAGGACCGTGCCGAGCGGCACCGGTGTCTCGCGCGGCTCGACGCCGGACGCCCGCTGCTCGTCGACGACGGCCTGCTTGGCGTCCGCCGCGGCCTCGACCATGTCCTGGGGGACGTCGACGAAGATGCGCTTGCCGATCCAGGCCGAGTAGACCCACGCGGCGACGACGGCGGGGATGCCGCAGACGATGCCCATGAGGATGACCCAGCCGAGGTCCACGCGGAGCAGTCCGGCGGCGGCCACCGGGCCGGGATGCGGGGGCAGGAAGGCGTGGGTGACGGAGAGACCGGCGAGCAGCGGCAGGCAGTAGAGCAGAATCGATTTTCCGGAGCGCTTGGCGGCGGCGTAGACGATCGGCGCGAGGACGAAGATGCCGACGTCGAAGAAGACCGGGATGCCGAAGATCAGGCCGGTCAGGCCCATGGCGAGCGGGGCGCGCTTCTCGCCGAACAGACCGAGCAGGCGGGACGCCAGCACCTCGGCGCCGCCGCTGACTTCGAGGATCGCGCCGAGCATGGTGCCCAGGCCGATGATGATCGCGACATGGCCGAGGATGCCGCCCATGCCGGACTCGATGGTGGACACGGCGTCGGACCGCTGCACGGTGCCGAAGAGTTCGGTGACCGACAGGCCCGCCATCAGGCCGACGGCTATGGACACGCCGAGCAGCGCGACGAAGGGCTGGAGGCGGACCTTGATGATGAGGAAGAGCAGCAGGGCTATGCCGATGGCGGCGACGGTCAGCAGACCGGCGGTGCCGTCGACGAGGAGGAGCAGACCGCCGGTGTGGGGTGGGGTCTCGGCGGCGGGCGCGGAGGCGGCGAGCGGGAGGGATGGGTGGGACATACGGGGGTCCTCTGCGTAAGGGCATGGTGCTTTCGAGCAGGTTTCGAGCAGGGGGATCGCGACACGGCGCCCAGGGGTGACGGGCGCCGTGCCGGACGGCGTGCGGGAGGGGGTGGGGGGAGGTGGGTCAGCCGAGGACGGCGAGGGCGTCGATCTCGATGAGGAGGCCGGCGGGCAGGCCGACGTAGACGGTCGTGCGGGCCGCGGGGGGCTGGGTGAGGCCCTGCTCCTCGAAGTACGCGTTGTAGATCTCGTTCATCTCCGCGAAGTGGTCCACGTCGGTCAGGTAGACGCGGATCATCATCACGTCGTCCCAGCTCGCGCCGCCCTCTTCGAGGATCGCCTTGACGTTGGCGAGGGTCTGGAGGGTCTGCTCGCGCAGGGTGGGACCGGCCGGCGTCGGGGCCTTGCCCTCCTCAGCCGGGAGGAAACCGACCTGACCGGCGACCTGGAGGATGTTGCCCTTCCTCACCCCGTGCGAGAACTTCGCCGGCGGGGTGGTGTGGGTCTTCGGGGTGAGCGCGATCTTCTCGGTCATGGGGTGTCCTTGTCGGGGTGGTGCACGGGCGTTCTGCCGGAGTACTCGCCGCTGATCGCGTCCGCGGTACGGCGCACCAGCGGGAGCAGGGTGAGGAGTTCGTCGGCGGTCACGACGACGTTCGGTGCGGAGACCGACATCGCGGCGACCACCCGGCCGTCCGCGCCGCGGATGGGGGCGGCGACGCAGTTGATGGACTCCTCGTGGCCGCCGAGATCGGTGGCCCAGCCCTGTTCGCGCACCTTGGCCAGCTCCTTGAGGAAGGCGTCGGCGTTCGGTGTCGAACGGGCCGTGTACAGGGGGTAGTCGAGCTTCTCCGCGAGGGCGCGGCGCTCGTGCTCGGGCAGGTCGGCGAGGAGGAGTTTGGCGACGGCGGCGACGGTGATCGCGACGGGCTTGCCGATACGGGAGTACATGCGCACCGGGTAGCGGCTCTCCACCTTGTCGATGTAGAGGACCTCGTTCTCCTCGTACACGGCGAGGTGCACGGTGTGGCCGCACTGCTCGTTGAGGCGTACGAGGTGGGGGTGGGCGATCTCGCGGACGTCCAGGTTCTCCATGGCCTCCTGGGCGAGGGCGAAGAGGCGGGCGCCGAGGCGGTAGCGCTGGTCGGACTGGCGGTAGACCAGGCCGTGTTCGTGGAGCGTGCGCAGGAGGCGCAGGGCGGTGGACTTGTGCACGCCGAGGCGGTCGGCGACCTGGCCGAGGTCGGCGGGGCCCTCGGCGAGCAGCGGCAGGATGCTGAGCGCGCGGTCTACGGTCTGGCTCATGGGGTGCGTACCTCCTCGTCGGCCCGTTCCATGGCGGTCGTCCAGCCGGGGCCGAGTCGCAGTCTCCCCCACGCGGCGTCGTCGAGGGCGGCGAGGCGGTCGGCGAGGGCGGCGGCGGGGGGCGGGGCGAGGTCGCCGGGGTCGGTGAGGGCGGCTGCGGCGAACAGGTGCCCGTACCGCACCCGTTCCCGCACGGGCAGCCCCCGCAGGGCAGCGGAGAGAAACCCGGCGGCGAAGGCGTCCCCCGCGCCGACGGCGGCGGTGACCTCGACCCGGGGTGCCGGTACGTGGGTCGCCGTACCGTGGGCGTCCTCGCAGTCCCCCGGGTCCCGGTCGAGGACGACCGCCCCGCCCCGCCCCTGCTTGACGACGAGCAGCCCCGGCTCGGGCAGCGCCTCCCGCACGGCCCGCGCCCCGCGCAGACCCCACGCCTCCTCCGCCTCGTCCTCTCCGACGAACACGATGTCGGCCGCACGCGCCAGGTCCAGCAGGGTCCGGGAACCGTCCCTGTCCCCCCACAGGCCCGCCCGGTAGTTCACGTCGAAGGAGATCAGGGGGCGGGCGGGGCGAGGGGCCGTGAGGGCGCGCACGAGGTCACGGCAGCCGTCCGACAGCGCCGGTGTGATGCCCGACAGGTGCAGGATCCGCCCCGCCAGTGCGGCGTCCACGTCCACGTTCCCCGGTGTCATCGCCGACGCCGCCGAGCCCGCCCGGTAGTACGCCACCTCGTGCGCGTCGCTCGCGCGGTCGCCCGCCGTGCGGAAGTAGATGCCGGTCGGGCGGGCCGGGTCGCGGTCCACGGACGACACGTCGACCCCGTACGCGCCGATCGCCCGGACCAGGTGATCGCCGAAGGCGTCCGCGCCCACCCTGCTGATCCACCGCACGGAGTGCCCCGCCGCCGCCAGCATGCACGCGGTGTTGGATTCCGCGCCGCCGATGCCCCGGTCGAAGGACGGCACGTCGGCGAGGCGGCCCGGCGCGGAGGGCACGAACGTCACCATGGACTCGCCGAGCGCGACGACGTCCACGCCGCCGGGGGCGTCAGGGGGTCCGGTGACGGTCACGATGGCGGGGCTCCTTGGTCGCCTGCGAGGGACGCGGTGTCCGTTGACCCCGCGTGGCCGAGATGTTAGACAGCGGTGAGCGATATACGCAATGAGTGTTGCAAGCAATGCAACGCTCCTGATCGGGAGGTTCCCCATGGTCTCCGGCACCGGCTCCGACGCCCTCGCCCGACTCGCCGAGGAACGCGTCGACCACCGCTTCAAGGGCCTCCCGCCGGACGCCGACGGCCTGACCGTGGGCGAGCTGGCCGCCCAGCGCCGCAATCTCTTCACCGGCGGCTTCACCTCCCCCGTGCTCGCCCTGTCCGCCGAGCGCCTGGAGCACAACCTGCGACTGATGGAGACGTACGCGGCCCGCCACGGCCTCGCGTTCGCCCCGCACGGCAAGACCTCCATGGCCCCGCAGCTCTTCCAGCGTCAGATCGAGCACGGCGCGTGGGGCATCACGCTGGCCGTACCGCACCAGGTCCGGGTCGCCCGCGCCTTCGGCACCCAGCGGGTCTTCCTCGCCAACGAACTGGTCGACGCCGCCGCCCTGCGCTGGATCTCCGCGCAGCTGGACGCCGACCCCGGCTTCCGCTTCGTCTGCTACGTCGACTCCGTGCGCGGCGTCGAGCTGATGGACGCCGCGCTGACGGCGAGCGGCGCCGGGCGCCCCGTGGACGTCGTGATCGAGCTCGCCGCCGGTGAGGGCGCCCGGACCGGGGGGCGGACGGAGGCCGAGTGCGCCGCCGTCG
>NZ_JAOCQE010000089.1 GCF_025290915.1 Streptomyces sp. 15-116A | reverse complement strand
CGCCCCCCAGCCCTACCAGCAGCCCCACCCACCCCAGCAGAACCCCCACTGGCAGCCCCCGCAGCGCTGACGAACTGCCGCGCACCGGTGATCCTGCTTCTCTCGGCCGGGCGCCGCCTGAGTACGCGTACTCAGAGCGCCTGCGTCGCTCGACCCTGACGCCCGGGACCCGTGATCTTCACGATGAGGTGCCTTGCCCGCGTCGAGAGAGGTGCTCATGGGTCGTGCCCTGCAACTGCGCGCTGCCACAGCGGAGGATCGCGAGTGGATCCACGAATTGCGTCACCGGGTGTACGCGGAGGAACTGGGCCAGCACGCGCCGAACCCCGCCGGGCGGCTTCGCGACGGGCTGGACGGTGACAACGTCTACCTGGTCGCGGCACGGGGAGCGGACCGGGTCGGGTTCGTCAGCCTGACCCCGCCCTGGCTGGGGCGGTACGCGCTGGACAAGTACCTGACCCGGGACGAGCTGCCGCTGCTGAACGAGGGCGATGCGTTCGAGGTGCGCATCCTCACCGTCGAGCCGGACCGGCGGGCGAGCGCGGCGGCACCGCTGCTGATGTACGCGGCGCTGCGCTGGATCGCGGCCCGGGGCGGCCGCCGGGTGGTGGCGATGGGGCGCACCGAGCTGCTCGGCATGTACCGGGCCGCCGGCCTGCGCCCGGTCGGCCGGACCGTGCACAGCGGCGCGGTGACGTTCGAGGTGCTGACCGGCGATGTGAGCGAGCTGACGCAGCGGGCGACGGACCGGTACGGCACCGTGCTGGAACGCCTGCGGTCCGCGGTGGACTGGCGGCTGGACGTGGCGTTCGCGCCCCGGCCGGACGGCTGCGAACACGGTGGTGCCTCGTTCTCCGCCCTGGGCACCGACTTCCGCAGCCTGGACCGGCGTCACCGCATCGTCATGGCCGATGTGCTGGACGCCTGGTTCCCGCCCGCCCCGGGGGTGCGAGCGGCGCTCGCGGACGACCCCGCCTGGGCCGCGCGGACCTCGCCGCCGACAGGCGCCGAGGGAATGCTGGCGGAGATCGCCCGGGCCCGGGCGCTGCCGGTGGAGACGCTTGCGGTCGGTGCCGGTTCATCGGACTTGATCTTCAGGGCCTTCGGCCAGTGGCTGACCCCGGAGAGCCGGGTGCTTCTCCTCGACCCGGTCTACGGCGAGTACGCCCACGTCACGGAGCGGGTGATCGGATGCCGGGTGGACCGGTTCCGGTTGCGCCGGGAGGACGGCTGGCGGATCGACCCGGCCGAGCTGTCCGCCGTCGTCGGGTCCGGGCGGTACGACCTCGTCGTGGTCGTCAACCCGAACAACCCGACCGGACGCCACGCGCCTGCCCGGGAGCTGCGCTCGCTGATCGCCGCCGCGCCGGCCCGTACCCGGTGGTGGATCGACGAGGCGTACCTGGGCTATGCCGGCCCGGCCGAGTCGCTCGCCGGCCTCGCGGCGACGGACCGGCGGGTGGTCGTCTGCACCTCGCTGTCGAAGATGTACGCGCTGTCCGGTCTGCGGGCCGCGTACCTGGTGGCCGAGCCGGCCGTCGCGGCGCACCTGCGCCGATGGACACCGCCCTGGCCGGTCAGCCTCCCGGCGCAGCGGGCCGCCGTCGCCGCCCTGCGCGACCCGGAGTACTACCGCGACCGCTGGCTTCGCACCCACGCCCTGCGCAGTCAACTGGCCGCCGACCTGGCCGGATTGGACGAAGCGCTGGTGGTCGAGGAGTCCGTGGCGAACTTCCTGACCGTGACGCTGCCGTCCGGCGGGCCGAGTGCCGCACAGCTGGTGAGCGAGTGCCGTCGCCACGACGTGTACCTGCGCGACCTGTCGCCGTTGTCGCCGCAGTACCAGGGACGCACCGTGCGCATCGCGGTCAGGGACACCGCCGGGAACGCGCGCATCGCCGCCGCGTGCCGCGCCGCCCTGGACGAGCTGAGCCCGGCTTGGCGTCCGCTCGCGTTGACGGCTCAGCCCGTTCCCGCCGCCGGATCCGCTCTGTGATCACCGTGAACACCCTGGCGCCCTATCTGGGTGGGGCGCTGGCGCTGGGAGGCATCGCGGTGGCGGCCTCCCGGCGCCGGGAGCTGATGATCCGGTGGTGCGCCTGGGCGGTCGGCGTGCCCTTGGTCACCGGTGCGTTCTGGCTGGGCAGCCCGGGTGCGGCGGCCGTCGCCGTCGTGGTGGCGGTGATCGCGGTGCTGGAGTACGGAGCGCTGGTGCGGCTGGGCCCGGCGCACCGTGCGGTGCTGGCCGCGGCGGTGACAGGCGTGGTGCTCACCGCATGGTGGGCGCCCGGACAGGTAGGGCGCGTGGTCGCGATCGGGGCGCTCGCGGTGGCCGCCGTACCCCTCGTCGCGGGTGACGCCGACCAGGGCCTGCACCGGCTCGGTGCCGGTCTGCTCGGGCTGGTCTGGCTGAGCCCCCTGGCCGCGCTCGTGCCGCTCGGGGCGAGCGCGCTGGCGCTGTTCGTCGCGGTCTCGGTCGCCGACATCACGGCGTACTTCGCCGGCCGGCGGCTCGGCGGCCCAAGGCTGTCGCCGCTGTCACCGGCCAAGCGGTGGAGCGGCACGCTGGCCGGCGCGGCAGCCGGCCTGGGCGCGCTCGCCGTGCTGTCCGCCCTGAGCTGGCCGATGGCGGTCGCGGTGGCGGTCGGCGGTCCGGCGGGAGACCTTCTCGAATCCATGGTCAAGAGAGGCGCCCGGGCGAAGGACGCCGGCCGCTGGCTGCCCGGCTCCGGCGGACTGCTGGACAGGATCGACTCGCTGCTCATCGCCCTGGCCCTGCTGCTGGTCCTGAGCTGACCCTCGTCGCCCCGGCCGGGCGGATCTCACCGCCCGCCCCCGCCCCGCCGCAGGATTCCTCTCACCCCGCCCCCGCCGGCGGTGAGAGCAACGTTCCCTTGCGGTCACCGGGTGCCACAGACAGGAAACGACACCTCCCTACCTTCGGGATGCGGGATCAGCCCCGAGCGGCATCGTCCGCACCCCGGAGAACGTGGAGGCGTCATGACAGCACCAGGCCGCTGGATCCAGCACTGGGATCCGGAGGACGAGACCTTCTGGAACACCACCGGTGAGAAGGTCGCCCGCCGGAACCTCTACTTCTCCGTGCTGTCCGAGCACATCGGCTTCTCGATCTGGACCCTGTGGTCCGTGCTGGTGCTCTTCATGGGCCCCGAGTACGGGCTGACCCCGGCCGACAAGTTCCTGCTGACCTCGATGGTCACGCTGGTCGGCGCGGTGGTCCGGGTGCCGTACACCTTCGCCGTGGCGATCTTCGGCGGGCGGAACTGGACGATCATCTCGGCCGGACTGCTGCTCGTGCCCACAGTCGCCGCGTTCGCTGTGATGGAGCCGGGCACCTCCTTCTCCACCTTCCTCCTCGTCGGCCTGCTGGCCGGCATCGGCGGCGGCAACTTCGCCTCCTCCATGACCAACATCAACGCCTTCTTCCCGCTGCGGAAGAAGGGCTGGGCGCTCGGCCTGAACGCCGGCGGCGGCAACATCGGCGTCCCCGTCATCCAGATCGCCGCGCTGGCGATCATCGGCGCGAACGGCGGACCGCGGGTGCTGCTCGGCATCTACATCCCGCTGATCGTCGTCGCCGCCGTGCTCGCCGTGCTCTACATGGACAACCTCGCGTCCGTGAAGAACGACACCGGCGCCGCCAAGGACGCGGTGAAGGAGGGGCACACCTGGATCATGTCCTTCCTCTACATCGGCACCTTCGGCTCGTTCATCGGCTACAGCTTCGCCTTCGGGCAGGTGCTGACGACCCAGTTCGGCCGTACGCCGCTGCAGGCCACGTACCTCACCTTCATCGGCCCGCTGATCGGCTCCCTGATCCGGCCCCTCGGCGGCTGGCTCGCCGACCGCTACGGCGGCGCGAAGATCACCCTCTGGAACTACGTGGCGATGGGCGCCGCCACCGCCGTTCTGGTCGGGGCCAGCATGCAGAAGTCGCTGCCGCTGTTCGTGATCGTCTTCGTCATCCTGTTCACGCTCACCGGCATCGGCAACGGGTCGACGTTCAAGATGATCCCCGGCATCTTCCAGAACAAGGCCCTGGCCAAGGGACTCGAGGGCGAGGCGGCCGTGCTGTACGGCCGACGCCTGTCCGGTGCCTCCATGGGCCTCATCGGAGCGGTGGGCGCGCTCGGCGGCGTCGGCATCAACCTGGCCTTCCGCCAGTCCTTCCTCTCCTACGGCTCCGGCACCGGCGCGTTCGTCGCCTTCCTCGCCTATTACGCGGTCTGCTTCGCGGTCACCTGGGCCGTATACCTTCGCCGCCCGCAGGCCCGGACGATCACCACGAGCGCGGCCACCGAGGAAAAGAAGCAGCTCAGCTACGCCGAGGTGTGACGTGACGTGACGTAACACCGGCGACATCAAGCCGAACCGAGCCTGTCACGGATGGTTGACAGGCTCGCTCGGCATGAAGGTGGAGCCGCGCCTTCATGCAGTACGCCGACTCGAGTGCGGGACGAGAGCCATGTACGACGACGAACCACAGCGACCGGAACACGGGCCACTCGCGGGCTTCACCGTGGGTGTGACCGCGGCGCGCCGCGCCGACGAGCTCGGCGCGCTGCTCCAGCGGCGCGGAGCCGCGGTGCTGCACGCCCCGGCCCTGCGCATCGTGCCGCTGGCCGACGACAGTGAACTGCTGGCCGCCACCAAGGAGATCATCCAGCAGGTGCCGGACATCGCGGTCGCCACGACGGCGATCGGCTTCCGGGGCTGGGTGGAGGCCGCCGACGGCTGGGGGCTCGGGGAGGATCTGCTGGCCCGTCTGCGGGGCGTGCGGATCCTGGCGCGCGGTCCGAAGGTGAAGGGCGCGATCCGCGCGGCGGGTCTGACAGAGGAGTGGTCACCCGCTTCGGAGTCCATGGCGGAAGTGCTCGACCGGCTCCTGGAGGAGGGCGTCGAGGGCCTTCGCATCGCGATCCAGCTGCACGGGGAGCCGTTGCCCGGGTTCGTGGAGGCGCTGAAGGCCGGGGGAGCGGAGGTCGTGGGCGTGCCGGTCTACCGCTGGCTGCCGCCGGAGGATCTGGGCCCGGTCGACCGTCTCCTGGACGCGACGGTCGCGCGCACGCTGGACGCGGTGACCTTCACCAGTGCCCCCGCCGCGGCGTCCCTTCTTTCCCGGGCGGAGGAGCGAGGCCTCCTCGACGAGGTGCTCGCCGCCCTCGCCCACGACGTGCTGCCCGCCTGTGTCGGCCCGGTCACCGCGCTGCCGTTGCAGGCCCGCGGCCTCGACACGGTCCAGCCCGAACGCTTCCGTCTGGGCCCCCTCGTCCAGCTCCTCTGCCAGGAACTCCCCGCCCGCGCGCGCTCGTTGCCGGTCGCAGGCCACCAGCTGGAGATCCGCGGCCACGCGGCCCTGGTCGACGGCGACCTGCGCCCCGTACCGCCCGCCGGCATGTCCCTGCTCCGCGCCCTGGCCCGCCGCCCCGGCTGGGTCGTCTCCCGCGCGGACCTCCTGCGCACCCTCCCCGGCGCGGGCCGTGACGAACACGCCGTCGAAACCGCCATGGCCCGCCTCCGCAACGCCCTCGGCACCCCCAAGCTCATCCAGACAGTCGTCAAACGCGGCTACCGCCTGGCCCTGGACCCCCACGCGGAGGCGAAGTACGCCGACGGATGAGCGCGGCGGCCGGAGGGGTTCCGGGCCGGTCGGTGGGCAGGCACTGTAGGGAGAACGGTTTCACCGGGCTTCTCCTCGCATCACCGGCCCCCACGCGACCGGGGTGAACCCTAGGCGGTGACAGGCACATGGCACTGGGTACGGTCACGGCGTCCGACGAGCTGCGGTTCGACACCGGGCGGGTCTGTCTGGACCTTCTCGCGACCACGCACCCCGTGGAGCGGCTGGGCTCCGTGGAGGTGCTGCGGGCCTGGATCACCGGGTCCGGGCTCGTGCCCGCGGACACTCCGCTCACGCACGCCGACCCCTCCTGGCCGGCCGCCTTCCGGGAACTGCGGGGACGAATCGGGCCGTTGGTGCGCGGACGGCCCGCGCCCGGCACCCGCTCCTACGACCTCGCGCTCGCCCGCGTCAACGAGCTCGCCCGCGCCGCCCCGCCCGCCCCGCGCGCGGTACCCGGCGACGACGGTGCCCTGGTCCGGCGGCTCGACGGGCCGCCGGAACTCGCCGCCCTGCTCGCCGCGGTCGCCCGGGACGCCGTGGAACTGCTCACCGATCCGGCGGCCCGCGCCAGCCTCAGACAGTGCGAGGGCGACAACTGCCCCATCGTGTACGTCGACACCTCCCGCGGACGCAGGAGGCGCTGGTGCTCCAGTGAGGTCTGCGGGAACCGCGAGCGCGTGGCCCGCCACCGGCGGCGCGCAGCGCTCACCCGGACCTGAATGGTCTTTATGTCCCTTGCGGATCAGGGTCGTCCGAACATTGCTTCCGTGATATGCGTTACAGCAAGTTTGGTTGCCTTGGGAGACGGGTATTGCCGCCCGCCTTGCCGTCGTGGCGGAAATGTAAAGAGAGAACGGGGGGAATGTGACTCCATGTCCCCCTCGTCACGTCACCCCCGAGAAAACTGTCACCTCGCCTTGAACATCCAACGCCCCCCGCACGTACCGCTTGTCGAGCGACCGACTGGGGGATCCCCCGGACACCGGAGGTGGGCGTGCGCAAGGATGCGGCCGTGGCCAATGAACGTGGATCGAGGGCCCGACATCGCATGTCCTCACAACAGCCCTCGGAACCTGACGAGGAGCTGATGCGTGCGCTGTATCGAGAGCACGCCGGCCCCCTGCTCGCCTATGTGCTGCGGCTGGTCGCCGGAGACCGGCAGCGCGCCGAGGACGTCGTGCAGGAGACGCTCATCCGTGCCTGGAAGAACGCCGGTCAGCTCAATCGGGCGACCGGATCGGTACGCCCCTGGCTGGTGACGGTCGCCCGGCGCATCGTCATCGACGGCCACCGCAGCCGGCAGGCCCGGCCGCAGGAGGTCGATCCGTCGCCGCTGGAGGTCATCCCCGCGGAGGACGAGATCGACAAGGCGCTGTGGCTGATGACGCTGTCGGACGCACTCGACGACCTGACCCCTGCCCACCGGGAGGTCCTCGTCGAGACGTACTTCAAGGGGCGTACCGTCAATGAGGCGGCCCAGACGCTGGGGATACCCAGCGGCACCGTCCGCTCGCGGGTGTTCTACGCCCTGCGTTCGATGAAGCTGGCACTGGAGGAGCGGGGGGTGACGGCGTGATGAGTGTGTACGGGGGCAACCAGGGATTCGGCGCGGGTGGTGCGGGTATGTCTGGACCCATGGAGGGGTCACCGGTGCCGAACGAACACGAGACCGTCGGCGCCTATGCCCTCGGTATCCTCGACGACGCCGAAGCAAGCGCTTTCGAGATGCACCTCGCCGGGTGCGAGTGGTGCGCCCAGCAGCTCGACGAACTCGCCGGCATGGAACCGATGCTGGCCGCGCTCGCGGACCTGCCCGGCGCCGGCACCCCCTCGATCGGCGAGTCGCTGTCCGCCAAGCCCTCACCGCGCGTGGTGGAGAAGCTGGTCGACGAGGTCGCCGAGCGCCGCGCCAAGAAGCGCCGCCGCAACTTCTACATGGTCGCCGCGGCCGGCGCCCTGATCGTCAGCGGCCCGTTCGTGGCCGTCGCCACCAGCAACGGCGGCGACGGAGGCGGGGGCGGCACGGGCACCAACCAGACGCTGTCGGCGAACCCGGCGAAGGAAGCCTTCGACCAGATCCCCGACAAGATCACGGCCACCGATCCGAAGACCAAGGTCTCCGCGACCGTCGCCCTGCAGAAGAAGGACTGGGGCACCGGCACGGTGGTGGAGGTCAAGAACGTCAAGGGCCCCGAGAAGTGCGCGATGATCGCCGTCGGCAAGAACGGCGAGCGCGAGACCGTCACCTCCTGGTCCGTCCCGGAGTGGGGCTACGGCCTGCCCGACGCCAAGTCCGACAAGGCCAAGCAGCCGCTGTACGTCCAGGGCGGCGCATCCTTCGACCCCAACCAGATCGACCACTTCGAGATCGTCACCTTCGACGGGGAGAAGCTGGTCGAGATCGACGCGTAGCCGCCGTAGCTTTGCGAGGCCCCCTTCGCGTACGGTTGACGGCTGCCCAGCACGTCAGAAGGGGGCCCGGTGGCCGCTCAGGCTCAGCAGGAAACCGCGGTCGGCTCGGTTCACGACTCCGTTCGCGACCGCGAGATCCGTGTCGAACAGGAACACCTGGACCGGGTGTACCGGCGCCTCGAGGAGAAGATCCACGAGGCCGAGTTCCTCATGCGCGACGCCGCCCAGCGCGGCCAGGTCGGCACGCCCGGCGCACTCGCCGAGCGCGATGCGCAGGTCTTCCGCGCGGGCGTGCACCTGAACCGGCTGAACAACGAGTTCGAGGACTTCCTCTTCGGCCGCATCGACCTGCTGCTCGGCAAGGACGGCAAGAAGGGTCCCGACGGCGCGTACACCGCCGTCGAGCCCGCCGAGGGCGCCGTCCGCCCCGACAACACCGCCGACATCGCCGAGACCCTGCACATCGGCCGCATCGGCGTCCTCGACGAGGACTACGCCCCGCTGGTCATCGACTGGCGGGCCCCCGCCGCCGCGCCGTTCTACCGCTCCACCCCGGTGGACCCCGGCCGGGTCGTGCGCCGCCGGGTCATCCGCTCCAAGGGCCGCCGGGTCCTCGGCGTCGAGGACGACCTGATGCGCCCCGAGCTGAAGGCGTCCCTCCACGGCGAGGAACTGCCCGTCATCGGCGACGGCGCCCTGATGGCCGCGCTCGGCCAGGCCCGTACGCACACCATGCGGGACATCGTCGCGTCCATCCAGGCCGAGCAGGACCTGGTGATCCGCGCCCCCGCCGCCTCGGTGACGTACGTGGAGGGCGGCCCCGGCACTGGCAAGACCGCCGTCGCCCTGCACCGCGCGGCCTACCTGCTCTACCAGGACCGGCGCCGCTACGCCGGCGGCATCCTGATCGTCTCGCCCACCCCGCTGCTCGTCGCCTACACCGAGGGCGTGCTGCCCTCCCTCGGCGAGGAGGGCCAGGTCGCCATCCGCGCCATCGGCTCCCTCGTCGACGGCGCCGAGGCCACCGTGTACGACTCCCCGTCGGTGGCCCGCGCCAAGGGCTCGTACCGCATGCTCAAGGTGCTGCGGAAGGCCGCCCGCGGAGCCCTGGAGCTGAACGATTCACCAACCCGGCTGCGGGTCGTCGCCTTCGGCCGCCGGCTGGAGCTGGAGGCGGAGGAACTCGACCGGATCCGCCGCACCGCGCTGGGCGGCACCGCGCCCGTGAACCTGCTGCGCCCGCGCGCCCGCAAGCTGCTCCTGGACGCCCTGTGGGAGCGCTCCGGCGCCGGCAACCGGCACACCGACCCGGAACTCGCCGCCGAGCTGCGCTCCTCCTTCGACGAGGACATCACCTCCGAGGACGACTTCATCGCCTTCCTCGACGCCTGGTGGCCCGAGCTGACCCCGGCGGCCGTCCTGGACGCCATGGCCGACGAGCGGCGCCTCGGCCGCTGGGCCCGGCGCATCCTCAACCCCGGCGAGGTCCGCAAGGTCGCCCGCTCGCTGAAGCGCACCGGCCGCTCCGTGCACGACATCGCCCTGCTCGACGAGCTCCAGGCGATCCTCGGCACCCCGGCCCGCCCCCGCAAGAAGCGCGAGATCGACCCGCTGGACCAGCTCACCGGCCTGGAGGAGCTGATGCCGGTGCGCGAGGAGACCCAGCGCGAGCGCGCCGAACGGCTCGCCCAGGAGCGCGTCGAGTACGCCCACGTCATCGTCGACGAGGCGCAGGACCTCACCCCGATGCAGTGGCGCATGGTCGGCCGCCGCGGCCGGCACGCCACGTGGACGATCGTCGGCGACCCGGCGCAGTCCTCCTGGTCCGACCCCGACGAGGCGGCCCAGGCCCGCGACGAGGCCCTCGGCACCCGCCCGCGCCGCCGCTTCCAGCTCACGGTGAACTACCGCAACCCGGCGGAGATCGCCGAGCTGGCGTCCAAGGTGCTCGCCCTCGCCATGCCCGGCTCCGAGTCGCCGCGCGCGGTGCGCTCCACCGGCGTCGAGCCGCGGTTCGGCGTCGTGGAGGACTCGCTGGGCGAGACCGTCCGCGCGGAGGCGGCACGGCTGCTGGAGCGGGTCGACGGCACGGTCGGCGTGGTCGTCGCCATGCAGCGCCGCGAGGAGGCCCGGCGCTGGCTGGACGGGCTCGGCGACCGCGTGGTGGCACTCGGCAGCCTGGAGGCCAAGGGCCTGGAGTACGACGCGACGGTCGTCGTCTCCCCGGCCGAGATCGCCGACGAGTCCCCGGCGGGCCTGCGCGTCCTGTACGTCGCCCTGACCCGGGCCACCCAGCAGCTCACGGTGGTGTCGGGGGAGCGCGACGAGCCGGACGCGGCGGGCGTACCGGACCTGCTGCGGGACTGACCGGACGGCGAACGGGGCCGACCGGAGGACGAACTCCCGTCGGGGGAATGGTCCGGCCGGATCCGTTTGTTAGCCTGGTCGTGACACCGGCTCGATCCAAGCCCCCGGGCCCAACCTTCGTCGCTACGAGCGACCACTTGCCGCGAGGCGAGCATGGCGGGTCGGTGTCATGAACGCCGGGAGAGGCCCACATCACGATTGTGATGTGGGCCTCTTTCGTTGCCTGATCACTTCTCGTATGGTGGAAGTCGTTTTCCGAAACCGGCGCGCGCACCCGCACACGCCTGTGAACAAAACGTCCGCAATCCGAGGCGGCTACCGCGTACTGAGCGGTAGGTGCGACGATCGGACGGCACAAATCGCGACACGGTGAAAGCAGAGGAAGTCGGCCATGGCAACGGCGCCCAGCGTCTCCTACTCGATGACCATCCGGCTGGAGGTGCCCGCGAGCGGAACGGCCGTCTCGCAGCTCACCACGGCCGTGGAGTCCTCCGGAGGCTCGGTGACCGGCCTCGACGTCACCGCGTCCGGCCACGAGAAGCTCCGTATCGACGTCACCATCGCGGCCAGCTCCACCGCGCACGCCGACGAGATCGTCGAGCAGCTGCGCGGCATCGAGGGCGTCACGCTCGGCAAGGTCTCCGACCGTACGTTCCTGATGCACCTCGGCGGCAAGATCGAGATGGCGTCCAAGCACCCCATCCGCAACCGTGACGACCTCTCCATGGTCTACACGCCCGGCGTGGCCCGCGTCTGCATGGCGATCGCCGAGAACCCCGAGGACGCCCGCCGCCTGACCATCAAGCGCAACTCCGTCGCGGTGGTGACGGACGGCTCGGCGGTGCTGGGCCTGGGCAACATCGGCCCCAAGGCCGCGCTGCCGGTCATGGAGGGCAAGGCGGCCCTGTTCAAGCGCTTCGCCGGGATCGACGCCTGGCCGATCTGCCTGGACACCCAGGACACCGACGCGATCGTCGAGATCGTCAAGGCCATCGCCCCCGGGTTCGCCGGCATCAACCTCGAGGACATCTCCGCCCCCCGCTGCTTCGAGATCGAGGCGCGGCTGCGTGAGGCCCTGGACATCCCCGTCTTCCACGACGACCAGCACGGCACCGCCATCGTCGTCCTCGCGGCCCTGACCAACGCGCTGCGCGTCGCCCAGAAGTCCATCGAGAGCATCCGTGTGGTGATGTCCGGCGCCGGTGCGGCCGGCACCGCCATCCTCAAGCTGCTGCTCGCCGCCGGGGTGAAGAACGCGGTCGTCGCCGACATCCACGGCGTGGTGCACGCCGGCCGCGAGGACCTCGTCGACGCCGCCCCCGGCTCGGCGCTGCGCTGGATCGCCGACAACACCAACCCCGAGGGCCTCACCGGCACGCTGAAGGAGGCCGTGCGCGGCGCGGACGTCTTCATCGGCGTCTCCGCCCCGAACGTCCTCGACGGCACGGACGTCGCCGCGATGGCCGAGGGCGCGATCGTGTTCGCGCTCGCGAACCCGGACCCCGAGGTGGACCCGGCAATCGCCCGTCAGACGGCGGCCGTTGTGGCCACCGGGCGCTCGGACTTCCCGAACCAGATCAACAACGTGCTGGTGTTCCCGGGTGTGTTCCGCGGTCTGCTGGACGCGCAGTCCCGCACCGTCAACACGGAGATGATGCTCGCCGCCGCGAAGGCGCTGGCGGACGTCGTCACCGAGGACGAGCTGAACCCGAACTACATCATCCCCAGCGTCTTCAACGACAAGGTCGCGGGCGCGGTCGCCGGAGCGGTGCGCGAGGCCGCGAAGGCGGCGGGGGCCGCCGCTCACGCGTAGGGCGAGCGGGGTTACGTACGCTGTCGGGGAAAGCGGCGTACCAAGGCTGTGAGGAGCACCACGACCGCAGGGAAACCGGCGCGTCGCGGAACCTCCCCGTTCTGGCGGCCCTCTAGGGTGGCGGCGGGTCTGCCGTTCGGATCAGGCCGCAGGACACATGCGGTGCATGTGTCAGCTCCGGCGAGCGGGGTCTGGTGCGTGCAGCTGCAAGGCGGAGGAGGGAGTCGACGCGGAGCGTCGGCGACCGACGACAACGCGGCAGATGTGCGTGCCAGACCCCGCGTCTGCGGGCTGATCCGAACGGGAGGCCCTGGGCTTGCGTGTGACACTCACGAGTGTTCTCGCGACTCCTGCGGGTGCCGGATTGGCTTTCCCGCCGCAGGTGGAGGCAGGATGCCTCCCTGGGCGCGAGGGTTCGACGTCGGACCCGGGTCCGGGGACTCACCGAGGACCCTGGCAGCATCGGCTTGGCCGTGCCCAACATGCGGCCCCGCCGCGTGGCACGCCTCAACGGCAAGAAGAACACGGGAGTAACAACATGAACCGCAGTGAGCTGGTGGCCGCGCTGGCCGACCGCGCCGAGGTGACCCGCAAGGACGCCGACGCCGTGCTGGCCGCGTTCGCCGATGTCGTCGGCGACATCGTCTCCAAGGGCGACGAGAAGGTCACCATCCCTGGCTTTCTGACTTTCGAGCGGACCCACCGTGCTGCTCGTACCGCGCGTAACCCGCAGACCGGTGAGCCGATTCAGATTCCGGCCGGGTACAGCGTGAAGGTTTCGGCCGGGTCGAAGCTGAAGGATGCGGCCAAGGGGAAGTAAGCGCCGTTCAGCTGCAGCGCCGTGGGTGACCGCGGGTTGTCTGTGGCTGGTCGCGCGCACGCGGCGGTAGCCGCAAATTAGGCACTGCCCCGCGCCCCTATCGGGGCGCTGCTGCTGACGCCGATGGGGCGGTCACCCTCTCTGGGATGACCGCCCCATCGGCTTGCTCACGGTGTTGCTCAGCCCAGGGCCTTGCCCGGGAGTTCCACCTTTGCTCCCAGCTCCATGAGTTTCTCCATGAAGTTCTCGTAGCCGCGGTTGATGAGGCCGATGCCGTGGACGCGGGACGTGCCCTGGGCGGCGAGGGCGGCGATGAGGTACGAGAAGCCGCCGCGCAGGTCGGGGATGACCAGGTCGGCGCCCTGGAGGCGGGTCGGGCCCGAGACGACCGCCGAGTGCAGGAAGTTGCGCTGGCCGAAGCGGCAGTCGGAGCCGCCCAGGCACTCGCGGTAGAGCTGGATGTGCGCGCCCATCTGGTTGAGCGCGGAGGTGAAGCCGAGACGCGACTCGTAGACCGTCTCGTGGATGATGGACAGGCCCGTCGCCTGCGTCAGGGCGACCACCAGCGGCTGCTGCCAGTCGGTCTGGAAACCGGGGTGGACGTCCGTCTCCAGCGCGATCGACTTCAACTGGCCGCCGGGGTGCCAGAAGCGGATGCCCTCGTCGTCGATCTCGAAGGCGCCGCCGACCTTCCGATAGGTGTTCAGGAACGTCATCATCGAGCGCTGCTGGGCGCCGTGGACGTAGATGTTGCCCTCGGTCGCCAGCGCCGCGGACGCCCAGGAGGCGGCCTCCAGGCGGTCGGGCAGGGCGCGGTGGGTGTAGCCGCCGAGCTTGTCCACGCCGGTGACGCGGATGGTGCGGTCGGTGTCCATCGCGATGATGGCGCCCATCTTCTGCAGGACGCAGATCAGGTCCTCGATCTCGGGCTCCACCGCCGCGTTGGACAGCTCGGTGACGCCCTCCGCGAGGACCGCCGTGAGCAGCACCTGCTCGGTCGCGCCGACCGACGGGTACGGCAGCCGGATCTTCGTGCCGCGCAGCCGCTGCGGGGCCTCCAGGTACTGGCCGTCCGCCCGCTTCTCGATGGTCGCGCCGAACTGGCGCAGCACGTCGAAGTGGAAGTCGATCGGCCGGCCGCCGATGTCGCAGCCGCCCAGGCCCGGGATGAAGGCGTGGCCGAGGCGGTGCAGCAGCGGACCGCAGAAGAGGATCGGGATGCGGGAGGAACCGGCGTGGGCGTCGATGTCGGCGACGTTCGCGCTCTCCACGGACGTCGGGTCCATCACCAGCTCACCGGGCTCGTCACCCGGACGGACCGTCACCCCGTGCAGCTGCAGCAGGCCTCGTACGACACGGACGTCACGAATGTCCGGAACGTTGCGCAGTCGGCTCGGAGCGCTGCCCAGGAGCGCGGCCACCATGGCCTTCGGTACGAGGTTCTTCGCACCGCGGACACGGATCTCGCCCTCGAGCGGGGTTCCGCCGTGGACAAGCAGTACGTCATCAGCGCCGTTGACGGTCATGAATCTCGCGTTCCGTGGAGTCGGTCGGGGGGCCAGGAGGGAAAGGGTAATCGCCCTCCACCCCCCTTCTGTAAGCCCGAGCGCGGACCAGCCACGTCATGGATCTGTCACAACACGAACCGTCCCGCGGCGTGTGCGGGCGGTCACCGGACGGGGCGTGCGCCGGGAGTGCTTCCGTCCCCCTGAGCTGCGTTCACCCCCGTACCCCCATTGCCTCCCCACGCGCGGGCAAGATGCGGGATCATGTCTGGCATGACCGAGGTGTCCTCGCTCACAGGGCGGCTGCTCGTGGCCACGCCCGCCCTGGCGGACCCGAACTTCGACCGCGCGGTGGTGCTTCTCCTCGACCACGACGAGGAGGGCTCGCTCGGTGTCGTCCTCAACCGTCCGACGCCCGTGGACGTGGGGGACATCCTGGAGGGCTGGGCCGACCTCGCCGGCGAACCCGGCGTCGTCTTCCAGGGCGGACCGGTGTCCCTCGACTCGGCCCTCGGCGTGGCCGTCGTCCCCGGCGACGGGGACACCGAGGCCGCGCCGCTCGGCTGGCGCCGGGTGCACGGCGCGATCGGACTGGTCGACCTGGAGGCCCCGCCCGAGCTGCTCGCCTCCGCCCTCGGATCCCTGCGCATCTTCGCCGGATACGCCGGATGGGGCCCCGGCCAGCTGGAGGAGGAGCTGGTCGACGGCGCCTGGTACGTCGTGGAGTCGGAGCCCGGGGACGTGTCCTCCCCGGCCCCCGAGCGGCTCTGGCGCGAGGTGCTGCGCCGCCAGCGCAACGAACTGGCCATGGTCGCGACGTACCCGGACGACCCTTCGCTCAACTGATCCGTGTGACCTTCAGTACCCTGGCTTGCATGAGCACTCTTGAGCCCGAGCGCGGGACTGGTACGGGGACCCTCGTCGAGCCGACGCCGCAGACCTCCCACGGCGACGGTGACCACGAGCGCTACGCCCATTACGTCCAGAAGGACAAGATCATGGCGAGCGCCCTCGACGGCACGCCCGTCGTGGCGCTGTGCGGCAAGGTGTGGGTGCCCGGCCGCGACCCGAAGAAGTACCCCGTGTGTCCCATGTGCAAGGAGATCTACGACTCCATGGGCGCCGGCGGCGACGACAAGGGCAAGGGCGGCAAGGGCGACAAGTAGCCGCCGAGCCGGTTCGGGCCCGTAGGCCCCCAGGGTGCGTTCTCGCGCGCCCCGGGGGCCTTTGTGCTGCCCGGTGCGCTGTCCGGGCGTTGCAGAGGGTGCGTCGGTCGGTCACAGAGTGGTTGAGACCTTTGGGTCACCCCTTGTGGCGTGGTTCACCCGTCCCTAGCCTCCGATGTGTTGTGCACAGCGAAACCATCGTTGCGCATGTTGCAACGCATTGGAGGAGCACTCCATGAAACTGCCCGTCCGCCTCGTCGTGCTCGCGGCCCTCGTCGCCACCGCCGCCTGCGCGCCCCAGACCTCCGGCGACACCTCCTCCGGCAAGGACGAGAAGTCCGGCACCCTGCGGGTCTGGCTCTTCCAGGAGGTCAACAACAAGCCCAAGGAACAGGTCGTCGACGCCGTCGTCGCCGGCTTCGAGAAGGCGCACGAGGGCACCGACGTCACCGTCGAGTACATCCCCGTCGAGACCCGCGCCCAGCGCATCAAGGCCGCCTTCAACGACCCGAAGTCCGCGCCCGACCTCATCGAGTACGGCAACACCGACACCGCCGGCTATGTGAAGGACGGCGGACTCGCCGACATCAGCAAGGAGTTCGGCGCGTGGGAGGAGGCGAAGGACACCGACCCGACGGCCCGGCAGTCGGTGACGGTGGACGGCAAGGTCTACGGAGCGCCGTACTTCGTGGGCGTGCGGGCGCTGTACTACCGCACGGACGTCTTCAAGGAACTCGGCCTGAAAGTGCCGCGGACGCAGAGCGAGTTGATCGCCACCGCGAAGAAGGTCCGGGCCGAGAAGCCGGGGATGTACGGGATCGCCGTGGGCGGTGCGTACACGTACGGTGCGATGCCGTTCATCTGGGCGCACGGGGGTGAACTGGCCGTCGGGAAGGGGTCCTCGTACACCGCCGCCATCGACAGTCCCGCGGCCCGGAAGGGGATCGAGGCCTACACCTCCCTGTTCGGTGACGACAACTGTCCCGCCGCGAAGTGCGCGGGCATGGGCGGCAACGACACGGTGACCGCGTTCGCCTCCGGCAAGGCGGCCATGGCGATCGGGGGTGACTTCAGCCATGCGGCCGTGGAGGCGGGCAGCGTCAAGGGGAAGTACGCAGTGGTGCCGCTGCCGGGGGTGAGGCCCGGGTCCGTCGCGCCCGCGTTCGCGGGTGGGAACAACCTCGGGGTGCTGAGGTCCACGTCGCATCGGACGCTCGCCGTCGATCTGATGAAGCGGCTCGCTTCGAAGGAGGCGCAGGGGGAGTTGTTCGAGGCGATGGGGTTTCTGCCGACGTTCTCCGATGTGCGGGAGCAGGTGGCTGCGCGGGAGCCGTTCGTTCAGCCGTTCGTCCGGACGCTGGCTGCGGGGACGAAGTTTGTTCCGGTGTCGCCTGCGTGGGGGCAGATCGACTCGTCGTTGGTGTTGCCGACGATGTTCCAGGAGATCGTGAGCGGTAAGAAGGGTGTGGGGGCGGCTGCGGGTGACGCTGCGCGGAAGATGGATGCGGCGTTTGGCTCCGCCGGATGAGCGGGGGTGCGCCTATTGACTCGGGGCTGGTTGAGCGTTCGCGGGTGCGGGTGGTTCGTGGTTTTTCGCGCAGTTCCCCGCGCCCCTGGGGGAGTTCCGGTGCACCCTGGCTTTATCTGGCGCCCGCGCTTGTCGTGCTCGGGGGGCTGCTTGCCTACCCGATCTATCAGCTCGGGCTCATCTCGCTGTTCCACTACACGCAGGCGCAGGTCAGTGGGGGTGAGCCGACCAGCTTTGAAGGGCTGGGGAACTACTCGCGACTCTTCTCCGACTCGCAGTTCTGGCAGGTGCTGTTCGCCACCGTGGTGTTCGCGGCCGCTTGTGTGGTGTGCACGCTCGTCGTCGGGTGTGCGCTGGCCGTGTTGTTGACGCGGGTGCGGGCGTTTCCGCGGCTGGCGTTGATGCTCGCCGCGCTCGGGGCCTGGGCCACTCCTGCCATCACCGGGTCGACCGTGTGGCTGTTTCTCTTCGACGCCGACTTCGGGCCGGTGAACCGGGTGCTCGGGCTCGGGGACCACTCGTGGACGTACGGGAGGTTCAGTGCGTTCCTTCTCGTGCTGCTCGAAGTGGTGTGGTGCTCCTTTCCGTTCGTGATGGTGACCGTGTACGCGGGGATCCGGGCGGTGCCGGCCGAGGTGCTGGAGGCCGCCTCGCTGGACGGGGCCTCGCAGTGGCGGATCTGGCGGTCCGTGCTGGCGCCGATGCTGCGGCCGATCCTCGTGGTGGTCACCATCCAGTCGGTGATCTGGGACTTCAAGGTCTTCACGCAGATCTATGTGATGACAGGCGGCGGCGGTATCGCGGGACAGAACCTGGTGCTGAACGTGTACGCGTACCAGCAGGCGTTCGCGTCCTCGCAGTACAGCCTCGGGGCGGCCATCGGTGTGGTGATGCTGCTGATCCTGCTCGGCGTGACGCTGGTGTATCTGCGGCTGCTGCGCCGCCAGGGGGAGGAACTGTGAATCTTCCGCGTGTGCGACGCCCGTGGCGGCTGGCGGCCGAGGCGTCGGCGCTGCTCGTCGCGGTGGTCGTGGCCTTTCCGCTGTACTGGATGGTGCTCAGCGCCTTCAAACCGGCCGGGGAGATCGAGTCCAGCGAGCCCCGGCCCTGGACACTGGCGCCCACGCTGGACTCGTTCCGGCGGGTGTTCGGGCAGCAGGAATTCGGCCGGTACTTCCTCAACAGTGTCGTCGTCGCGGTGGCCGTGGTGATCGCCTCGGCGCTGATCGCGTTTCTCGCGGCGACCGCCGTGACGCGTTTCCGGTTCCGTATGCGGACCACCTTGCTGATCATGTTTCTGGTGGCCCAGATGGTGCCCGTGGAGGCGCTGACGATCCCGTTGTTCTTCGTGATGCGGGATCTGGGTCAGCTGAACACGCTGTGGTCGCTGATCCTGCCGCACATCGCGTTCTCCCTGCCGTTCGCGATCTGGATGCTGCGGGGGTTCGTGAAGGCCGTGCCTCAGGCGCTGGAGGAGGCCGCCTACATCGACGGGGCGAGCCGTGCGCGTTTTCTCTGGCAGATTCTCTTCCCGCTCGTCCTGCCGGGGTTGGTGGCCACGAGTGTGTTCTCCTTCATCTCCACCTGGAACGACTTCCTGTTCGCCAAGTCCTTCATCATCAGCGACATCTCCCAGTCGACTCTGCCGATGGCCCTGCTGGTGTTCTACAAGCCGGACGAGCCGGACTGGGGCGGGGTCATGGCGGCGTCGACGGTGATGACCATTCCCGTGCTGATCTTCTTCGTACTCGTGCAGCGGCGTCTGGTCTCCGGGCTGGGCGGCGCGGTAAAGGACTGATGTGACCTCACCGACGGAACTGATTCCCGCTCCCCGTACCGTCGTCGCCGGTTCCGGCGAGGTGCGGCTGACGGAACACTCGCAGCTGTACGCCTGCACAGGGACGGAGGGGGTCGGGCGCTGGCTGGGCGGTGTGCTCCGGCAGGCCACCGGGCTGCCGTTGCGGGACGGGCGGGAGCTCGACGACGCCGAGGGGGATGGCATCGGGCTGCGGCTCGACCCCGGGCTCGGCCCCGAGGAGTATCGGCTCGTCAGCGACTTCAGCGGCATCATGATCGACGGAGGCAGCGCGGCCGGAGTCTTCCGGGGTGCCCAGACGCTGCGGCAGCTGCTCGGTCCCGACGCGTACCGCAGGGCGCCGCTGGGGCGCGACCGGGTCTGGGCCGTGCCGCACGTCAGGATCGAGGACGGCCCGCGTTTCGGCTGGCGCGGTCTCATGCTCGATGTGGCGCGGCACTTCATGCCCAAGGACGGAGTGCTGCGCTATCTCGATCTGATGGCCGCCCACCAACTCAATGTCCTCCACTTTCATCTGACGGACGACCAGGGATGGCGTATCGAGATCAAGCGGTACCCGCGGCTGACTGAGGTCGGTTCCTGGCGGGCCCGGACGAAAATCGGGCACCGGGCCTCACCCCTGTGGGACGACCGGCCGCACGGCGGCTACTACACCCAGGACGACATCCGGGAGATCGTCGCCTATGCCGCCGAGCGGCATATCAGCGTCGTCCCCGAGATCGACGTACCGGGCCACTCGCAGGCCGCCATCGCCGCGTATCCGGAACTCGGCAACTCCGATGTCATCGACACCGCCTCCCTGACCGTCTGGGACACCTGGGGGATCAATCCGAACGTACTCGCTCCCACTGACCACACCCTTCGCTTCTACGAGGGGGTGTTCGAGGAAGTGCTGGAGCTGTTCCCCTCGCGGTTCGTCCACGTGGGCGGCGACGAATGTCCCAAGGAGCAGTGGCGCCGGTCGCCGGCCGCGCAGGCCCGTATCAAGGAACGGGGACTGGCCGGCGAGGACGAGCTCCAGTCGTGGTTC
Organism: Streptomyces sp. 15-116A; assembly: GCF_025290915.1. Classification (GTDB taxonomy): domain Bacteria; phylum Actinomycetota; class Actinomycetes; order Streptomycetales; family Streptomycetaceae; genus Streptomyces. The sequence continues at coordinate 1,938 of NZ_JAOCQE010000089.1, read as the reverse complement.
ATCGGGCATTTCGACGACTGGCTCTCCGCGCGCGGGCGCAGGCTCATCGGCTGGGACGAGATCCTGGAGGGCGGGCTGGCGAAGGGGGCGGCGGTGTCGTCGTGGCGCGGGTACCGGGGCGGGATCGCCGCCGCGCGGGCGGGGCACGACGTGGTGATGTGCCCCGAGCAGCAGGTGTATCTGGACCACCGTCAGGACGCGGGCGCCGACGAGCCGGTGCCGATCGGGTACGTCCGCACGCTGGAGGACGTCTACCGGTTCGAGCCCGTGCCGCCGGAGCTGACGCCCGAGGAGGCCGGGCATGTGCTGGGCACCCAGGCCAATGTGTGGACGGAGGTGATGGAGGACCAGCAGCGCGTGGACTACCAGGTGTTCCCCCGGCTCGCGGCCTTCGCGGAGGTCGCCTGGAGCAGCCTGCCCGCCCCCGCAGAGCGGGACTTCACCGGCTTCGAACGCCGGATGACCGCCCACTACCGGCGTCTCGACGCCCTCGGCGTCGCCTACCGCCCGCCCGCCGGTCCCCTGCCCTGGCAGCGGCGGCCAGGTGTGCTGGGCCGGCCGATCGACGGGGCGCCGCCCCTGCGGTAGCGGACGAGGTCGCACAAGGCCACACACCGAAGAGTACTAATTCGGGCACTTGGTGCACTTCGGTGTTCCGTGCGTGAAATCTGCCCATGTCCGGGATGAGGTGGGCGAACACCTCCTAGCGGACCCCCGTCTTCGGCGCTTGCCAAGATGTGCCAGAGTTGCCACGTCCGCCCTGTCAGCACGTACCGTACGGCAACACAGGTGGGACCAGGCGACACCAGGTGGGGAAGCGGGAAGGGGCAGCCGGCTTTGAGCACGCACGCACCGCAGGCGGCGCAGGCCGTCACGCTGCCCACGACGCTGGACGAGGCCGTGGCGGCGCTCGCCGCCATGCCCGCCGCCGTGCCCGTCGCGGGCGGCACCGACCTCATGGCCGCCGTCAACTCCGGGCAGCTCAGGCCCGCCGCGCTGGTCGGCCTCGGCAAGATCAGCGAGATCCGCGGCTGGCAGTACCTCGACGGCCACGCGCTGCTCGGCGCCGGACTCACCCACGCGCGTATGGGCCGGCCCGACTTCGCCGCCCTCATCCCGGCGCTCGCCGCCTCGGCGCGGGCCGCGGGCCCGCCGCACATCCGCAACGCGGGCACCCTGGGCGGCAACATCGCCTCCGCCGCGCCCACCGGCGACGCCCTGCCGGTGCTGGCCGCCCTGGAGGCCACGCTGATCATCGCGGGCCAGGGCGGGGCCCGCCGCGAGATCCCCGTCTCGCACCTGCTGGCCGGGATGGACATGCTCCGCGCCGGTGAACTCATCGGCTACGTGCGCGTACCGCTGCTGCACGCGCCCCAGGTCTTCCTCAAAGCCACCGGTCGCACCGGCCCCGGCCGCGCGGTCGCGTCCGTCGCCCTGGTCCTCGACCCGGCCCGGCGCGGCGTGCGCTGCGCGGTGGGCGCCATCGCGCCGATGCCGCTCAGGCCCCTGGAGGCCGAGCAGTGGGTCGCCCAGCTGATCGACTGGGACAACAACCGCGCGATCGTGCCGGAGGCGCTCACCGCGTTCGGGGAGTACGTGGCCGCGGCCTGCATCCCCGACGCCGCCCCCGGTGAGGACGGCGTCGTCCCGCCGCTTCCGCCCGCCGTACTGCACCTGCGGCGCACCGTCGCCGCGCTGGCCCGACGAGCACTGGGGAGGGCGCTGTCGTGACCGACGACCAGCACGGAGACCGGCACCAGGAGGGCGCGCCCCGCGGCGGCGGCCGCTGGGACCCGCTGCCCCAGGGCGACTACGACGACGGCGCCACCGCCTTCGTCCAGCTTCCCGAGGGCGGCATCGACGCGCTGCTGGCCTCCACGGACAGCCCGCTCGCCGCGCCCGGCCACGGATACGTGCCGCCGCAGATAACGGTCACCC